>VHCO01000035.1 GCA_016871715.1 Verrucomicrobiota bacterium
CATCGGGGCTGGTTTCGCCACCATTGACCAGGTTGTTGCCGTTGTGATCCTCGGCGTAGTCCGGCAACCCGGCCCCGTCGCTGTCGCTGGCGGCACCGTTGACGCTCGCAACGTAGTGTAGCCCGATGTCCACTTGGGTGCCCGCCTCCTTTCCGAGGTCGTTGTTGACTCTGCTCAACGAACCCCCGTTCATCTGCGCCGGATACCCTGCACGGTCCACGGTCCAATGCGCGCCCTGAATCGACCCCGGATTGCTCGGCGCCACCCGCCAATGGGTGTTGACCATCAGCAGGTTCTCCGCGTTGAAACTGGTCGAGGAGGCGTAGAGGGCGCCGGCGCACTCGACCAATTGCCCGTGCCGAACCAAATGACCGCTGCCCCCCACCAAGAGCAACCCCAGCTTGAACCAACGCATCTGGAGATGGGTCAGTTCAACGGCCGCGCTCGGCAGGTACACGTACAGACCGTACTCGGCGTAGTACCCGCTCGGGTTGCCGGTGCTGCCGGGGATGACCTCGCCCACGCTGTTGTCATCCTTGGCGGTGAAGACGACCTGCCGGTAGGGCCCGGTGCGACAGTCCACCGTGCCGTAGGCCAGGGCCAGCCAAGGCAACTCGGAGGGATTATCGACGCGGAACTTGATGACGGCGTTCCCTTCGAAGGTGGTTTGGCCATAGAGCCAGACACGGCCGGTTACGAGGTAGGTGGTGTCGCCCTTGAAGGTGAAGTCCGTCGAACCGGTCACCAACTCGTAATCGAGCACGAGCCCGGGGGAGTGACCTACCTCGGACGGCGCGGCGGCGAGCGCGGCCGTGGGGGCGGGTTCATGTGGGGCTTGATCTGACCGGGCGTAATCGCCCAGCAGCAGGCTGGCGCGTCGGTTCCAGTCCAGGGCGGGTTGGCCGCCGGTGGGCTGGTCAAGGGTGCTATGCTCGGCACGGGCGACGGCGTGGCGCGGTGGCAAGCGGCGTTCGGTCGAGGCGACGCGCTGGGTGGGTTCGGAGGCGGTACGGGCTTGCTTCGGCAGGCCTTCGGCCAGAGCCGAAACGCTGGGCCAGTGTACTTGCTCGAAGAGGATCTCGCGCCGGTCGATGACCTGCCAGCGCTTGAACACGGGCACCGCCTGCGCTTCGGCGCCCCACCCGAACGCCCGGCCCGGGCCCAGGCGATGCTCCCCAAACTCGATCTGCTCGTCGATGGCCTCGGGCTCGGTTTGACCGGGGGGCTGGGCTGGAGTTCGGCGAAGAGAACGCTCTGGCCAGCGGTGGGGTCATAGAAGCTCAGGCCCGAGACGCGGCTGCGGAAGCGTTGGCCGTCGGCGGTGAGCACGTCGATCTCCTCATCGGTGGACAATGGGCTGGGCCAGAGGACCTTGCAGGGGCCTTCTCGGGCGACGGCGCCTTTCTGGAACAGCTCGATGCGTTCCTTGGTCTCGAACCACTGCTCGCCTTGGTTGTAATGCATCCCGGCGGCGAGTTCGGTGTAGGAGTGCTTTGACTCGACTCGGTCAACGAGCGCCCTAATTCATACCCCCCCCGTGAACGTCAAGGCCTTTCGATGCGCACGGTTAAGCTACCCGAATCCTTAGCGAGGAAGGAGCGCGGACGGTCACGTCGGCCCAGCGGGTTGGACGACATTCGCCTAGCAAGGCGCCGGCTGGTTGGACCCGCATCGAGGGCGGACCCCTCATCGTGGGGCAACCTCAGGCGCGGGGCGGCATGGCCGGCGGCTTGCATTGCCTTTGCAGCCAGCGCCGGTGGGCTAAGCGGACGGCTGATTCAAGCCGATCCCGGTTTAACCCCGGGTGGGCGGCCAGTTGGTCTTCGATTAGTCCCGCGTAGAGGGTCTGGCGGCGCTCTGATTCGTGTCGGGGGCACCCCTGGAGGGCATCCCACGCCTGGATCAGGGCCTCCAGGGTGGGCTTCATCGGGGGAACAACTCGTCCACCAGCGCCTCGGCGGGAAAGACCCCCTTGAGCAGCACGCCCGCCTCTGGCACGGTCATGCGATCGGGCGCGTGGAACGAATCCCATTCAGCTTGGAGGAGCTGGACTTCGATTTGGACCTGGCGGCGGAGAGCAGGAGGAAAGGCCCGCGGATCGTAGGCCACGGCCAAGAAGAGGCCCAGGAAGCGAAGGAGGGTCTCGAGGGCTCGACGGTCCTGCTCGAGCGTTTCCGGCGTCGGCTCGGCTGCCACAACGTGCTGCCGGTGCCATCGGCGGAACCGGTGCGACAGGCTCAGGCCCTCCTCGATCTTCTGTGCTGGCCAAGCCGCCAGGCCGGCCAAGAGACTCTCGTCATCTGGCGCGGGGCGGATCTCGGAGAGCGTGGCACTTGTCATGCACAGAAGGTGACGTGGCGATGCCGGAGAGGCAAGCCCCGAACCGTGTCGGACCCAATCCTCGCTTGCCTGCCGACCTCGACCCGGTCCCGGCTCGACGTTCCAGCGTAGCATGACATTCGAGCGTTGGCGCTCGAAACGCAACCCGGTGACGGGGTGCAGGGCCCTTAGCCGGAGGGTCCGATCGCGCACCTGCGAACGCGCCCCTTAGCCCGGCGCTCAAGTTCGATGCGCTCTGCCCTTCGCTACTGCCTGCGGGCGGCTCGAGTACGGCCTGGGCGAATGTCCGCCGCTGCGGCAAGCGGCGTTCGAGCGACGCAACGCGCCCGACGGCCTCGGTCCCACTCTCGGCTTGGGCCTGTTTGGGCAGCGCGGCCAGCATCGCCTCGCACGCGCTCCACTCGATCTGCTCGGAGAGGACCGTCCGCCCTTCGATCGTCTCCCACCGCTTGACCACAGGCGTGTACGTGCTCTCCGCCTCGGCTTGTGCGCCTAGCCGAAACGCTCGGCCGGGGCCCATCCGGTAACTGCTGAACTGACTCATGGTTCACCGCAATGGACTGGCAATCGCGGTAAGGTAGGGCGCGCAGTCCTCTGCGCGCCGCGGCCTCGTAAGTCCACCGTGGTTGACGGCGCGCAGAGGACTGCGCGCCCTACCCCCGGACTGTCGTCCATCTCAGGTTCATCAACCAGTCGGTCATCGGTCGTGGTCGGCTCGAGGCCGAAGCTCTCGGGTCTAGGCGGGCTCGACCGTAGCACCACTTCCTGGGCCAACCTGGCGCGACGGTACACGAAGACAAGGTCTGCTCCAACGCCGTTCAGGTTAGCTACGCCAGGCACCCTGTCCGACACCCCCAGTCCCGTTCAATAATCCGCCCGGACTACCAGCCGGCCTTGGTCGGGCGGCAGGGTAATGGTCGCGCAGCCGGGATCGAAGGTGGCGTGCTGCTTCCCGTTCACGGTCACCAACCGCATCGGCTGGCCGTCCGGATGTCGCAACCGCAACACGATCGCCCGGGGTGAGGTCCGCGTCGGCGGGTCAATGGCGGCCTCGATCCGACCGGTCGCGATGGCAGACTCGATGCGATAGCTCACGGGCCCGAAATAGGTCGGAGCGTTGCGCACGGAGACGACCTTCCCGTTCCGCAGCCATTCCGAGGGGGTCAAGGGCGCCAACCACAAGTCCTGGTCGCGCTCCGTGACGAGGAGCGTCCGGGATTGCTGCAGGAAGTAGCCGGTCTCGTGGGTCTTGTTGTAGCAGAAGTTCGAGAAATGTTCGAAGATCGAGAGGGCCGTGCCATCGACGAGCGACGCTAAGGCGTTGAAATAACTCCGCAAAAAGGGCCGCACCTCGTCCCGCAAGGCGTACACCTCGGCGTTGCGGGCATAGTACGGCTGGACCTTGGCAAACCCGCCCAGGTCGAACCACTCAGCCTGGTTGCGAGCGGCCGGGTACCCACCCCAACCAGCCTCGAGAAACTGCACGTCTTCCATGTGCTCGAGCATCCAGGTCGCCGCCGGCGCCAACGCCGGCAACGCCCCCAGCGCCACGAGATGGTGGCTGCCCAACTCGACGTCATAACACCAACTCCGGTTCGCGTCCTGGCCGGGGTAATAGTCCGCCATCGGACCCGGTGTATAGACGGAGGAAGGGTAGTACGGCACCCACGCTCCGTTCCGCAGCCGGACGACGGGCGCCATGGCTTGGGCACGCGCAAAGGCGCGGACCAGGTCACCGCGCAGCCTCTGCGCCGCGGCCAACACCGCCGCAGCATCGGGATGCTCGACACGGGCCAGAGCCCGTCCTGCGCCCTCGAGGCCAGCCAAGAAATGGCCGTTGGCACAGAAATAGTACGCGTAGGCATCCCAGTCCGCTTGCACCCCTGGCGGCATCAGGCCGTACTCGGGTACCGGTTGGCCGTCCGCTTGGTTGCGCCGGGTTTTCTCGAGTTGGGCAATGACCCACCGGCACAAACCGGCCGACTTCTCCGCCACCGACCGGTACCAGGCGTCCGGCTCAGCCAACCGCACGTACTCACCCAGAGTCCACAAGTGCCAGCCGTTGCCCATGAGCGTGTAGCCGGTCGTCAGATACCCCTCCGGCCGATAGCGACTGAAGTAATACTCGAAGGCGCGCCGGGCGAAATCGAAGTGCCCGAAGGCCAGCAAGCCGCGGATGACCGAGTTCCCCTCGCTGTCGATGGCGAAGCGGTATCGGTCCGAGGCGATCCACGGCGCCATGCGCTCGCCCCGGTTCTCGTTTCGGGCCGCCAGCAGGAGGTGCACCTGATTGGCACGAATGACATCCGCCAGCCAGGCGTCCGGCAGTTCGATCTGCATGGCCGGCGCCATGATCTCAGCCCAGTAGCGCTGGAATCGCTCGAACAGCCCCACCCCGCCGCGCAACTCGTCCGCCGCGTCCGCCGCCAACTGCCATGCGGGCAAGTAGACGTAACAACGGCCTTGCCCACCTGCCGGCAGAGTCGTCGCCAACCCCACCCGCTGGCCCCACACCGTCCACTCGGCCTCCGGACAGTCCGCCCCATCGAAGCTGGCCAGAACTTGTCCGCCAGCCACGAGCGTGGTACGCGGCCCCTGGCGGGTCCACGCCGGTGGATTCGTTTGCCCAGCGCCAAGATGGACGAGAAAGGATGCCTGGGCTCGAGTTGGCGCCGCGTTCCGGTTGGTCAGTGTCAATTCGACCACCGCCAACGGCTGGCCGTTGAGCCAGGCCGGCACTTCAGGCCGAGGTTCAGGCCCGAACGGAACCACGTAGGTGCGCTGTCGGAACTCGATCCCCGCAAGGGCGCTCTCGAGCACCGGCGCGGGTAGCCAACCGTCGGCCAGGTGCCGCGCCGGTGGCACCGTCGGGCGGAACCACTCGGTCAACCATTGGGTCTGGCCCTGCCCCACCAACCGAGCCTCCGCCCAATTGGCGGTGTCGAAACCGATTCCGTCCCCGGCATCCTCGAGGCGCAGGCTCAGCGTGTGCGCCCCAGCCAACGGCACGCACACAGGCTGGGCCGGGTCCGACTCGCGCATCACGCCGCTCGAGTACTTGCGTTGGCCATCCACCCACACCTCGAAGACCACGCTGCCCGGCGCGCTTCCGCCTTGCCATTGTAGCCCAATCTCTGCCTCGAAGCGGTCATAGCCGGCGCTGACATCGAACACCAGTTCGCCCGAGGCGTGATGGCCCAAGCCGCGAACATAATCCCGCTGCTGAATCCTCAAGGGCATCGCCCGCGCCGGGTCCGCATGCGCTGCGCGATCCAGGCCCAGCCGGCCCCAACCTTGGGACTGGCTCAAGACCCGTGCGCCACCGTAAACCGGCACCAACTCGTAGGCCGGGGCATGGACCTGCGCGTCGTCCGAGAAGTCCGGGTAGAACCGCAGCGCGCCGTCGGCCTCCGTCACGAATTTGGCGTTGTCACACGCCAACGAGAGCATCAGCCGCCCGCGGTCCAACCGGGGGTTGTAGTGGGTCACGCGCATGGATCGCTCCCGCGTCTGTTCAGGGTTCGCCCGCACCTCTTCGAGGACGGTCTTGAGTTCCACGACACGGAGGCGGTGGGCGGCAGGATCCACGGGCGACGCCGTGGGGAAGACCCACAACCCCACGTGCGGCACGAAGACCGGCCCGCGCTCGAGCACATCGTCCAAGGCCACGGCGAAGGCTCCGTCCGGCAACCGGAGTCGCAGCGAGCCGCGATCGCCTTTGGCCTGGCCCAGTGCCGCGGGCGCAACGTGCCGGACGCGCAGATCCAGCGGCTGGCGCTGATCCCACGTGCGCCGCACCTGACCCGGTGCCGCGTCCACAAAGGTGGCGTTGTACAGACCGAGGGTCGCCTCGCCACGGACGCCGAGGGGATCGCGCAGGAGGGTAATGGCCGAGGTCGTCAATGGCGAGGTGGTGAGCGCCGAGACCGCACGGAGGCGGAGAGGTTCGGAACCGGCGGGCAAGATCCAGCGCACTTGCTGGCACCGCACACCGACCTCTGCCGGCGTGAACCGGTATCCGTTTTCTCCCGCCTCCACACGCCCAGCCAACGGCTGCCACTGGCCTTGCCACAGGGTCGCCCCGTTCCACGCCTCGACCCGAATGTCCGCGAGCGCAGGCGCGGCCAGACCCTCGGCGAAGGTCAAGCTCAGGGTGCGGATGAGGCGCCCTTCGTACCACTGCAACCCCACACAAGCCCGACCATCGGCCGCGCGTGGCACGTGCCAGGTGCCCTCCTCCGCCGTCGGCAGCTCGGTCGCCAGAAACAAATCCTCCGCGGCCATCTCCTCGACGCGCCCCGCCCGCACGCCCTGCGTCCGTTGCGGATCCCACGTGCACAGGCGCGCAAAGGGCGCTGCATCCAACCACGCAGGGTCCGGCACGGGCGCGGTTTCACCAGCCCACGCGTGCAGCCCCATCGCCAACGACACGGCCCCCCAACGTGCCACGCCGCGCCACCCCGCGCCCGTCTTCATGGCGCGGGCCTGACACCTCCGTCGCACTCGCGAGGACAACCACCCCAGCCCGGCACCCACCCATCGTCTGCCTACCATGCAAACAAACTAGATCCGCTCGAGTCCACCCGGCAATGTCTTTCCGCCCACCCGCCCGAATCCTCAGCGAGGCGGAGCGCGGACGGTCACGTCCCCGCTCCGCCTCGCTAAGGATTCGGGCCTAGCGAAACTCGATCTCCTCATAACCCATCTGCCGGAACAGATGGCTCAGTTGCAGGCGGGCGCGCTCGGCGGCCTCCTCGAGGATCCCATTATAACTGGCAGCGCGGCGGATTTGGTCGATCCCTTCCAACCGGGCGGCCTGTTGGAGGTTTTTATCGAACCGGCGCAAGAGGCCGGTGCTATGCTCGAGCACCAGAGTCCTGCGTTCGTCCAGGTAGGCGTCGGTGATGGCCGCGGGCGGCATGGCGATCGCCACGTTGCGCCCGCGGATCTCGATGTGCTCGGGCTGGATCTGGGCTAGGTCGATCCCGGCCTTGACCACGCCGTGCGCAACGAGCACGACCCGGTTCTCTCCGTAGATCTTCACGTCCTCGAGGATGACCACTTTCTCGAGCACATACTTGACGGTCACCAACTGCGCCAGGCCCTCGATCTGCTGGATCACCGTGCTGGTGTTGACCGGCGCCGGCCCCGGCAGCACCCGGATGAACCGGCTGAACACCACCCCGCTCAGCACTCCAACCAGCAGGACCGCCAGCCAAGCCGCCCCGCCCACAAACCTCCGCCCGTTGCGCATGCCGGCAATCTTGCCCGCCTTCGAGTCGCGGTCAACCGACTTGCGCCGAGGCCAACTCCGGCCAAGATTACGGCCATGATCGCAGCAACGCAGCGTCAACCGTCATGGATCGAGATCTTGGGCCTGCTCGGGCTTCTCGCGGGAGCCGAACCGGCGTCGAGTGGAGATGCTCCGCCCGCAACCGGCCCGAGCCGCGACGCCGAGTACCGGCGCTTGGTCGTGGGGACGTGGGAAGACGACTATAAGGGCAAACGGACCATGGAAGTCCGCGCAGACGGCACGGCGCTGATGGTAGTCGAGTTGCGCGGGTTGTCGGCGACCCTCTTTGCGGCGCGACTCGAGTTCGATATGGTGTGGTCGATCGAGAATGGCCGGCTCAAGAAACGTACCGTGAGCGGTCGGCCGGCGGGTCGCGTTAAGCTCATCCTCAACACCATGGGCGATCGAGTGGATGAACCCATTCTCGAGCTGACGCAGGATCGACTCCTGCTGCTCGATGGCGACGGTAAGACCCAATACGATTGGCGCCGCGTCCCTGCGCCGAAGGCGAAGGCCGCCGAACCGCGCGCCGGGGCCAATTCACGGGTCGCGTGGGCGAACCAACGTCACCATCCGTTCGGCTACATCGTGCCCGGCGACGATCGAGTCGCCCAACGAAATGCCGTTGCGGTAGTGCCCAGCCAGGAAAAGGCCCGGCGCCTTGGCCTCGAGTTGGTCCATCGCGGCCTTAAACCGGCCATAGCCGACCTCGTATTGCGGAATGGCCTGGGGATAAAGCACGCAATGGGCGAAGGTAGGCTCGCCTCGCACCCCAAGGATTGCTCGTAGGTCCCCAACCGTCAGAGCCACCAACTCCGACTCGGGGCGCAACGCCAACTCCGGCGCACGCACACCACCGACGTAGGTCGTGAGGGTCACGTGCCCAGCAGGAGCGCGGTTCGGGAACAGGGACGAGGAGAACAGCGTGCCCAGGATGCGAAAGCGCTCGATGGCCGGCACCAGCATGCCAAAGCCGTCGAGTGGATGCGGCACGTCCTCACGCCGGAAGCCCAAGACGACACTGGCCACGGGTGGGTAGTAGATCTCCCGCAACGGCCGCAGGCTCAACCCCGCAGCGGTCTCGAACTGGATGTCCGCGAGTTTGTACGCCGGCGCCGCCAAGAGCACTGCGGCGTGGGTGATCGAGGTTTCTCCGCCGCCCAGCCGAACCGTTACCCGCCACACCCCGTCGGCCTGGGCCAACCCCAGGACCGGCGCTTCGAGGCGAACCGCCGCACCCAGCCTGGCACGCAACGTGTCGGTGAGCACCTGCAGCCCCTCGTCGAACGAGACCTTCTTCGCTTCCTGCTTCGAGACCTCACCGCGGCGCTTGCGCTCCTTGGCCCCGAGGATTTGACCCAGGATCAGGGAACCGTACCGCTGCTCGAGGGCCTGGAGTTTGGGGAAACCGTGCGTGACGGAAAGGCGCGCCGGATCCCCGGCGTAGATGCCGGCGATCATCGGGTTGATGGCGTAATCGAGCCACTCCTGGCCAAGCCGTCGCAACACGAACTGCGCCACGCTCTCCTCCCGGTCCGCCGGCGCGCGCCCAACGAACGGCTCTCGCAACAGCCGCAGCTTGGCGCCCAAAGAAAACAGCTCCGTCCCGAAAAACTTCAGCGGCGAGGCAGGCAAACTTACTGGGCGCCCACCGCGTACCAAGTACCGGTTCTCCGCCTTCGGATCCGAATACAAGCGGCGCGGCTCGAGTCCAGCGTCCCGGATGAGCCCGACGATCTTAGGCGAGGTTTCGAGGATCGAGTTGGGACCGAACTCGGCCAGGTAACCGTCGCGGCGCAGCGAGCGGATGACCCCGCCCACCTCCCCAGTCGCTTCGTAGACGGTCACGGGGACGCCCTGTTGGGCGAGCCGAAACGCCGCCGTCAAACCCGTGATGCCAGCCCCCACCACTGCCACCGATCCTTGGGCCGGGTCGGCGCGGCCCCCTCGGTTTGCCCCAGGCGTACTCATCGGCATGCCGAGAAGGTTAGCCTATCTCCGCCAACCGGACAGGGCGATTCTCGGCCCACGACCGGCGCGCGGCGTGGGCCATGACGACCGGCAAGCGGCCTTCGGCACCCGAGAGGGGCGACGGTCGCTCTTCGAGTATCGCCTCGAAGAATGCCTGCAACTCGGCGACGAAGCTCTCCGCATACCGTTCCAGGAAGAAATGCAGCGGGCGATCGCGGTAGATGGTCGCCTGGCCCTGGATCAGGGCGTTGTTGGGGTAGCAGTTGTCGGCCAAGATGCTGCCGCCGCTGCCGAACACCTCGACCCGTTGGTCATAGCCGTACACCGCCTGGCGGCAGTTCTCGATCGTCCCGGTCACACCGTTAGCGAACTTCAGCACCACCAGCGCCGTGTCCAGGTCGCCTGCCTCTCCGATCGCCGGATCGACCCGCACGCCGCCCGTGGCATAGACCTCCTCGACTTCCGCGCCCACCAGGAACCGGGCCATGTCGAAATCGTGAATGGTCATGTCCAGGAACAAGCCGCCCGATTTGCGGATGTAGTCGAGCGGGGGCGGGCCGGGGTCGCGACTGGCGATGCGGACCTGGTGCGGCGTGCCGATCTCGCCTGAAGTCACCGCCTGCCGCACCCGCTGGAAGTTGGCGTCGAACCGGCGATTGAACCCAACCTGCATCAGGACCCCTGCGCGGTCCACGGCAGCGAGCGCCCGATCGATTCGCCCTAGGTCGGCGTCGATCGGTTTCTCGCAGAAGATGTGTTTCCCGGCCGCCGCCGCCGCCTCGATGATTTCCGTGTGGGTGTCGGTCGAGCTGCAAATCAACACAGCTTGAACGTCCGGATGCTCGACCAACTGGCGATAGTCGGTAGTCCAATCGGGTAGCTCGAGCCGCCGCGCGCAGTCGCGGGCCGCCGACTCGACCAGGTCGCCGATCATCCGCAGGCGCGCCTGGGGCAGGCGCCGACAAAGGTTCTCGGCGTGCAACCGCCCAATGCGGCCCGCCCCGACGATTCCCACATTCAAACCGCGTTCAGCCATAAGCGTTGTCCCGCTCAAGATGCGCCGTTCGCGCGCCCTTGTCACGGGCGAAGGCGCGCGCGCGGGCCGCCGCCGCCGCCCCTCGAACAGCGGCACTCGCCAGAGTGCCGCTACGCCGCTCCAGTCGCCGTGAGTCGGTTTAGAGCGCGCATTTCGTCCGTTTTAGCAAGCAGTCCCGGCCATCCCTGCCTCGGCCGCCGCGCCAAACAGACCCGAATCCTTAGCGAGGTGCTCGAGGGCTGCCATCGCGGGTGACATCCGGCAGGCTCCCTGTGGGGCGCGGATCGTCAGATCCGCTTGCCGGACGTGACCGTCCGCGCTCCGCCTCGCTAAGGATTCGGGCAAACAGATTGAGCCCAGCGGATTCAGGTTGGCAAGGTCGGCTACAGCGGCTAGCTTCCGGGGCCGCGAATTTCCTATGAACGGGCTGAGCAGAGAACGGGTGGCGCGTTGGCGCAAGCGGACGCACCGCATGGCGCCTGTAGCGCTGCGGTTTAGCCTGGTCTTGGGCCTGGTCTTCTGCATGGCCTACAACCCGCTCCACCTGCGCCTGGAGCCACATTCCGATGGGTCGGACCAGGACGCGGGCACCGGACCTACTCCCCCCGGCCACATGGTCGCCCGTGACCAACAGCGGGGCAACGACCACCATGAGCCCCATCCAGCCGCGCAGCACAAGCTCACGGTGACACCGCCCGCGCGAGCTCTGTTCGCCGCGGTCATGCCCCTCCAGACGCTCGAGTGGGTCGAGATCGACGTAGCCCACGCACCGTCGCGGCTCATCGCTTTCTCAGGGCTCTCGCCTCCGGAACTGCCGCGCAGTTGGCAGTTCATCTTCCGCGCGGCGTTACCCGTCCGCGCACCTTCCTTGCTTTCCTAAGCGTCCTTTCCGGACCGGCTAGGGCGTCGGTTAAACTCCGGCTCCACCTGACCGTTCCCTCCCTCTCTCTGGATTGACGGCCGCGTTGTGCGCTTCCGCGGCAGCCCTCGTGGGTGACCCTTTGAAGCGCGAGGAAAGCCTTTTGGATATGAAGATGAACTGTATGCGAGAGTGCGCCGGCCTGTTGGCGGCGGGGGCGGTGCTCAGCGCGTCGAGCGGGTGTTCCTCCCACAACCACGGGAGCACAGGCGGACGTGCCGACTCCGCCCATGACCACGAACCCAAGACCGCCCAAATCACCGTGTTTGGTCAGCGGCACGAGGTGTTTGCAGAACACCGGTTGGCGGTGGCGGGGACCCCGACCAAGTTCGTCACGCACGTGACGGATTTGAAGACGCTCGAACCTCGCCGGGAAGGCCCGGTGCGGTTCGTGCTGCGGCGGAGCCAGGAGGCGCCCGTTGAACAGACGGAGAAAGCCCCCTCGCGGGCCGGCATCTACGAAGCCATGCTCACCTTCCCGAAAGCCGGGGAATGGAGCGTGTGGCTGGTGGTGCCTACTGAGGGCGGGGAGGCAACCGTCGCGTTTCCGCCCATCCAGGTCTACCCCGACGACCACGAGGCCGCCCACGCAGAGACTCCGGCGGCGCCCGAAGGGATCAGCTTCCTGAAGGAACAGCAATGGAAGGTGTTGGCGGGCACCGCGCCGGTGACAAAGCGGCGGCTGGTCGAGCAACTGCGGCTGCCCGCGCTGGTGACAGCGCGGCCAGGCGCCCTGGCTCAAGTGACACCCCCCGTGGCGGGGCGCCTCTTGCTGCCTGCGGGCAAGTCCATGCCGCTGGTCGGGGACAAGGTGGCAGCAGGCCAGGTGCTGGCGCTGGTTCAACCGTCGTTTTCGGAAGTGGGAGCGCGCTTTGTGGAAGCGGAGAGCGAGGCCGTGCGCTCCAAACTGGCACTGGAACAAGCGGAACTGGCCTGGCAACGGATCCAGAAACTGGCCCAGGCCGAGGCCAAGTCCGCGCGTGAGTTGCAGGAAGCGGAGTTTGCGCTGAAGACCGCACAGGCCAAGTATGATGCGGCACGGTCCTTGCAGGCCACTTACCGGCAGGCGAGTGCCAACTTAAACGGCGATACGGCCCGTCCCGGGCAACCGGCCATCGAACTGCCTTCACCGATTGCTGGGACCGTCATCCGCCAGTCCGGCGTCGCGGTGGGCGAGCACATCGTGGCGGATCAAGCCGTGTTCACTGTGCTGGACGCGAGCCGCGTATTCATTGAAGCGCACGTGCCGGAAGCGAGCGTCCAGCGACTGGGCGCGACCCATGCGGCGAGTTACGAAGTGCCGGGCGAACCGGGGCGGTTCGCTCCCCTGACGGACGAGGGCGTCGGGCGGCTGGTGTTCCTGGGCATCCAGGTGGACGCGGCGACGCGGACGGTGCCGTTGGTTTACGAGACCACGAATTCGGAAAGCCGTCTGCGCGTGGGACAGTCGGTGAATCTGTGGGTGGAGACGGCGCGAGCGGAAGAGACGCTGGCCATCCCCAGTTCGGCGATTGTCGAGGAAGACGGGCGGCCCATCGGCTTCGTGCAGGTGGGGGGCGAAACCTTCCAGAAGCGCGACCTGACCCTCGGCATCCGGGATGGGCATTGGGTGCAGGTGCTGGCTGGCATCGCGGAAGGCGAGCGGGTGGTCACCCAGGGAGCATATGCGGTCCGGCTGGCGTCGGTGTCGAGCGCGATACCCGCACATGGGCATGTGCATTAGGAGCCAGCCATGATTGACGCCCTCATCGGTTGGTCGCTGCGCAACCGCGCGGCGGTACTCACGATGGCTGCGCTGTTGCTGGTCATCGGCGGCTACACCGCCATGAACATGCCGGTGGACGTGTTTCCCGATCTCACGGCGCCCACCGTCACGGTCATCACCGAGGCCAAAGGCATGGCCCCCGCCGAGGTCGAGACCCAGGTGACGTTCCCGATCGAAGCGGCGGTGAACGGCGCTTCGGGCGTGCGCCGGGTGCGCTCGGCCACGGCCGTGGGACTCTCCATCGTCTGGATCGAGTTCGATTGGGGCACGGACATCTACGCCGCACGGCAAATCGTCAGCGAAAAGGTGAACGTGGCGGCGAGCGAGCTGCCGCCGGAAGTCGACCGGCCCGTTCTGGCGCCGGTGTCCTCGATCATGGGCGAAATCCTCTTCCTCTCGCTCACCTCGGACCAACACACCCCCATCGAACTCCGCACCACGGCCGACACGGTGATCCGCCGGCGCATCCTCTCGGTGCCCGGCGTGTCGCAGGTGACGCCCATCGGCGGCGGCGTGAAACAATTCCAGGTGCTGCTTCCCCCGGCGAAGCTGCTGGCGCACCGCGTTTCGCTGAGCCAGGTGACGCGGGCGCTGGAGGAAGGCAACGAGAACGTCTCGGCCGGCTTTCTCAACGAACGGAGCGCCGAATGGCTGATCACCGGCGTCGGCCGGGTCCGCTCGCTCGAGGACATTGGCGAGACGGTCGTCGTAGCGCGGGACGGAGTGCCCACCCAAGTCGCGGACCTCGGCGCGGTGGTCATCGGCGAAGAGCCCAAGCGCGGCGAAGGTTCGACGCGCGGGCAGCCCGCCGTGATCCTCGGCATCCAGAAACAACCGGGCGCGAACACCCTGAAACTCACCCAGGAACTCGACGCCGTGCTGGACGACATCGCCGCGAAGCTGCCGGCCGGCATGGCGATCGACCGGCACATCTTCCGGCAGGCGGACTTCATCGAGGTGGCGATCCAGAATATCATGGCGGCGCTCCGTGACGGCGGTTTGCTCGTGGTGGCCATCGTGCTGCTCTTCCTGGCCAACATCCGCGCCACCTTCATCACGCTCACCGCCATCCCGCTCTCCCTTGGCGTGACGGTGCTGGTGATGAAGGCCTTTGGCGCGACCATGAACACGATGACACTCGGCGGCATGGCCATCGCCATCGGCGCTCTGGTGGACGACGCGGTGATCCTGGTGGAAAACGTCTTCCGGCGGTTGCGCTTGAACACGCTTCAGCCCGAGGGCCAGCGCCACCCGGCCACCCACGTCGTGTTTGCCGCGAGCATCGAGATTCAAAAGTCCATCGTCTTTGCCACCCTCATCATCGGGCTGGTGTTTCTGCCCATCTTCTTCCTGAGCGGCGTCGAGGGCCGGTTGCTCAAGCCGCTAGGCGTCGCCTACATCGTGTCGCTGGGCGCTTCGCTCCTGGTGGCGCTCATGGTGTCCCCGGTCCTGTGCGATCGGCTGCTGCCCACCAGCCAAGCGGTGCTCACCGGGCAGGAGCCGAAAGTCGTGACCTGGCTCAAGTCCCACTACTCGACCATCCTGAACCCGGTCCTGAACCACCCGTGGCGCGTCACGATTCCAGCCGCCGTGGCGCTGGTCTTGGCGCTCGGCTCGACCTTCGCTATGGGCCGCTCCTTCTTGCCGGAGTTCAACGAAGGCACACTGACGCTGAGCGCGGTCACGCTGCCGGGCACTTCCCTCGAACAGGCTAACGAATACGGCACGCTGATCGAACGCACGCTGCTTTCGCATCCGGAGGTGACCGGCGTGGCACGCCGCCAAGGCCGCGCCGAACTGGACGAACACGCCCAGGGCGTCGAGTCGGCGGAGATTGACGTGTCGTTGAAGATGCAGCGGCGCTCTAAGGAGGAGTTCCTGGAGGCGTTGCGTCGGGATTTCTCGCTGATCCCCGGTCTGAACGTAATCATTGGCCAACCGATCTCACATCGTATTGACCACATGCTCTCCGGCACACGGGCGAACATCGCGGTGAAGATCTTCGGCGACAACCTCTATCAGTTGCGCCTGCTGGCCAACCGCGCGCGCCAGGAAATGGAGGCCGTGCCGGGCGTGGTGGACCTGTCCATCGAACAACAGACGGAGGTGCCGATCTTGCGGGCGCACTTCGACCGCAACGCCATCGCGCGCCACGGCCTGAGTGTGCGCCAAGTGGCCCAAACGATGGAGGCGGCCATCAAAGGCGTCACCGTTTCGCGCGTGTTGGAAGGGCGCAACTCCTTCGATCTGGTCGTGCGATTGACCGGACCGGAAGGCTGGCAGTTGGACAACCTCGGCGAACTGCTCGTGGACACTCCCGCCGGCGCGAGAGTGCCGCTCAGGAGTCTGGCGGACCTCCGCAAGGAAACCGGCCCGAACTATATCAGCCGCGAACAAGTCGAGAGAAAAATCGTGGTCATGTGCAACGCCGGCGGACGCGACGTGACCTCGATCGTGAACGACTGCAAGAAGGTCGTCGATCCGCTGGTGGCCGGCCTGCCCGGCTATCGGGTGGCCTACAGCGGCCAGTTCGAGAGCGCGGCGGAAGCCGGTCGCATCGTCGCCTTGCTGGGCATCGCCGTGGTCCTCGGCATCGGTTTCCTGCTGCACCTGGCCTTTGGCTCCGGTCGGGACGCCGCGTTGGTGATGCTTAACCTCCCGCTGGCGCTGATCGGGGGAGTGGTCGGCGTCTTTGTTTCCGGTGGGGTGTTGAGCGTGGCGTCCCTCATCGGCTTCATCACCGTGTTCGGCATCGCCACACGCAACGGCATCATGCTCGTCTCCCACATCAAGCATTTGGCCGAGCACGAGGGCGTGACGGCTTTACGCGAGGCCGTGTTTCGCGGCGCCCTGGAGCGGCTGGCGCCAATCCTGATGACCGCGCTGGCGGCGGGGTTGGCGTTGATTCCGCTGGCGCTCAGCGGGCACAAACCGGGCAGCGAGATTCAAACGCCGATGGCGATCGTCATTCTGTTCGGCCTGCTGAGTTCGATGCTGTTGAACATGATCGTCGTCCCGACGCTCTATTTGCGATTCGGACGCCCGGTGGCAGCGCAATGAACGAGGTGCCTATGAACCCATACTTCACCGCCCTTTGTCTGGCCTGTGCTCTGGGCAGCGTCACCGTCCTCGCGGCAGGCCGCGCGCCCATGCCAGCCGCAAAGTCGGTCGCCAACCTGACCCTCGACCTGGCCTGGGACCTGGCCGAGGACCTGCAACCCCAAATCGCCGAAGCTAAGGCGATGGTCGAGGCCGCCGCAGGGCGAGTCCGACAGGCAGGCGCATTTCCCAATCCCGAAGTCGTCGTGGGCGCCCAGCAACTGCCGCTCTCGGGCAACCAACCCAACGAGCAGGAGTATGTCGCTGGCGTCGGACAGACCATTCCGCTCGGCCGCCGCCTCTCGAGGGCGCGCGAGGTCGAGCTCCTGGAGCGCGAGGTCCGGGCGCGCGGTCTCGAAGTCAAAATGCGGGAGATTCGCAGGCGGGTTCATAGCGCCTTCGCGACCGCCCTCTACCAGGACAGAGCTTCTCAGGCGCAAAGCGACATCCAGCAAAGCGCAGCAAGAGCCGTGGCCGTCATGCAGGCGCGTGTCGAGGCGGGGGACACCGTGCGGGACGACCTGGCACGCGTGGAGATGGAACTAACCCGGGCCAAGGTCGAGTTGCAGCGAGCCGAGTCGCTGCGCGAGCAAGCGTTCGTGGGATTGGCTTCAGCCATCGGCGATGCCACCCTCACGGTGAAGTCGCTTGCCGGATCGATGGAAGCCACGTTCGAAATCCCAGCCCTCGAAAGTCTGGTGGCCAACCTTGCGGCCCAGCCGGAAAGCGCCCTGGCAGAGGCGGACATCCGCGCGCGCCTGGCGCGGGTGGACTTGGCCCAAGCCGAGCGGATTCCGGACTTGAAGGTCGAGCTGTTGTACCATCGATTGGAGGCGAACCGCGCCCACACGCTCGACGTGGGCCTGAGCTTGCCCCTGCCGCTGTTTAAGCGGAATCAGGGCAGACTGCGTGAGGCCCGCGCCGAGGCGGCGGCGGCTGAAGCGCGGTCGCGGATGACACACAACGAGCTGACCGCCCGGCTGCACGAGTCCTATCTGCAACTCACGGGCGCGCTGGTCAGTAGCCGGACGTTGAAGACGGAAATCCTGGGCCAAGCCGACACGGTGCTGCAGGCGGCTGAGGCCCGCTATGCGGCGGGCGACATCAGCCTGACGGAGATTCTGCCGGTGCGGCGGGATTGGGCGGCTGTCCAACTGAGCTACCTGGAATCGCTGCGCGACCTGATGCAGGCCTGGGCCGCGGTGAGTTCGCTGGCAGACCTGCCCGAGCACCGTGGGTCCGCGCCGCCTAATTCCTTGAGAAGCTCATCCGCAATCACCGAGCTGGACCACAAGTAACCGGTAGGGCGCGCCGTCCGCTGCGCGCCGCGCGCCCTTGTCAGGGGCGAAGGCACGTGCGCAGCCCGCCGCCGTTGCCCCTCGAACAGCGGCACTCGCCAGAGTGCCGCTACGCCGCTCCGGTCGCCGTGAGCACGTTTAGAGCGCGCATTTCGTCCGTTCCAGCAAGCAGTCCCGGGCTTGCCTTGGCCCGCCGCGCCGAGCGGATTCAGGTGTTGCGGGGAAACCGCTTGCGTCGGGTGGGCCACAGACTATGCTCAGCGGCATGGAAACGGTCGTCGCCCTGTTGGTCGTCGGGACGATCCTGATCCTCCTGGAGACCGTGTTGCCCGGGATGATCGCGGGCTTGGTCGGCTTTGGCTGTCTGGTGGCGGGGGTGGTGCTGGCCTACGTCCACTTCGGCCCGCAGACCGGCAACTACGTCCTGCTGGGCGTGCTGGCCGGCTTGGTCACACTCGGGTTGCTGTGGATCCGGTTCTTTCCGGACAGCCGGGTGGGCCGGTTGTTCATCACGCGCCAGACGGTCGGCAACCTCGGTGTCGAACGACCCGAGTTGTTGCACCAGACGGGCAGTGCCTTGACCGTCCTGCGCCCCTCCGGCACCGCCCTGATCGACGGCGCCCGGGTGGACGTGGTCAGCGAAGGCGGCCTGATCGAACGCGGCACCCCGATCAAGGTGGTGGCGGTGGAAGGGCTGCGCGTGGTGGTGCGCGCCTGTTGAAGTGACGTGGTGGTGGTAACCGACGCAGATAAACACATGAGACCTCGGGATCGACGACAGCTTGTCGGCGGAGCGCACCGGCTGCGGCGCGCCGCAAGCGGTGGCTCCTGACCCAGAACCCATCGGCAACAACATCCTTATGAACCTTTCTTGGCTGCACTTCGCGCAAATCCCAAGCGTCCTCTGGCTCGGCTTGTGGATCCTCCTAGGCATCTTCGCCCTGGTCATCGTGGTCTTGGTCTTCAACTTCTTTGGGATCTGGGTGCGCGCCTGGGTGTCGGGAGCCTATGTGGGCCTCATCGAACTCGCCGCCCTGCGCCTCCGCAGTGTCCCCGTAGGGTTGGTCGTCGACAACTACATCAACGCACGCAAGTCCGGACTCGAGGTCACCGTCGACCAACTCAACGTGCATTTCCTCGCCGGTGGCGACGTCCAGGGGGTTGTCCGCGCCCTGATCGCCGCCCAAAAGGCCAGCATCCACCTCACCTTCGACCGCGCCTGCGCCATCGACCTGGCCACCAAAGGAACCGGCAAGACCGTCTTGGACGCCGTGAAAACCTCGGTCAACCCGAAGGTGATCGATTGCCCCAGCCCAGGCTCCGGCAAGTCCACCGTCGACGCCGTCGCCAAGGACGGCATCGCCGTCAAGGTCAAAGCCCGGGTCACCGTCCGCACCAACCTCGAACGGTTCGTCGGCGGCGCCACCGAGGAGACCATCATCGCGCGCGTAGGTGAAGGCATTGTGAGCACGATCGGCTCCGCCGCCAGTTACAAAGACGTGCTCGAGAACCCGGACCGCATCTCGAAGACGGTCTTGGACAAGGCCCTGGACAGCAACACCGCCTTCGAGATCCTCTCGATCGATATCGCCGACGTCGACGTCGGCGAAAACGTGGGCGCCAAACTCCAGGCCGAACAGGCCCAGGCCAACAAACTCATCGCCCAAGCCCAAGCCGAAGTCCGCCGCGCTGCCGCCATGGCCGTCGAACAGGAAATGGTGGCCCGCACCCAAGAGATGCGCGCGCGCGTGGTCGAGGCCGAGGCCCAAGTGCCCCTGGCCATCGCCGAGGCCTTCCGCAGCGGCAACCTGGGGATCATGGACTTCTATCGGCTCAAGAACATCCAGGCCGATACCGGCATGCGCGAGAGCATCGCCAGCGGCAGCGCCCCCGCTTCCGGACCGAATCCACCGGCCAGCTAGGCCGGCGTCGGCCGCCGCCCACGCCCACGCATCCACCAGCGCATCGCTATGTTCGCGGCTTCGCTCGAGAGCCTGCTGATCTTCGCGGCGATCATTCTGATCTCCGCGCTCTCCAACTGGGTCAAGCGCCGCCAAGAACATAACCGCCCAGCCCAGCCCGACACCGAACCCGCGCCGCCTTTGCGCCGGCGCCCGCCCCTCGGCGCCCCCGCCGACCCGACCGAGGGCCCCCAACCCGCACGCCCCTTCGATTGGGAAGAGGAACTGCGCCGCTTCTTCGAGGGCGAGCGCCCCAGCCCTAAACCTGCGCCCCCACCTCCGGGCATCGAGCGCACCCCCGCACCCGCACCCGCCCCACCGCCGGCGCCGCCTGTGATCAGCTCAGCCCCAGCACCCCGACCGCTACCGGCCACCACCCCCGCGCGCGAGGCGCCCTCCCCCGCCCGGTTAGCGACCCCGGTCGCCCCGCCTGTGAGTCTTGGGGCCGAGTTGGCCCGAGCCGAGCGCGAGTTGGCTCAACTCCAACCGGCCCTCGCGGCTCAACGCGCCGCCGTATCCAGGGCCGGCCTGGCAACCGCCCACGCCCGAACCGCCCTGCTGCGACGTGGCCAGCGCGGGGTGGACCGGGCGCAGCGCGGGGTCGGTTCCAACCTGCAAGCGCAAGCCCTCATCGCCCAGTTGCACCAACCTCAGTCGGCGCGGCAGGCCATCCTGGCCGCGGCCGTTCTCGGTTCGCCCAAGGGCCTCCAACCTTGATCGTCAGTCATCCGGCTGGGCTACCCGCCACCGGCAACACGATCGTGAAGGTGCTCCCCTGCCCCACGGTGGACTCGACCACCAGCCCATGCCCCATTTCCTTGGCGAACTGGTAGACCATATAGAGCCCGAGGCCAGTGCCCCGCCTCGACGAGAGGGATTTGGTGGTGAAAAACGGCTCGAATAACCTCGGCAGAAGCTCCGGCGCAACCCCGCAACCGGCGTCGCGCACCGCCAATAACACGTAGCCCGGCGCCGCCGCGGGCGGCAAGACCGCCGTAGCCGGCGCCGCCTCGACCGCTTCTGCGCGGATCTCGATCTCCCCAGGACCCGCCAAGGCATCGGCCGCGTTGAGCACCAAATTCAGCAACATCTGCTGCAAGTGCTCCTTGATGCCCCGTACCGGCGGCAGCGACTCGGAGAGTCGGCGCCGAATGACCAGGTCGCGTTGGAACCGGTCCCCCAACAGGCGCAGCGTCTCCTCCACCACCAGGGCCACCTGACATGGCACCATCTCACGGCGGCCGCCCAAGCCGAAGCCGAGCATCGCCTTCACAATGCTCCCCGCCTGATCGACCATCGTCTTGATCCGCGCCACCCGCGCGAGCACCTTCTCGCGGTCGTCCCAGTGCGTCTCGATGATCTGGGCCGAGCCGCGGATAATCGAAAGCATGTTGTTGAAGTCGTGGGCGATCCCGGCGGCCAGCGTTCCGAGCGCGGTCATCTTCTGGCTGTGCGCCAGCGCTTGCGTGGCGCGTTCGAGGTCCCGCGTGCGCTCCTGCACCTTGCGCTCGACCTCCGCATAGCTGCGGCGCAACCGGAGATGCCGGTTGACCGCCAGAACCGCGAAAGAGAGTGCCGCCAACGATCCGGCCAAGCTCACCGCCATCACGCGCGGCTCACGATACCACGGCACCACCACCCGAAACTCCAGCAAACCCGGCACCGGCTCGACGTTCCAGTTCCGGTCCATCGTCCGCACCTGCAGCCGATGCTTGCCCGCCGGCAAGTCGCGAAAAGTCGCCTTTCCCCCGCCGTCGAACGGAGACCAACTCCCCTCATCCAATCGATGGGAATAGACCAAGCGCGAGTCCGGGGTGTAGCGCCACTTGTCCCGCCCCTGAAACAGGGTCTCGATCACGATCTCGCCGTTGGGATCGGTGGTCTGGTCCCAACTCAGCGAGACCGTCTTCGGCGGATCGATGTCGGCCCGTGGGAAGTACTGGCACAGGCCCCGCGAGGTCCCCGCCCAGAGCCGGCCGCTCGGGTCTTCCAGCAGGCAGTGCACGGCATCGCTCGGTAACCCCTCCGCCTGGCCCACCGCCACCCACGATTCTTTGTGGAATCGGAACAGCCCATCGCCCGACGCCACCCACACGTTCCCATCAGCCGTACGCACGAGCGCACTGACGCGGTCGAAACCGGCCCGCACCACCGACCATCGTTTGCCGTCAAACTCCAAGATCCGACTCAGCCCGCCACACCAAACCCGCCCGTCCTCGAGTTCGAGCCAGCAGAACGCGCCGTCGTCGGTATACCCATCGGCCACGGTGAACCGGTGCCACTTGTCCTCGTGCCAGTAGGCCGGGCCGCCGCTGCCCCCTAACCACCAGTCCCCGTTGCGAGCTTGCGCCAAAAAGAACAACTCCTGGCCCACCTCGAGCGGAGGCGGCGCTTCAGTCCAAGGCCGAAAGCTGTCCCCATCGAACCGATCCAACCGGTACACGCCCGACCCACCCTCCGGCTCCGCACACTGAACCACCAGATCGCCGCCCGGCAGTTGCCGCAGCACCTTCTGAGCGCGCAAACCCTCCGCGTGATGCACCGCGGCAAAGCTCGCCCCTTCCGGCCGGAAGGTCCACAAACCCTCCGCCGCGCCGATCGCCAAGCGCCCATCGCCCAGACGGAACAAACCGTCCCGCGCACGGAAGACTGGCTCGAATCGGGTCGGCCAAGGAAAAACCTCCGCCTGATCCCGCCGGGCCGACACCAACCCGCGCGCCGTCGCCAGCCAGAGCCGGTTGGTCCCCTCCTCGAGCGCGGAGTAGACTACACTGTCTAGGTCGGCCAGGGGCATCGGCCGGCGCCAACAGGGCGGGGCATAACGCACCACCCCCTCGCGCGTGGCCAACCAGAACGCGCCCCCAGGCTGCACGGCCGCGTCGAAGAACTGGCTGGCCGTAAAGCCCTCCCGGACCGCCTCGACCTGCTCCTGGCCAATCCGGAGCAGTGAGCCGAGGGTCACCGCCCAGAATTCGCCCGCCTCCGTGCCGCGCCAGGCAAATCGCAAATTCTCGCCCGGCACAGCTCGCGTCAACCATTGGCGCCCATCCCAGTGCACCAGCACACGCCGTTCGAACGTCAGGGATTCGCCCACGGCGGTCAGCCCACCCTCATCGTCGGGGATCGGCCGCTGCAGATTGGTCACGGCCAACGTCGGCGGCAAAAGGTGCTCGCTCCAAACCGTCTGCGGGCCGAGTTGGCGAACCGGCCCAGGCACTCGAGCCACGCCCTTAGCCCCCAACACCCACAAGCCACCATCGCTCGCAGCCGCCAAATCGGTGAATCGGCCCAGCGACGCTTCCTCCGCGTTCCGCAGCGTGAGCAACACACCGCGCGCAGTCTGGTACTCGGTCAATCGTTCCGGAAAGAGCAAGAAGACGCGGTCTTGGTCGGCCGGCAGAAAGGGGGTATGCCGCACCGCGCGCAGCGGGTTGACGGCGTGTTCCCGGCGCACCTCGTCGATCGGATGGCGCAG
The DNA here is from genome assembly GCA_016871715.1 of Verrucomicrobiota bacterium. Classification (GTDB taxonomy): domain Bacteria; phylum Verrucomicrobiota; class Verrucomicrobiia; order Limisphaerales; family J093; genus VHCO01. The sequence continues at coordinate 23,158 of VHCO01000035.1, forward strand.
CCACTGGCCGTCGGCATATTCCAGCAGACCCTGATCGTAGATCGACCAGACTCGCCGCGCGCGATTCTCGATAATCCGATAGTTCCGTTCTCCCGGCGCGGGAATGTGCCGCACGCTGTAGCCGTCCAGCAAACTCACCGCCTCCACCTCGCCGTGCTTCAACCAAACGTTGCCCCGGGGACTGACTGTGATCGCCGTCGTCAACGACTCGCGCAAGCCGTCCATCGCCCGGTACACACGCCAATTCGAGGTCGGTTGCCCTTGCGCCATCACAACCCCGGCCAGCGCAGCCCACCAACCGGTAGCTCTCGCCAACTGTCTCCCACGGCGCGCCCGGCGCGCACGCCCCAGGCAGACCAGGCTGCCTGTTGGGACTGGGACTCGACCGCTCATCGCTGTGGCGCCGGCGGATGGGCGGGATGGGCGACGGCACGCAGCTCGCGCGGCAGCCAGAACCACAGGAGCGGGCCGGTCATGACGGTGGTGAGCAGGGCCATGATGACAAACATGGTGAATAACTCGCGCGGCAGCAACCCCAGATCCGCCCCAACGTTGATCGCCACCAGCCCCATCAGCGCCCGCGTGTTCATCAGCGCCGCCAAGCATCCCGCTTCACGCCCAGATTGACCCGTCATCCGCGCCCCCACCCAACAGCCCCCCAGCTTCCCCGCCACCGCGCAAACCAGCACCACCGCGCAGCCCCACCACGCCGTAACCGTCGTCAACGATCCCACTTCCGTCCGCAAGCCGGTGTTCGTGAAGAAGATCGGTACCAGCGCCACCAAGACGAAATCTGCGAACTTCTCGCGCCAAGCCTTGACCAGCGTGGTTTCCTGGTGCAGCGCCACGCCCAACAGGAAAGCGCCGAAGATCGAGAAAACCCCCAGACGGTTGGTAACCACCGCACATCCAAAGAGCGCCATCAACAGCACCGCCAGAAACGTCGCCGGCATCCGCTCGACACTCGGCGGCTGCGCGCTCAGGCCGCAGCTCGATCGCCCCGGACAATCGTTCGACTTCAAGGCCGGCCCCGCGCGCCCCACCACGCATGCCAGCAACCGGCCCACCGACTTGCCCGCCGGATCGGTCGCCGGCACACAAAAGCTGCACCGCCAAAACCGCCGCAGAGCCGGCCCCACCACATAGAGCAGCAAACCCCAGAGCGCCGTCAGCCCCGCAATCTGCCCCAGCACCGGCCACCAACTGAACCCTGCACCCACCCAAGCCGTGGCCACCGCCAACAAAATCCACCCCACGACATCGTCCAGGGCCGCCGAACTGATCGCCAACACCCCCAGGGCGGTCCGCTCCAGACCCCGCTCCAGCAAGATCCGACCCATGATCGGCAACGCCGAGATCGATAAGGCGATGCAAATAAAAAGCTGGAACCCCGCAAAGTTGGTTGCGGGCGCGAATTCCCGATGCAACCAAGGACCCGCCAACAGCCCGAGTGCCGAAGGGGCCGCAATGCCCATCACCGACACCGCCGCCACCGTCCGCGATCGGGTCCGCAGATGGCCATAGTCGAACTCCATGCCGACCTGGAACATCAACAGAATCAGCCCCAGCTTGGCCAGTAACTGAAGCGATTGTTGCGTCTCGGCGGGGAACAGCGCGCGCAACCCCTCCGGCCAAACCCAACCCAGCAGCGACGGACCCAGCAGCAGTCCCCCCAGGATCTCGCCCATCGCCAACGGCTGCCCAACCTTCCGACCCAACCGGCCAAAAGTCCACGCCACACCAATGATCACCACCCACTGGATCAGCACCAACCGCAGATGACTCTCGATCGCCGTCGGGTTCACATCGCGCTGAAGGCTGCAGTCACCAAACTCATCTTTCAAACAAGCGCTGATACCATACGCTTGCGCGCAGCCGCAGCATCTTTCGAAGCAGACCGCCCTTCAAGGTCAAATCGTTAACCGGAAGCCAGCGAGACGCCCACTCTCCGTTCCAGAAAGGAGCGCGGTCATCTTGACCGCGAGCCAGCGGGCCAGATGCCCGCTCTCCGTTCCTGAAAGGAGCGCGGTCATCTTGACCGCGAACCAGCGGGCCAGATGCCCGCTCTCCGTTCCTGAATGGGGCGCGGTCATCTTGACCGCGAACCAGCGGGCGAGACGCCCGCTCTCCGTTCTCGAAGCAGGGATAGGTGACCGTTTGCGGTAGGGCGCGCACTCCGCTGCGCGCCGGCAAGCGCAGTGGACAACAGGTAGCAGGGCGCCCAACTCCGTTTCGCAGCCGTCGTGGGTGGGAAAGAACGGCGGAAAGCCACTGCTGTTGTTCAAAACCGGTCCGGTGGCAGCCGCGTTGCCCCAACGTGGCGCGGGCAGGCCATGGCAATGGGCGAATGCAGGCTCGACAAAGGTGAACGACAAAGGTCAGCGACAAAGTCTCCACTCCATTTGTCGCTTGCCTTTGTCGCCCGCCTTTGTCGTCCGCCTTTGTCGCGTCAGCGGCATCGATCCCGCACCCTGCCGTGTTTCCCTTGTTGGCTCGCTCCTGTGAGGCATGAGATGTGAGCCTCGCCTGGAGCCGGGTCCGGACCACGGCAGCAGCCAACGCCTGGCGCCCTCGCCCACGATCATCCTGCCTCAGCGCCTCAGTAGCCGCCATTCCCGCAAGTTCCCCACGACGCCTCATGCCCATCGCCGCCTCCGCAGCAGGCAGCTACCGACCAACCCGGCCTGTTTTGGGTTGTGAACCCCCGCCCCTTCGCGCAAGCTCGGCCGCGAAAGGGTCCAAGATATGACTGACGCGCAGATTCGGAAGGGGCGAGGTTGTTTCTTCTACGGTTGCCTGGCCGTGGTGGTGCTGGTCCTGGTCGGGCTGTTGACGACGTACTTCGGCTTTCGCTACGCGGTGGGCAAATTCGCCGATGCCTACACCGAAACCGCCCCCGTCGCGCTGCCCAAAGTCGAGCTATCGGCGGCAGAAGCGCTCGAACTGCAGCAGCGCGTCAAAGCCTTCAAGACCGCCGTCGACAACGGCACCGCCGCCGAACCGCTCGTGCTCAACGAACGCGAGCTCAATGGCCTCATCGCCACCTCGCCCGACCTGGCCGAAATCAAAGACCGAGTCTACCTCTCGCTCGAGGGGGACCAGGTCACAGGCCAGGTCAGCATCCCGCTCGACAAGTTCCCGCTGGCGCGCTTGCGGGGTCGGTACCTGAATGGATCCGCCACGTTCGCGGCGTCGCTCGAAAACGGGGTGCTCATCGTCACGCTGCAGTCGCTCGACGTGAAAGGACAAGCCGTTCCCGAGGCGTTCCTCATGCAGATGCGCAAGGAGAACCTGGCCAAGGACGCCTACCGCAACCCGGAAGCGGCGGCCTGGATCCGCAAGCTGGATCGACTCGCCATCCAGGACGGCCGCGTCACGATCGCCCCCCGCCAACCGTAGCGCCGGTTCAGTCGGCCCCGACCAGTTCGAGCGTCTCCTCGCGTTCGCGCTCGCGGTCTTCTTCCTCGTCGAGCGACGGCCCGGCGGCAGGCTCCTCCAACGGCTGCGGGGCATGGTCGATCGCCTGATCGCCCGACTTGTGGAATTTCACGCTGACGATCTTGCTGACGCCCTGCTCCTGCATGGTGATGCCGTAGAGGACATCGGCCATCGCAATGGTGCGTTTGTTGTGGGTGATAATGACGAACTGGGAGTGCGCCAAAAACCGCTGCAGCAGCCGTACGAACCGGTTGATGTTCGACTCGTCCAGCGGCGCGTCCAGCTCGTCGAGCACACAGAACGGGCTCGGTTTGACCTGGTAAATGGCGAACAGCAAAGCCACCGCCGTCATGGTCTGTTCGCCGCCCGACAACAGGGAGATGCTCTGCAGTTGCTTGCCCGGCGGCCGCGCCACAATCTCGATGCCGCTCTCGAGCACGTCGCCTTCATCCACCAACCGCAAGTCCGCTTTGCCGCCCCCGAAAATCTCGACGAAGATGGCCTGGAAATTCTCCCGGATCCGATTGAACGTGTCCGTGAACATCTCCCGAGTCTGCGTGTTCACCCGGTTGATCACGTCCACGAGCTGTTGCTTGGCTTTCACCAAGTCGTCGTGTTGCGTGCTCAGGAACTGGTGCCGTTGCTCGGTCTCCTCGTACTCCTCGATGGCCACCAGGTTCACCGGGCCCATCTCCTCGAGCCGCCGCTGCAACGTCGCCACTTGCTCCGCCACCGCCTCCCAATCCGTCGACACGCCCGCCGCCGCCATCTCCTCGGGCGTCAAGGTGACGACCTTGGCCGGCCCTTCCGCGGCAAAGGTGATGCTGATGCACTCGCTGCGCACCTGGTCCAGATCCACCTGGTATTTCTGCTGAATCCGCTCCCGCAGGTTCTGGACCGCCATCTCCTTCTGGGCCACCTCGACCTCGACCGCCGCCCGTTGTTCTTGAAGTTCGGTCAAATGGCGGCGCCATCCGCGGAGGGCTTCTTCCCGGGCCGCGATGCCGGTGGCCAGCGTCTCCCGTTGCGTCTCCAGCTCGACCAACCGCTGGTTCAGTTGCTCCCGCTCGTGCTCGAGCGCGGCCATCCGGCTGCGCGATTCCACATTCTCCGCCTCCGCCTGGCTCCGCCGCTGGAGCACCGTCTCGATGTCCCGGCGCCGCTGCTGGACCAACTGATCCAGCTCTTGCAGCCGCTGTTCCAGCGGCCGCTGCTGGCTGCGAAACGAAGCGCTCAACTGCTCTTCCGTGGCCAAGGCCACCTTGGCGTCCGTCAGCGCCGCATGGGCGTTCTCCCGTTCGCCGCGCAAGTCCTCGAGCGCCGTCCCGAGCTCCGCCAATTGAGCTTGCCCTAGCCCCTCCTGCTGCTCGACCGCACGCAATTGCTCGGCCAATGCGGCGCGCCGCTCGGCGCCCTCGCGTTCCTGGGCCGCCAGGTTCTGCACCTCATAGACCACCGTATCGATCTTCTGGTGCAGCACGCGCAGGCCGTTTTGTAGGGCGTTGAACTCCCCTTGGCGCGTCGCCAAAGCCACCTCCCGCGCGCGCAGGTCCGTCTGGGCCTCTTGCAGGCCCGCCTGCAACGCGGTTTGCTCGCTATTCAACCCGCCTTTGCGCCGACTCAACTCGCTGACCGTCTCCTGCAGGATCGCCCGTTGCGCCTGCAGCGCCGTCATTTGGTTCTTCCGACCCAGGATCGAAGCGGGGGCCTGGCCGGACGCCGGGTTGACGCCGCCCGTGTAGACACCGTGCCGACTGAGCACCGCCCCAGCAGCCGTGACGAAGTCGAAAGCCCCGCCGGTCTCCCGCCAAGCCACCGTGGCCGTCTCGAGGTCGGGCGCAATCTGCGTGCGGCCCAGAAGATCGCCGACCAACGGCCGCACCGACTCCTCGACCTCGACCACGCTGAGGGCCGGCCGACAATTCAGGGCCGCCAAACGGTCCCGGTGCTCGACCGGCAGCTCCGCCACCGACCCAAAGTCATGGCCGTTGCGCAGCGCCAGCGGCGCAATGCTGGCGCGGCCGCGCCGCTGGGCGCTCAGCTCGGACAGGACCTGCTGAGCCGAATCCGGTTCGGCCGTCAACAGCAACTGGAGATGATGGCCGAGGGCCGATTCGATGGCCGGCACACACTCGCCCGGCACGCGAAGCCGATCGGCGAGCGTCCCCAACACCGGCGCGGCGCTCCGCAGCGCCGCCAGCGCCCCCGGATCGAAGCCCTCATGGGCGGCCTCGAGCTGCTCGAGCAACGTGAGCTGCGACCGCACCTCGGTCTGCTGGCGTTGCTGCGTGTCCAACTCGGCGCCAAGCTGTCCCAGCTCCTGCTGCAGCTCGCGCAGCCGCTGCTGCCGTTCCCCCAAACTCAGCCGCCGCGCCGACACCTGCTCCTGCTCGAGCTCGGTCTCGCGCGCGAAGGCCTGCAAGCGAGCCTCGAGCCGCGCCCGCTCTTCCTCGAGCTGGACCTTCTCGGCCGAGAGCTTCTCGAGTCGGATCGAGTTACCCTGTTTCTGAAGGTCGAGCGTGTTGAGCTCGTTGCGCAGCCGGGAGAGTCGTTGGGCCACGGCGAAAGCCTCCGACTGAGCCTGGCGCAGGGCCTCCTGCCGCGACCGAAGTCCGTCCTCGACGGCCGCCAGGGCCTGACTCCGCGCCTCCAACTCGACCCGCTGCCGATCGCGTTTTGCCTGCGAGGCCGCCAGCCGCTCGTTGACGCCTGCCAACTCCTGCTCGGCAGCGAACCGCCGCTCTTCGGCCTGGGCAATGTCGCTGAGGGCCTGAGTGTTTTGGGCCGCCAACTCCCGCAGCCGCTCCTCGTTAAACTGAATCCGGTGCTCGTGCCGGTCGCACTCGTTCTTGAGCTGCAGCCCTTGTTGCCGCGACTCGCTGATGCGGTGGTCTTGCTCGGCGAGTTGGTCCCGCAATTGCGCGAGTTCGTTCTCGCCTTGCATCGCTTGGTTCGTGCAGGTGTCCAGCTCCGTGCGCAGTTGCTCCAAGCGTTCATGGCGCCCGCGCAACTCGCCCTGGAACAGATCCAATTGATGCCGCGCCAACTGCGTGTCCAAATGCTGCAGCTCGACCAGGTACTGCTTATAGCGACGCGCCTTCCCCGCTTGGCGCTGCAGGGAGATGATCTGCCGTTTGACCTCGCGGATCAGATCGGCCACCCGCAACAGATTCTGTTCCGTGCTCTCGAGCTTGCGCAGCGCTTCCTTCTTCTGCGCCTTGAATCGCGTGATGCCGGCGGCTTCCTCGAAGACCAAGCGCCGATCCTCCGGTTTGCTCGAGAGAATCTGCGTAATGTTCCCCTGCGCCATGATGCTGTAACTGGTCCGGCCCACCCCGGTCCCCATGAACAATTGCTGGATGTCCCGTAGCCGGCACGGCGTCCGATTGATGAAATACTCGCTGCCCCCATCCCGAAACACCCGGCGCGTGATCGTGACTTCGTCGTACGCCAACTCGACACCGGCAGCCTTCAGATGGTCCTGGTCCACCCCACCGATCGTCAGCGAGACCTCCGCCAAACCCAAAGGCTTGCGACCATCTGCCCCGTTGAAAATCACATCGGCCATCTCGCTCCCGCGCAGAGCCTTGGCCGATTGCTCGCCCAAAACCCAACGAACCGCGTCTGCCACGTTGGACTTGCCACACCCATTCGGCCCCACAATGGCCGTGATCCCAGGTAAAAACGTCAGGCACGTCTTGTCCGGGAACGACTTAAACCCGTAAACGGTTAGGTTCTTTAGATGCATCTTTCAGGAGCCGGAATTACCGCGAAACGCCGCCCATGTAAAGCCCAAACCACTACCGGCTGTGGCTGCCCTCCCCAGTGGCCACAAGGTATCGGCACCCGGCCAGCGCAGCCAGCGGCTCCAGGAAAATCAGGATTGGGTTTGGCCCCGACCGCGTCACCCTGCCCCGGATCATGGGTCCCGGCCCGGGCACCAGAGAGACGAAACGGGTAACCCATGGCCAACAGCGTGGCGACGTTACCTGCTGAACCCGTTGCATCGCCACGGAGCGAGCAAGGCACGATTCTTCGCGGAGTTCGGTTTTCGCAGCGAGATCTGGGAAATACTGGCAGGCGCTTTGCGGGAACACGCCCGCGCGCATGAGTCCACATCCACCAGGGCGGCGTCGGCTACGAGGTCGAGTTCGCGACCCTGACCGGGGAGACTGTTGCAGTGGTGACTTTGTTGGCGCCCCAGGTGCGCCCCATTGCCCGGCGCGACTTAACTCACGTGCGTGAGTTGCAGCCGGCCTGACCTCGCCCGCGGTAGTGCTGTCCTCGCGCCGGCTGCAGAAAGACATCGAAGGCCGGCGCGTAGACTCTGACCTTCACCGAGCGGTGGCGGATCGTGACGTGGTGACGGGAAACCTCACGCGACCCTCACGTGGAGGGGCCGAATCTTGTGCAAAGCCTGTGCGAAACTGCGGCCTCCCTTCAGAACCCCCTGCAAAACTGGTGCGGATAGCAGGACTTGAACCTGCACGCCTTGCGGCACTACCACCTCAAAGTAGCGTGTCTGCCAATTCCACCATATCCGCACTCACTCACTCAAGCCGAAGGCCGGACACCAACGACCGAACGGCTGCCATTCAACCACAACGTCACTGTCGCGCAAGTCGATTTTCGGACAGTCGTCTTTCCCCTCGAATCCTTAGGGCATGCGGATGTTTAATTCTGCCAGTGTTTTAGTCGTTGACAGCCGCAGCATACGCCTCGTTCGCTGTGTAAGTTCGTGGCCTTAGCCGTCCCAGAGAGGCCCAGGCGAAAGCGAGGACCAGGCCGGAGGAGACGCGCCAGCGGGAGCGGGAGGGTTGGGGCTAGCGTCCGGCCGGCTTCGCGGCGCCTCCGCTGCCCTTCTTCCCGCGCCCGGCGCCGAGAATCGTGCCGGTCAAGACGCCAATGGCGAAGAAAGCGAAGTACATGATGGCAGCGGGGAGTTTAATACTCTTGGTCAGCAGAGGCGGGAGAATGAAAGGAACGCTGTCTTTGTTGTAAAGGCCGATGAGGACCAACAACAGCAGCATGACGATCAGGAAGACCGTCTTGAGAATCAGCTTCGCGTTCATAAGCAGTCGTAGCCGGACCATAGGGAGGGGGGGGCGACTCGTCAATCCGCTTGTGGCGCCGCCCTGGCGCCAGGTATTCCTTGAGCGCGCAGGCCGGACCCAACGCCGCCAACCACGGCAGGACCGAACCGGATTCGACCGCCCTGCGACCGCCCTGAGCCCATGAGTATCGTCACCAGAACCGGCGACTGTGGCACCACCGGGTTGATGTACAACCGGCGCGTGCCCAAACACCATCCCCGCGTCGAGGCCTACGGCAGCGTGGACGAACTAAGCGCGGCGCTCGGGGTGGTCCGAGCGCAGCCAGGCAGCGCCCCGCTGCGACCTCATCTCCTCGCCGCGCAGCGCGACTTGATCGCACTCATGGGCGAGCTGGCGACGGACTTCGCCGATTCCGATCGCTACGCGCGGGCCGGCCATCCGCGGATCGCGCCGTTGGCGGTTCAGCGGTTGGACGATTTGGCTCAGGAGCTCGAGTCCCAGTTCGAGCCGCTGAAGAGCTGGGCGATTCCCGGCCCGCCCCCCTTGGCCGCAGCGCTCGAGGTGGCGCGCGCCACTTGCCGGCGCGCGGAACGCCGGGTCTGTGCCCTCCACGACGCCGGCCAGCTAGGCAACCCGAGCATCCTCGAGTACCTCAACCGGCTGGCCGATGTCTTGTGGCTGGCGGCTCGATGGGCGGAACGGCCCCGCGGCCGGCGACGCCTGCAAGCCAAACCGACGGTCCGATCCCTCACTCTAGGCAGAGCCAAACGGTCTTGAGATACGCCGGTTCGTCGCGGCCTACAGGGAAATCCGGCGGCTGCGGCACGTAATGCTGCCGGGCCACCGTGCGCCCGCCGGCGGCCACCGCGCGCGACACGCTCTCGAGAAAGTCCGCGGGCGACAGCCGGGCGGCGTTGCTGGACACGAACAGGCGACCGCCACGCTGAACCGCCGGGAGCGCGGCCGCGACCAACCGACCCAAGTCGCGCTCGACTTGAAAGCGCCCACCGATCTTCGAGGTTGAAAAGGTGGGTGGATCCAGGAGCACCAGCGCGAACTGGCGGCCTTGGCGCTGGAATCGCCGCAGCCAGTCGAACGCGTCGCCACGTAGGAACGTGTGAGTCGCGGGCGCCAACCCATTGCGGCGGAAATTGTCTTGGCCCCACTCGAGGTAGTTGCGCGAGAGATCGACACTCGTCGTGCGCGCGCCCGCCAGCGCAGCGCAGACCGAGAAGCCGCACGTGTAGGCGAAGGTGTTGAGCACCTCAGCCTGCGCGGGGCCGGCTTCGAAGGCCGGTAGACCGGCGCAGACATGGTTGACGAGGAGACGCCGGCGATTGTCGCGCTGATCCAGGAACAGCCCCACCGAGTAACCTTCCTCGAGCCCCACCGCAAACCGAACGCCATTCTCCAAAAGGTCCACGCGATGCGGCGCCGGATTCCCGAACACCAGGGAGGGGGCAAGACTGGCGGCAGGTGTCATGCGGAGGCGGCGGCTGAGCCGCTTGTGGTAGACGCTGTCGAACCGCTCCTGCGCCAGCCATTCCACGAGCCGCTCTCGCTGTCGCTCGGTGAGGGCCGCTTCGGATTGCGAGAGGAGCACCGACCCGAGCCGATCGACATACCAACCCGGCCAGCCATCGGCCGCACCGTGAATCCACCGGCACGCCGTGGTCTCGGCGGAGTCGAGGAAGGCCGCCCGTAGTGCCCGAGGCGGGTCAGCCGTGAACGCCGGCGGCACCGTCCACTGGCGCGGGTGGCCGGTCGCTGGGTGGCACAGCTCGAGTTGAGCCGCATGCAAGCACAGGCGCGGAGCTCGGCTGCCACCGTACAGGACATCGCCCAGGATCGGGAAGCCCGCCTCCGCCGCGTGCACGCGGATCTGGTGGGTGCGACCCGTCACGGGCTCGGCCTCGATGAGCCAAGGCGAGGCGTTGGCGGCCACGATGCGGAATCGGGTTTCCGCCGGCACCCCCCCGGTTCCGGGCGGTCGACTGGTGTAGCGTGCGCCGGCGCGGGCCAACTCGGACCGCCGGACCAGCGTCGCCGCCGGCGGGCGGCGATCGGTCAACAAAAGGTACCGTTTCCGGACCGTGCGGCGGGAGAACTGCTCGGTCAACGACCGGTTGGCGAGGGTCGACTTGGATAGGACCATCACGCCTGAGGTCTCTTTGTCCAAGCGATGAACCACCGCCAACTGCGCCCAGCGCGGCTCGCGATGGCGCAACCAGTCGTAGAGCCCCTCGCCGGCGGTCGCGCTCGGTGCATGGGTATTCCAGCCGGCGGGTTTGTTGACCACCAACAGGTGCTCGTCTTCGAACAAGATGCAGGGAACCGACGCCACAGTTAATCGCCGCCAGCCTACCGGTTCGGCGGCAAAACGCCAGCGTCGCTCCCCGCTCGACCGTGGGCGCTGGCCTGCCGTCTGCAGTGCGCCTTCGGAGCCCTTTCCTCGAATTCCCTTAGGAACCGCTTGCGCCGGCTCGCGTCCGCGCGAGTCGCTTCATGCCCGCAGGAAGTAGCCGCGTTGCTTCTCGGTAATCGGCAACTCCAGCTTGGCCATCACCGCAAGCATATCCTCCCAGACTTGGCGCTTAACGGCGAGGGCTTGGTTGCGCAACAAGTAGGCCGGATGGTAGGTGGGCATGACCGGCGTGCCTTGGAACTCGAGCCACCGGCCGCGCAGCCGAGTGATCCCCTCCATCTTCCCGAACAACCCCTCGATCGCGGTGGCCCCTAACGCGACCATCACCCGGGGTTGGATGATTCGGATCTGCTCCAGCAAGTACGGCATGCACGTGGACATCTCCGTCGGCGTCGGCTTCCGATTGCCGGCCGTCTGACCGGGCGTGTCGGGCCGGCACTTGAGGATGTTCGCAATGTAGACCCGGTCGCGGTCCAGGCCCATGGTCTGGATGATCCGCGTCAGGAGCTGGCCCGCCTTGCCCACAAACGGCTCGCCCTGCGCGTCTTCATCCGCCCCAGGCGCTTCCCCCACGAACATCAGCGGCGAATGAATGTCGCCCACGCCAAAGACCACCGTCTGCCGCGCCGCAGCCAAGTGCTCGCACTTGCGACACTGCGAGGCGCGCTGACGCAACGTGGCCATCGCGCTCTCTTTCTCGGCCCGGGACCAAGCCTGGCGCGGCCGCTCGAGGTCCAGCGCAGCCTGGGCAGGCGGTGCCGGGCGCCCCGACAAACCCGCGGCTGGGACCGGCGCGCGACTCGAACGGGGAGCCGCAGCGCGCGGTCCGGGTCGGGCCCGGAGCCACGCCAATCTCTCCGGCGACACGGGGACGAATTGGGTCCCGTGAGCTTGCAGGTCTGCGAGGTGCTGGATGGCGGCATCCAGCAACTGTCGATAGACATCGGCCATGCGCCGGCATCATACGGCGAGCATCCGCGGCGGCACGGAAAAAATGCGCCCGGCGTGGATACCGGGGCGGGGATCCGGATCCTTAACGAGGCGGAGCGCGGACGGTCATGTCAAGTCCGCCAAGCAGGTCTGACGACCCACGCCCCACGGGGAGCCTGTCGGGGTTCACCCTCGATGGCAGCCCTCGATCACCTCGCTGAGGATTCGGGGCGTGGAGATTCGCTTGGAAATTCGCTTGCCGGGCGGAGGGCCCGGGGGTACGAATGTTCGGAGTTGGCCTGCGCTCGGAAGCGGGGCGAGGTTGGCATGGGGTCGTAGCTCAGTTGGCAGAGCGTCTCGTTCGCAATGAGAAGGTCAGGGGTTCGACTCCCCTCGGCTCCACCAGCCTCCCCACCGCGTGGTTCGGCTGCGCTTGCCGCAAACGGACCCGACTCCGGGCTAGGCGAATCCGCTTATGGCAACGGCGAAGTTACACGTGACCGTTTATGGCGTGCCCGGTTGCCGCGCTTGCGGGAAGGCCAAGCGCGTTCCTGGCGCAGCACCGCGTTTCGTTCACCGAAGTCAACGTCTTGACCCACCCCAAGGCCTTCCTCGAACTGCGCGGTCCAGTGCGCAAGGCTCTGCCGATCGTGGTCGTTCGGGGTGAGGCCCTCGGCGGCTGCACACAACAGCGGTTGGCGGCGGCGTTGGGAGTGAGCTGAGCGTGAGGCTGCGGTTGACGGGGTCGCCGCTGTACCTGAGCCTGCGCGGCGTTGAACTCAAGCCCTGAGGGCCGCGCTCCTTCGAGAGGCGGACAGGTCGCCGAGCGTCTCAGCCCAAACCCAAGAAGCGCTCCTCACAGCAGGCCCGCGATATGCTCGCCGATGGCAAGGCTTGCCGTGGCGGCCGGACTGGGCGCATTCAGGACGTGCAGGGCGTGGTCGCGTCGCACGATGTGGAAGTCCTGCACCAAGTCGCCTGCGGGGCTCATGGCTTGAGCGCGTACGCCGGCGCCGCCGCGATCGAGGTCCTCCGGCCGAATCTCAGGCACCAGTTTCTGCAGAGAGCGACAGAACCGGCGCTTGCTGAAGGACTGGACCAACTCCGTCCTCACCATCTGCGGATACTTGCCGAGGAATCGCCACAGACCGGGAAAGGTCAGCGCGTCGGCCAAATCCCGGAGGTTGACCGTCGAGAGGCGGTAGCCTTCTCGGGCAAACGCCAGGACCGCGTTGGGTCCGGCCTCGACCCCGCCGTGGATCAAGCGCGTGAAGTGCACCCCCAAGAAGGGGAACTGCGGGTCAGGCACCGGGTAAATCAAGTGGCGCACGAGCGCTTGCCGGTCCGCCTTGAGCTGGTAGTACTCGCCACGAAACGGAATGATCCGAACCTCGCGCGTCTCGCCCGCCAACTGCGCGACGCGATCGCAGTGCAGACCGGCGCAGTTGAGCAAAAACTCCGCCTCATACTCCCCCGTCGCAGTCGTCGCCACCCACACCCCCGCGGCGCGGCCTAACCGCACGACCCGCGCGCCCGTCACAAGGCGCGCCCCGCGTTCCTGCGCGCGCGCGGCAAGGCGGTCGCAGACTTGCTGGTAATCGACGATCCCTTCCTCCGGCACGTGCGCAGCCGCCACGCCACCTACCTGCGGTTCGAGGCGCCGCATTTCTTCCCGGTCGATTTGGCGCAGGCCCTGAAGGCCGTTGGCCTGGCCTCGCCGCAGGAGTTCCCCCAAGCGCGCGGTCTCCTCGGCGTTGGTGGCCACGACCAGTTTGCCGCAGACTTCGTGCGCCACGTTCTCCGCCCGACAAAAGGCCACCATCTGCCGAATCCCCTCCACCGCCAAACGCGCTTTGGCCGAGCCCGGCCGGTAGTAGAGACCCGCATGGAGCACGCCGCTGTTGTGGGTGCTCTGGTGCGCGCCTACTCGCGATTCCTTCTCGAGAATCGTCAGGTCCAACCCGGGAAAACGCTCTCGCAACCGGTAGGCCGTCGCCAAACCCACTAACCCGCCTCCAACAATCAATGCCGATTTCATCTAGTCACCCCATTTGGCTCGGTAAAACCGCCGCGGCATCGTGGCCGCGCCGGTGTCGCGGTACAACGCCGCCCCGTCCGCCGTGTGCACCGCCTCGAGGCTGAGCCACCGCTCGAAGTCCGAGCTCGCTTCCACCGTGTAATGCCCAGCGTCCGCACTCCGCAACTCGCACTCGAAACCCGCTCCCGGCGACCAACGCGGCGCCTCGAGACTGACATCCCGCATCCTCGTCAGAATGCCAGCCAGGTCCTCGCTGAACTCGGGCAGCGGCACCACCAGAGTGTCGCCGCTGGCCGTGGCGGTGGTCTCGCCCACGCGCGCCGCGGATTGGGGATCGTGCCACACCGCTCGGTACGCGCCAGGGGGCATCCGGCGCAGGGTGACCCGCCCCTGCCGATACGGCTCGATGAGGTCGGCCGTGGCGTTGGCAGGAAAACTCGCGTGCGGACTCACCACATAGAGCAACGTCTCGGTCTCACCCCGCAGCCCGGCCACATCCGGCGCCGGCTGCCAACCGTTCGCATACTCGGCCGGCCGCACGCCCTCGATCCGCACCCAATCCAGATAAAACCAATCCGCGCCGGCGTTCCGAATCTCGATCAGGGCTCGCCCCACCGGTAGCGGGACACTGATGTCTTCGTTGTATTCGTTGTTCACCTGCCACCCGCCATCCTTGTTCGGTAGGCTCCGCCGGAAAACTTCGCTCTGGTTCACGCGCACCGTGAGGATGGCGCCCGACGAGACCGAATTGAGGTGCAAGATCAACCGGGCCGCATCGCCGAGCCAAGCCTCGACCCGGAACGAAATGCGCAAGTCGCTGTGGCTGGTGCCGTGGACGAAACTGTTCAAGTAGTTTCCGGCCAGCGTAGCGCTGAGGGGGGTCGGCAACGCCATCTCGCCGCCCAGTCTGCTCCCCCACCCGGTGTTCAACATCAAGGTCGCCGCGAACGGCACACCGCCCGGCTCGACCTCGCCCACTCTCGTCGGCGGCGGCCCGGGCGTCGCCAGGTCGACCGCGCTCCATGCGCCGCGACCCCAGGTGGTCGAGCCCAGGACATCCGCCATCGCCCGATAGACGCTGTAGAGGTTCTCACTGTGAATGTTCTCCCACCACCACGACATCGCCGTCCCCACCGACCCACCCAACACCCCTCCCCACAAGCCCTGCCGCCAGCCACGTAGATGTGGATCTTGCTCGCGTCGCCAACCGCGCCAGTCGGTCCCGAATTCGCCGATCATCACGGGTTTCTGGTAGCGCCGGTAGAAGGACGCGATCAGCTCGGGGAACGCTTGGGCGGCATGGTGCTGGCCATAGGAATGGTACATGGCGAAATCGAGCGCTTCCAACTGCCAGATCTCGGGGCGGTCGCTGCTGCCCGTCAGGCTCGTGGTGACCAGGTGTTGCCAGGGGTCATGCGCCTTGAGCCAGGCCCCCATCTCGCCATGCCACGCCGCGACCTGGCTCGGGTCGAGGTAGCGATAGACGTTGTCGATCTCGTTGAAAAACTGCCAGGCCAATAAGTTCGGACTCGAACCGTAACGCGCGATCAAATAGCGCAGTCGCTTCTGGTACGTGCGCTTGGCCTGAGCCTGTGTGAAGAAAGAGGCTTGGTCGGCACAGGGACCGCCTTGGGCCACGTTGTAGGGGTTGGCCGGCCAGTAGTTGTTCCCGCCCCAGTAGTCCGGCTGGACCTCGAACATGCCGTGGTAATCGAAACAGAGCATCAGATAAATCCCCCGCTGCGCCGCCGCCTCAAAGACGTAGTCCAGTTGCCAGGCCCGATCCAGCCGGTAGCGCGTCAGCGAGCCCGGCTCGGTCTCGAACCCGAAGGCCCAGGGCGCCATCCACAAGCGCGCGTAGTTCTCGCCGGCCACTTGCATCCCGCCAAACCAAGCATCGTAGTCATAGGTCCCACGCGCGCCGTGCCAACACACGCACGAGCCCAGCAACGGCAACGCGTCGCCAGCCGTCGTCTCGAAAAAGCGACCATTGGCTGCGCGACGCACCATCCCGCGCGGCCCAGTCGAGTCCGGCGCCGGCTCAACCTCGAAACTGTAGCTGAATGGTGCGCCGGCGGGTTGGCTGTCGAGACGCACCGCCAGCTCCAGCCGGTGCGGACCCGATTCGACCGGGAAAAACCGGAGCCGCCATTCCGGATCTCCCCGCTGAGCAAGGACCTCTCGCCCGCCGGCCAGCGCCCGGTCGTAGTCCTGATACCAAAAAGCAGGCACCGTCACCGCCCCGCCCGTAGGTGCCGTCACGGCCCCATCCACCGCCATCAGCTCGGGGTCGAAGGGATTGCCGACCGTGGGCAAACCGCTGAGTCTGAATTCCACGGGCGCCCACGACCGGGCTGTGCCCAGCGGCGTGACCGTGATCGTCCCGGCACCGAGCAGAGTGCCTCCCACAAGACCCAAACCGAGCACCCCGCCCCACCAGGTTGTTGTCATGTCGCGATCTTCCCGCAAGCTCCTTGCCCCGTCCAGCCTTCGCTGGCCTAGGGCTGAACGTGAACCGGTGTGCCCGGGCTCACAAGCTGGGCCAAGTACTCCGCGTTCCAGTTGGCCAGGCGAAAGCAACCGTGCGATTCCGTGCGGCCCACCGCCTCCGGCTCGGGCGTCCCGTGGATGCCGTAGCGCGGCCGATCCAGACCGATCCAAGCCGTGCCGACGGGGTTGTTGGGGCCCGGCGGCAGTCGCAGCTTGCGCCCGAGTTGGCGACCCTCGACGGACTCCGGAAAGACCGCCGGATCGAACGTGTAGTCCGGATGGGCAACCACCACACTGACATAGAGCCGCCCAACCGGGCGCTTGGTCACGTAGCGCGCGATGCTGCACGGGAACTGGCTCAGTAACCGGCCCTGCGCGTCAACCGCCTCGAGCAGGCGTTCGGCCAAATAGATCCGGATCAACGCCGCGCGCGCGCGCGGCGCCGGGTACACCGCGTTGGGCACCTGCGCCACGGTACCCACACGCACCTGCTCCCAGTCGATTGTCGGGTTCAACCGACGAATCAGGCCCGGGTGCGAGTGATGTTTCTCCGCCACCAACTCCAGGACGCTCTCGTAATCGAGCCGGTCCTGCTGCGACTTCCCCAGCCACGTCGCGCTCACCGGCCGCAGGCGCGCCCAATCGTCCGCCGTGATCACATAAGCGACCAGGGGCGGCGCATCCGGCACCAGGCGCGCGCGGGTCGCCGCATCGAGTGCCCCGGTCACCCGCAAGCCCGCCTGGCTCTGAAACGCGCGTATCGCCGCGCGCGTCTGCCCGCCCATCACACCATCCAAGGAACCGCTCGAGATCCCTCGGCGCGCCAAGGCAATCTGGGCCTCGAGCACCTCACCCGGCGAAAGCGTAAGTTGCGCAGCGGGCCCGACCAGCATCGCCTCCCCTGCCCCCGTCAGCGCGTAAGGCGCAGAGGTGACCGGTGCCACTGACTCTGGTGGCGGTGCTGGCGGCGCGAGCGCAAGAGTGGGTCCAGCCACCGCGTTTGTCGGCGTGGAGCTCCGGGCCGCATAGGGGTTGACTCCGAGCGCCGGCGGGGTCCCCGCTGGGGCGACAGGGCGATGGGCGTCCCGCCATGCCCGCCAGAAGATCCAGCCCACAAACACCATACCGGCCAACGCCAACGCCCAGTACAGGCCGTTGACGGCCCGCTCGCGGCCTGCGGAGCGCCGATATCTCGTGTAGACCCGCACCCCCCGGATTGAGCCACAACTCGCCGCGGCGCACCAGGCCGGAACTCGCGTCGCTACCAGTGCCCCGCGTGCGATACCCAAGAGCGTCGTGGGGCAAGTCACCCAAGGCCAAACACGTGACGTCTGGGGCTAGCTCCGGCCGCCGGCCCCCCCGCTCTTGGCTCGCCTTTACTTCCTTTGCTTCCTCCCCGAACAACCGCCACCTCCGTCTAGACCGGCCGGATGCCACCGCTGCTTGTCAACGTCTTTATGCCAGTGGATTTGTATAATAGCTCTTGGGATGGCGCCGGCAGCGGCGGCGGCGGCGGCAGGACCGTGGTCTCGCTGTACCGTACGCCGAGGTGAAGCGGAGCCACGAGGTCCAACTGCCTGGTCACAAAGGCATTTCAAAATCTGAATCTCCAGGCCATCGCCGACGAGCCAAAGCACCAGGGCCCAGGCATGGCCCTCAGGCCGGCTAGACCACGGCCGACGGCCGATGGCGCTGACGCGGATCGGATAGGTCCAAAGAGCTGCGGACGAGGCGGTCCCGTGTGGATGTGGATGTTGAACGGAAGGAAAGGGGCTGGATGTGTGGGATGTAGGTGCTCGGCTTCGGCATTGCGTTGCGGGTGCCTTGCATAGCATGAAAACAAGAGGGAGCGCGGCTGAATGCAGACGCGGCAGGACGTGTCGAACGGTTTGTTCCAGTCGCGCACCGAAACCGAATCGCCTATGAAACAGGTCCTCAAGCGGGCCGGTCTTGTCCGGTCCGGCTTAGCCCTCGCAACCGGCTTAGCCGCCGCCCTCGCAACCCGCAGTGAGCTATCGCCGTCGCCCTCGCCATCGCCCTCCGACCGCGCCTGTGTACCTGCTGCAGCACGGCCTGCGCCGGGCACCCCACGAGAGGGGGTGGGTGCGGTCGAAACTGCCGAGGCTCGCGCCCTGGCAGAGACGGATCGGAGACGGGCAGCCCAGGCACGTCCGAAGAACCGGCCGGACCCGACCCGGAACAGAACTATGCTGGGTCATCTTGAGACGCGCGATCGGCGAGTGACCGTGCTCTTGGGGCCGGCTGGTCCGCGGTACCGGGTCGAGGACCGAACGGGGCGCGTGCTGCACGTCGAGTTGACGGAGCAGGAACTCCAGGCGCGCGCGCCGGAGCTGCACCGGTTGGTCAAAGAAGGTTACGCTGGCGGCGGCAGGGGTCGAGGTGTGACCCTAGACGCGCGGGTCCAGCCGTTTGCAGGGCGGGAACGATAGGGAGGCAACTGACCGTTCAGTGGGCCGGCGGGCTGTAGGAACGCAGGTTCCATTCTTCGACGAGTTCGCAGGGCAACTGGGCGAGGAAACGTGAGGGCTGCTGGAAGAGGTCCGGCCCGGCGCGGTAGCTGGCTCGTTCGAGCGGGTAGCAGAGGTATAGCTCGTTGCGGGCGCGAGTTAGGGCCACGTAGAACAGCCGCCGTTCTTCTTCTTCGCCTTCCTCGTTGTCGAGCGCGCGTTGTGAGGGGAAGAGTCCCTCGCAAAGCATAATGACGAACACCACATCGAATTCGAGGCCTTTGGCCTGGTGAATGGTCGAGAGGCGGAGGCGATCCTCGGCGTTGGTCTTTCCGGCGGTCTCAGCCTCGGCCTCGACGTTCGTGAGCAAGGCCAATTGGCTGAGGAACTCGTCGGTCTTCTCGAACGGCGCGGCGTAGGCGGCCAATTGTTCGAGGTCGTCGAGGCGGGCCCGATAGTTGGCGAAGTGCTGCTGGAGATACTCTTGGTAACCGGCCTCGAGGACGAGCCGGATCATTTCGGATGGGCAATTGCGCGTCTCGGGGGTGTCGAGTTGGGCGAGGGTGGTGGCCAACTCGGCCCAGCTCACCTGGGATTTCTTGGGCACAGCCCGGGAGAGGGCTTGGAAGGCAACCGCACGCGAGGCACTGGCGCGCCGCACCGTCGCGAGTTGGCCCACCCATTCGCGCCAGAGTTTGTCGGCGGCCTTGGCGCCGATGCCGGGCAACAGCCGCACCAGGCGTTTGAAGGCGAGCTCGTCCTGGGGATTGCACACGAACCGCAAGTACGCCGCGACGTCCTTGATGTGGGCCTGCTCGAAGAAGCGAATGCCGCTGGTGATGGCGAACGATATGTTACGCCGGCTCAGTTCGAGCTGGAGTTCAAGGGCGTGGAAGTGAGAGCGGTACAGGACGGCCATGTTGCGCAGGTTCATGCCCCCCTCCTGCAGTTCGAGCACGCGCTGCGTCACAAACGCGGCCCGGAACCCCCCGTCATCGCAAACCGCCAACGCCGGCTTCTGGCCGGAGCCCCGAACGGGCACCAGTTCTTTACGGTGCTGGTGGATGTTGGGGGCGATCGCCGCGTTGGCGAGCCTCAGGATTTCGGGAGTGCTACGGTAGTTGGTCTCGATTTTGAAGACGCGCGCGCCGGGGTGGCGTTCGGGGAACCGTAGGATGTTGCGGAAGTTGGCGCCACGCCAAGCGTAGATGCTCTGCGAGTCGTCCCCGACGGCCATGACGTTGTGGTGCCGGGCGGCAAGGCGATCGATGAGGTCGCTTTGGAGTCGGTTCGTATCCTGGTATTCGTCCACCAAAAGGAACTGGAACCGCCGCTGGTAGTGCTCGCACACGTCCGGCGCCTGGGTGAGCAACTGGAGCCAGAGGCAGAGCAGGTCGTCGAAATCCATGACGCCATCGATGCGCTTCCGCTCCGAGTAGCTGGTGTGCAGGCTTTCGAGCTGGGGCCGCAGGTGGGCGACATGGGGGAACCTGCGTTCGAGGACTTGGGGAATGGGTTGGCAGGTATTGGCGGCGAACGAGTACAGGTCGGCCAAGACCTCCGGCTTCGGGAAGCGGGTGGCTTTGACGTCGATCTGGCTTTCCGCAAGGCAAACGCCAAGGAGGTCCTCGGCATCCTCGCGATCGAGGATGGTGAAATCGGGGCGGTAGCCGAGCCGCTCGGCATGGCGGCGCAAGACGCGATTGCCCACCGCATGGAAGGTGCCTCCCCACAGCCCCGCCAGGTTGCGGGCGACCAACTGGGCGACTCGGCGCATCATCTCGCCGGCGGCCTTATTGGTGAAGGTCAGCAGCAGGATGTTCTCCGGCGGGACGCCCTGCTCGAGCAGGTAGGCCACGCGGTAGGTGAGGGTGCGAGTCTTGCCGGCGCCAGCCCCGGCGATCACCAGAGCCGGCCCGGGGTCGGCGGTGACGGCGGCGTACTGCTGCGGGTTCAGTTCGCGAGCGTAATCGATCT
>VHCO01000036.1 GCA_016871715.1 Verrucomicrobiota bacterium
GGAGTTCAAGCAGCGGTTCAGCAAGTGGTACAACATACGGCATCAGCGGTTTGGGACGTTGTGGGCGGAACGGTTCCGGAGCGTGTTGGTCGAGGATGAATCGGGGGTGTTGGAGACGGTGTCGGCGTACATCGATTTGAACGCGGTGCGGGCCGGGTTGGTGGAGGATCCGAAGGACTACCGGCACTGCGGGTATGCGGCGGCGGTGGCTGGGGATGCGAAGGCGCGGTCGGGGTTGTTGAGTCTGTACGCGAGCGGCAGTGAGGGGGCGTCTCGGAGCGGGGTTGGGGCGGGAGGGGGCCAGGCGACGCGGGCAGCGGCGGGGGCAGATGGGGAAGAGGAAGGGGCAGGGACAGGGGCCCGCGGGCAAGATGCCCGCGCTCCGTTCTTGGCCGGTGCGCAGGCTGCAGGGGGGGCCGAGGAACCGCGGAAGGGAAGGGTGCGTGAGTGGAAGGAGGTTGGGGCGGAGTATCGGAAGCGGTTGTTTGTGCGGGGAGGGGTGTCTGGGAGCAGCGGGAAGGTGGCGATGAGTCGGGAGCAGATTCGGCGGGTGCTGCAGAAGGGCGGGGAGTTGAATGTGGGCGAGGTGTTACGGCTGCGGATTCGGCACATGACGGACGGGGTGGTGTTGGGGTCGAAGGGATTTGTGGACGGGGTGTGGTTAGCGCATCGGGAGCGGTTTGGGTCGAAACGGCGGAGTGGGGCGCGGCCGATACGGGGTGGGGGCGCGCCACTGTCGGGCTTGAGCGCGTTACGGGACTTGAGGGTGGCGGCTATCACCTGAGCGCACAAGGCGCGCAAGGCACGGTCGGGTGAGGTGGAGTAGGGCATTGGCATAGGGTGGAGCTGAGGACACGAGAAGGTGGGGCGAGTTGTGTGGCCGATGAGAATTGAAACTCACCACTTCGCCGGCTCACCTTGGGCAGGGTTTCATTGCTTCAGTGACTGTGGCTAGCCCTCTGGGCCAACCCCTTGGGCGGAGCGGTGTCTTTGGCGCCTGCAGGTGCTGAATACGGAGCGGAGGCCAAGGGGTTGGCGGGCGCGCATCGGGTTAGCCTTCGTCCTTGTCCTTGGCACTGGGCACCCGGCGCGTCTCCCCGCCAGACCCGAAGATGATCGCATGATGCACTAGGCGGTCCACCGCCGCCAGATCAACTCGCGGCCGAGGGCGCACCGAAGGTGCGACTTGCCGAGACACGGCAACCGGAACACCAGCAGGTTCTCGTGCCGGCTCCACAAACACCCCTTCCACCTTTCACGAGTGTCAATGTCATTATGACTGGCAGAATGATACTGAGTGGGAGGGAGAGCAGTTGCGAGCGATTTGAGTGGGGACCGTCACGGGCGGGGCTGAGCGTGTTCGCGTTAGCGTGGCGGGGCTTGAGGGAGTTGCGGGTTGCGGCGATCTGGCGAGGGCGAGAGCGAGAGGGAGAGCACGAGAGGGGAGCTGGGGCTGTGCGGCGCGACCTGCGGCAGGCCGGGAGGTGGATGGATGGAGGCGGAGGTGGGGGAGCGGTTTCCGCAGTTGCGCTGGGGGACATTGAACACTAGTGTCGCTGACAGTGACAGTGACAGGGTCGGTGTGGATGGCGGTTGTCGAGCGATTTCATGGAAAAGGCATTCAATTACGGATGGGTAGCGCTCGGGGTGCTCTTGATGTTTGGCGCGTCGATTTTCGTGCATGAACTGGGGCACTTTTGGGTGGCGCTGTGGCGGCGGATGAAGGTCGAGGCCTTCGCAATCGGCTTGGGGCCGCGCATCTTCAGTCGGGTTCGGAACGGGATCGAGTACTCGGTGCGCTGGATACCAGCGGGCGGTTTTGTGCGGCTGCCGCAGATGACGACCTCCGAGACGCTCGAGGGGGTTAGTGCGACGGAGGGCGGCCCGGTGCCGCCGGCGTCGCCGTCGTCGCGGATTTTGGTGGCGTTTGCGGGACCGGCGATGAACGTGTTGTTTGCGCTGGCGGTGGCGACGGTCATTTATTTTGTGGGTTTGCCGGTCTTGGTGAACCCGTCGGTGATTGGGCGGGTGGACCCGGAGGCGCCGGAAGGCAAGCTGGGGATCCGGCAAGGGGACCGGATTGTGGCGGTGAACGGGAAGGCGGTGACGTCGTGGGAAGAGATCAATCTGATCACGGTGTTGGCGCGGACGAACGTTTTCCTGGTGACTGTGGAGCGCGAGGGGGTGCGGACGAATCACCTGCTGACCGCGCTGGTGAACGAGGCGGTGGGGTTGAAGTGGCTGAATTTGGATCCGCACGAGCACCCGGTGGTTGGGGCGGTGGAGTCGGGCATGCCGGCGGAGAGCGCGGGGCTCAAGCGAGGCGATCGGTTTGTGTCGTTTGACGGTGTGCCGGTGTTGAGCCAGGAGCACTTGATTGACCTGGTCAAGAAGAGCGAGGGCAAGCAGAGCGCGGTGGTGGTGGAGCGAGAAGGGCAGCGGTTGACGCTCCAGGTGACCCCGCGGTACGACCCCAAGACGGAGCGCGGACGGATGGGGATCGTGTTTGCCGGGGGTGTTTACGAGGTGGTTCGGCCGGGGCCGAACCCGTGGGTGCAGATCAAGAAGGTCTGGGACCGGACTTTGGCGGTGTTGGGGGCGTTGCTCAACTCGCGCCAGACGGGGGTCAAGGCGAGCGATTTGAGCGGGCCGGTGGGGATTCTGTCGATGATGGCCATCCAGGTGAACACGGATTACCGGTTGGCGTTGGACTTTTTGGTGTTCCTCAACATCAATTTGGCGATTTTGAACTTGTTGCCGATTCCGGTGCTGGACGGCGGGCATATCCTCATTGCGATCATCGAGCGGCTTCGCGGCCGTCCGCTGAGCGTGCGGATTCTCGAGTACACGACGACAGCCTTTGCGGTGCTCCTGATTTCGTTCATGTTGTACGTGACGTTTTTCGATGTGCGGCGACTGAGTTTTTTCAAGGCCCTTTTCCAGCGAGGGTCGCAGGTGGAGCAGGTCGTCCAACCGGCTCGCACCAACGCGTCGACGCCTGAGCCGGTGGCGGAGCCGGCGCCTTAGGGTCGGCGCGGAGGTTGGTCTGGCTGGGCGGCCGCGTCTCACTGCTATGCGTTACTGTGACTCACCCTACTGGTATCGGCGCCGGAAGACGCGGGAGGTAACGATTGGGGATCCGGCCCGCGGGGGTGTGGTGCTGGGCGGCGATCACCCGATTGTGAAGCAGTCGATGATCACCTGCGACACGATGGACACGGCGGCCTGCGTGCGACAGTCGTTGGAGTTGGTGGCGGTGGGGTGTCAGTTGGTGCGGATTACCGCTCCGACGGTCAAGGACGCGGCGAATTTGGAGCACATTGTGGCGGAGTTGCGGCGTCGGGATTGCTGGGTGCCGATTGTGGCGGACATCCATTTCAAGCCCGAGGCGGCGCTCGAGGCGGCGCGGTGGGTCGAGAAGGTGCGGGTGAACCCGGGCAATTATGCCGACTCGAAGAAATTCGCTATCAAGGAGTATACGGAGGAGCAGTATGCGGCGGAGTTAGCGCGCCTGGAGGAACGGTTTGTGCCGCTGGTACGGCGGTGTCGGGAGCTTGGGCGGGCGATGCGCATTGGCACCAACCACGGCTCGCTGAGCGATCGGATTCTCAACCGGTATGGGGACACGCCGGCGGGGATGGTGGAGAGTGCGCTGGAGTTTGCCCGGTTGGCGCGCGGGGAGGGCTTTGACAATTTCCTGTTCTCGATGAAGGCCTCGAATCCGAAGGTCATGATCGAGTGTTACCGCCTGTTGGTGGCGCGCCTGGAGGCGCTGGGTTCGGACTGGGACTACCCGATCCACTTGGGGGTGACGGAAGCCGGGGAAGGCGAGGATGGCCGGATCAAGAGCGCCATTGGGATAGGTTCGTTGTTGTGCGATGGGCTGGGGGACACGATTCGCGTATCGCTTACGGAGGATTCGCCACAGGAGATCCCCGTATGCGACGAGTTGATTGGGTTGACGCCGGGGTTGACGCAAGCTGCGGAGGGTGAGGCTGCGGACTTGGGTGTGGGGGAGTGGCCGTTCGATCCGTACTCATTTGCGCGCCGGCGGACGGTGGAGATCGAGTTAGCGGGCGGGGTCAGGTGCGGGGGTGAGCAACCGGTGCGGGTGGTGGTGACGCGTGGCACTTGGGCGCAAGTCGCTCCGAAGGTGGCGCCGGGGGCGGACGTTCGGCCTGAGGCGGTGTATGAGGAGTTGGCGATTTGCGAGGTGGACCCTACGGGCGATTGGGAGGTGAGCGACGACAAGCAACTGGTTACGGTGCGGGACGGGGTGAGGTGGCCGGCGATCGCGGCGTTCCGCCAGTTAGCCAGCCGGTTACGGCAGTTGGGGCGTGCCAACCCGATTCTGCTCAAGGATTGCCTCGGGCTGCCGGCCTCGCCCATGAGGCCCGAGCGGGCGCTGTTGCGGGCGGCGGTGACGTTGGGCTCGTTGTTAGCGGATGGGATTGGGGACGCGATTTTGGTGCGGGGTGAGGCGGGTGCGGGCGCGTCCTTGCGCTTGGCGTACAACCTCCTGCAGGCCGTTGGGTGCCGGTCGTTCAAGACCGATTACGTGGCGTGTCCGTCTTGTGGGCGGACGCTCTTCAATCTGCAGACGGTCACGGCGCGCATCAAGAGCCGCACGGAGCATCTCAAGGGGGTGAAGATTGCGATCATGGGGTGCATCGTCAACGGCCCGGGGGAGATGGCGGATGCGGATTTCGGGTATGTGGGGGGTGCGCCAGGCAAGATCAACCTCTACGTGGGCAAGACGCCGGTGAAGTTCAACATCCCCGAGGTCGAGGCGGTGGATCGGTTGGTGGACTTGATCCGGGAGCGGGGCAAGTGGGTGGATGCGACGGCGGCCGGAGAAGTGCTGGGCGGTTAGTAGTGGGCGACCACTTCGATTTCGACCCGGGCGCCGCGGGGGAGAGCGGCGACTTGGATGGTGGAGCGGGCGGGGAAGTCGCGGGTGAAATAGCGGCTATAGACCTCGTTCATCTGGGCGAAGTCCGCCAGGTCCACGAGGAAGACGGTGGTCTTGAGGACGTGGGCAAACGAGAGGCGCTCGTGGGTTAACACGGCCTGGATATTCTCGAGCACGCGTTGGGTTTGGGTGGGTGTGTCCGCGCCCACGAGGTTGCCGGTGGCCGGATCCAGCGGGATTTGGCCGGAGCAGAACAACAGGTCGCCGACCCGCACGGCGTGGTTGTAGGGGCCGACCGGAGCGGGCGCGCCGGCGGGTCGGACGATGGTTTTGGCGGTCATGTGAGGTCGTGGTACCAGGCCATTTGGATGCGTTCGAGGACGGCCTCGTTCGAGCCCTGGGGGTCGTCGGCGAAGCCGTCCAGTTGGACGATCATCTGGTGCAGCTTGGGGAAGCTGAGCCGGAGGGGGTCTTGGGTGGGGAACCGGTCCCGCAAAGCCCAAGCGAGCTGGTCGATCTCGCGCCAGGTGAGTTTGATCGGTGGCATGGAATCGCGGGGTCTTGTCTACCGGGGGAGTGGCGGCGGGTCAAGCCGCGGGGATTGAATTCGACGGCGGCGCGTTCGTCAGGCTCAATGGTTTCAAGAGAGTGGACTCGATGAGCGCATGTATCCGAAGGAAGCCAGCGAGGCGTGCGGGGCCTGGGCTGGTGTTGTTAAGTTGGGTGGGTTGGGTTGGGGCGGTAAGCCACGGCGCTGCGGTTGCGCCCGAGTGGGCGCAGCCGAGCGCTATGGTCGTGCCGGCGCTCGAGGTCGCGCCGGCTGGGGTCGATCCTGGGGAGGTTCTCTTGGGCGAGCTGAACTGTATCGCTTGTCACCCGGTCGAGGCGGCGATGCGAGCGCGGCTTCGGCCGAAAGAGGCGCCGCTGCTCGAGGGGGTGGGGAGGCGTGTGCAGCCGGCGTATCTCCGGGCGTTTTTGGCGCAACCGCATCGCGAGAAGCCGGGCACCACGATGCCGGATATGTTGCAGGCGTTGCCGGTGGCCGAGCGCCGTCTGGCGGTGGACGAACTGACGCGCTTTTTGGTGTCGATGGGCGGGCCAGCGCGGGTCGAGGCGGTACCGGTGAACGATCTCATGCTGCGGCAAGGGCGGGTGCTGTATCATCGGCTAGGGTGTGTGGCTTGCCATCCGCCCTTCGAGTCTGCGGCGGCGATATTCGGCGGCGGCGTGGCGGGGGGGCCGACGGATCCTGAGGCGGTGCGCTATGTGCTCAACCGGTTGCACCAGACCTCGGTGCCATTGGGCGATTTGGCCCGGAAATACTCGGTTTCGGAACTGGCGCGGGTATTGCAGGACCCGGTGGCGGTTCGGGCGGGGGGGCGGATGCCCTCGTTGAACCTGAATCCGGACGAAGCGGGAGCGCTGGCTCGGTATTTGTTGCGCGACCAGGCGTTGAGTGAGCCGGGGTCAATGGGGGTCGAGCGCCGGATGGCGCCGGTGGGGTTTGAGGCGTTCGCGTTGGACGGTGCGCAAGTCGAGCGGGGTCGCGAGCGGTTCGGCGCGCTGGGTTGTGCGGCCTGCCACGCGTTGAGCGTGGGGGGCGTCCGGCTCGAGTCGGGATTGGCGGCGCGACCGTTGCTGTCGCTTTCGGCCGAGGGGGAGGGGGGCTGCTTGAGCGCCACACCGGCGGTTGGGCGACCATACTTTTCGTTGGACGCCCCACAGCGCCAGTGGCTCGGGCGCGCGTTGGGGGACCGGGCGCGGTGGTCGGCGCCGGTGGCTGGGGCGACTGCGGTGGCAGTCGCGATGGCTCGGTTCAATTGTTATGCGTGCCACTCGCGGGACGGCTTCGGCGGGCCGAGCGCGAGTCGGTCGGACTTTTTCACGGCGTTGGGGGGAACGGACTTGGGGGATGAAGGGCGGATTCCGCCGCACTTGAGCGGGGTGGGGGGGAAACTACGGGTGGCATGGATGGGCGAGGTGTTGACCAATCGCGGTGCGGTGCGTGCGTATATGGCCACACGCATGCCGCAGTATGGACCGGAGAATGTGACGTGGTTGGCGGAGGCGTTTGCTGCAGCGGACCCGGCGGTACCGGGGGGAGAGTTGTTGGGGCAGGTGGCCGCCGAAGCGGAGGTGGGGCGGGAGTTGGTTGGGGTGGGGGCTTACGCGTGTGTGACGTGCCACCGCTACGGGCCGCATCCGGCATTGGGTTCGTCGGTGATGGACATGACGCGCATGGCGGGCCGGCTTCAGGTGGGGTGGTACCGACAGTATCTTCTCGATCCAGCCTCGCTGCGGCCCGGGACGCGGATGCCGACCTTCTGGCCGGAGGGGGAGGCGACGATTCCGACGGTATTGGGCGGGGACGCCGAGCGGCAGATTGCGGCCATTTGGGCCTTTCTCTCGCTGGGAGCGGCTGGCCGGCCGCCGCCGGGGCTGGAGCCGCTGCTCGATGCGCCGGATGGTCGCTGATGGCCAACTCGCGACCGGCGGGATCGGTTGTCGCTCGTCGCGCGAGTCGATGCCCAGTCTGGGGCAGGGCGAGGCGTCACTTCCCGCCGAGGCTGGCCAAGTGCGTCAGGGTACGGAAGTAGAGGTGGCCGCCAGCGATTGCGGGTGTTGCGTGGGTGGCTTCGCCCAAGGAGCTACGGCCCAGGAGTTGGAACTGTGGGGCGGCGGCGAGGACCACCACTTCGCCCGTATTCGAGGTGCCGTAGAGGTGACCATTGGCGCAAACCGGCGAGCTGAAGTAGTTGCCTCCGACCCGTTCTTGCCACACCAACTCGCCGCTGGCCAGCTTGGCGCAGGTCACGATGCCACTGTCGCTCCACAGGAAGAGGAGGTCGCCCAGGGCCAAGGGGGAGGGCACGTAAGGTGCGGCCCGCCGGATTTGGTAGGCGACCTCGGGTGGTTGGCTCCCGATCGGGTCGGGACGGAGCGCCACGACGTAGTTGCCGCCGCCGCCGCTGCCGCAGGAACTGAAGATCAAGCCACCGGCGGCGATTGGGGAACTGACGCTCCGTTTGTCCAGGACGCCGTCGACCTGCCAGAGCACCCGACCCTGCAACGCGTCGACGGCGGCGATGCCGTCTTCCTGGGTATTGAAGACCAACGCCTCCGCGCCGCCGCTGAGCGGAAAGAGGCAAGGCGTCGAGTAGTCTGACCGACCCGGGCGCCGAGGGACTTCCCAGCGCAGGGCGCCGGTGGTCGTGTCGACGGCGAGGATTCGCCCGGTCGTGTCATGGTCGACCGCGAGGATTACCAGATCGCGGTGGACGACGGGCGAATGGCCGGAGCCATGCTCGGTGGTCGAGGTGCCCAGGGGGAGTTCCCAAACCTGACGCCCGGCATGGTCGAGCGCGGTGAGGTAGTAGTTGCGGCCGTCCTGACGCGGTAGGTAGACGTGGGCGGCATCGACCGCTGGGGTGGCCGAGGCCAGGCTATTGTTGCGATGGGTCGAGTAACGGACTTGCGGGAAGGCTCGGGTCCAGGCCACGGCGCCGTTGGTGGCCTGGATGGCCAGGAGTTCGAGTTGGCCACCGGCGGGGTCGGCCGCCGTCACGTAGACGTGCTGCCCCCACAACACCGGCGAGGCATGTCCGGCGCCCGGCAGCTTGATGCGCCAGTTGTAGTCCGCCGCGGTCCATTGCGTGGGCAGGGGGGTGGCGGTGGAGAGGCCGGAGCCATTGGGGCCGCGGAAGCGGGTCCACTCCTGGGTCTGGCTGAGCGGCGCGATGTTCAGCAGGCCCAGCGCGAGCAGGGCAGCGAGAGCGAGGGGGCGGTGGCGGGCGAGATGTGGTTTCAATGGGGTGAGAAGCGCAGGCGCGCGTCGAGTGGATGGTGGCGGATGGGGGTGTCGCGGCGCGGGGTGAGTTCGGCCGAGGGGGCCTGGGTTCTGAGCTCAGAAACCAGAGAAGAACTGTTTCTCGGTTCGCTCGAGGATTCTGCGGGCGTCGCGGTAACGGCTTTTGGCGGGCAAGAAGTAGGCGGTCCAGGCCGGTCGCGTGGGCATTTGATCGATGGCTTCGAAGAGGGCTTTGATACCCTCGACGCCCAGGCCGGCGTTGAGGGCGGTGCGGGTGCCGGCGCGCAGGGCGTTTTCCCACTCCGAGTTGGTGAGCACCTCGTTGATGGGGAGTTGGCGGCCCTGGGGCACGTCCACTTGGCGGGCGTATTTTTGGTAGCGGCCGAGGTAATGGTGGGAGAGGGAGATGCCCACCACGACGCCGACCATCTGATTGAAGTTGCTGATTTGTTCGTTGAGCAGCGCCTCGGTCCAGTACTTCGGATCGGACACGTTGGGCAGCGGGCGCAGTTCACGTTCGCCGGTTTCCTGCGCCAGGCTGGCCACATAGCGGGCGAAGTAGCCCGGTTCGAGCGTGTCGATGGCCTTGGCGTGGGCGACGTTATTGACCAGGTCCAGGAACCCGACCGAGATGAAGACAAAGCGCAGCGACTTGCCCTCGGTGGGGTAGTCACTCAACTCGATGAACGGTGCTAAGTCGGTGACGACCGAGACCGGCTCGCTGTTGACCAGGCGTTGTTCCTTTTCGGACAGGGTTTTCCATAGGTCCAGCCCCAGCATGCGCGCGGCGCGGTAGCCGGTCTGGTAATTGGCCCGGGCGGCCTCGTCTGCGGCTTGCCCTCGGGCCCACGGGGAGCCGAGGAGCAACGCCAGCGCCGCACTCATCGCCCAGGGTTTGGTCATGGCACTTAGCATGGAGTTGTCCGGTCGTTGCCGGCGGCGCGCTTGCAGGCCGCGCGGCCGGGACAAGATGCGGAGCCTGAGGCTCCCGGTCAAACTGTTTGCGTGCACCCGGGCACCTGCATGCGCCGGCGGCTTGCGGTGGCGGGTTGCGTCTTGGACGGCTGGGTGTCAGAGTCCGAGCGATGAAGTACCGACGTTTTGGCCGCACCGAACTCGAGTTGCCCGTCTTGTCCTGCGGCGGGATGCGTTACCAGCACAAGTGGCAGGACACGGCGCTCGAGGAGATACCGGCTGCGAGCCAGGCGAACCTCGAGGCCACGATTGTGCGCGCGCTGGAATTAGGGATTCACCACATCGAGACCGCGCGCGGGTACGGCACCTCCGAGATGCAGCTCGGCCAGGTTTTGCCGCGGTTGCCGCGCGAGCGGATCTTGGTTCAAACCAAGGTGGCGCCCAGTGCGGATCCGGAGGAGTTCTTGCGGAGGTTCGATCGTTCGATGAAGTACTTGGGTTTGGACTACGTGGATCTGCTCGCCTTGCACGGGATCAACCACGCGCAGTTCCTCGAGTGGTCGCTGCGACCGGGCGGTTGTGTGGCGGCGGCGCGCAAGCTCCAGCGCGAGGGCCGCTGCCGTTTCGTTGGGTTCTCGAGCCATGCCACCACGGACATCATTCTGGAGGCGGTGACCAGCGACCAGTTCGACTATGTGAATGTCCACTGGTACTTTGTGAACGAGCTGAACTGGCCGGCGATCGTGGCGGCCGAGGCGCGAGACATGGGGGTGTTCATCATCAGCCCGAACGACAAGGGGGGCAAATTGTACCACCCGCCGCGCAAGCTGGTCGATCTCTGCGCGCCGCTCACGCCGATGCAGTTCAACGACCTTTACTGCCTGGCGCGACCGCAGGTGCACACGATCAGTTGCGGTGCCGCGCGGCCGGAGGATTTCGACGAGCACGTGGCGGCGCTGGCGTATTGGGATCGGTTGGCGGCGACGGTGGCTCCGATCGAGCAACGGTTGCGGGCCGAGCTCGAGCGGGCGCTGGGCGCGGACTGGTACCAGCATTGGGGTGACGGAATTCCCGAATACGTCGGGCTCCCGGGCCAGGTCAACGTGAAAGAGATCCTGCGCCTCTGGACCTACGCGCGAGCGCTGGACCTGGTGGATTGGGGGAAGATGCGCTACAACCTGCTCGGCCAGGGGGACCACTGGTTTCCAGGCGCGAACGCTGCCACCTTCGACGACGCGGCCATGCGCCAGGCCGTGGCCGCTAGTCCCTTTGCCGACCGAATCGTGGGGATCTTGCGCGAGGCTCACGCCCTGCTGTTCGAGGCGCCCCAGGTCCGGCTCAGCCAGAGCTAAGCTGGCTCGCGGCCCGGTGCGCCTCGTGATACGGCGGCCAACTCGAGGCGGCGTGACGCTCGGGGGGGCCCGGGGCAGGGCGGGATCGTCGGACCTGCAATTTCAGCGGGCTTTGAGGGCTTCGGGGTTGAGCGGTTGCAGGTCCTTGGGCACGAACTGGCCGTCTTTGCGGATCAGTTCGCCGTCGAACCAGACCTCGCCCCCGCCCCAATCCGGTCGCTGGATCAGCACCATGTCCCAGTGGACGGCCGACCGGTTGCCGTTATCGCACTCCTCGTAGGCTTGGCCCGGGGTGAAATGGAGCGATCCGGCGATCTTCTCGTCGAAGAGAATGTCGCACATGGGCCGTTGGATGTGAGGATTGAAGCCGAGGGAGAACTCGCCGACATACCGGGCGCCGGGGTCGGTATCGAGGATTTCGTTGAGCCGGCGCGTGTCGCTGGCGGTGGCCTGGACGACCTTGCCGGCGCGGAACTCGAGCCGGACATTCTCGAAGCGTGAGCCGGCGTAGAGGGTGGGCGTGTTAAACTGAATTGCGCCTTCGACAGAGTTCTTGACGGGACAGGAGAAGACTTCGCCGTCGGGGATGTTCCGCAAGCCGTCGCAGGGCTTGGCGCCGATGCCCTTGATGCTGAAGGTGAGGTCGGTGCCCGGGCCCTTGAGTTGGACTCGGTCGGCGCGCTGCATGCGGCGTACGAGCGGTTTCATTGCCCGGGCCATCTTGCGGTAATCCATGGTGCACACGTCGAAGTAGAAATCCTCGAACGCTTCGGTGCTCATGTTGGCTGCCTGGGCCATGCTCGGCGTCGGCCAGCGGAGGACCACCCAGCGCGTTCGGTTCACCCGATAGTCGAGGACCGGTCGCAGGCTCTTGGTGTAGAGGGCCAGGAGTTGGCTTGGCACATCGGCCGTTTCACTCGCGTTGGCACTGCCGCGAATGGCGATGTAGGCCTGCATTTTCTTCATGCGATACAACTCGAGGTCTCGCACCAGCGCCGCGTGTTCCGGCGTCGTTCCCAGCATGATCTCGCGGTTCACGCGCGGATGCCGCACCTCGACGATCGGGGTTGCGCCCGCGTTACGCACCGCGCGCATGAGTTCGACGGTGAACGGGTCCGGCGTGTCGATCATGTCCAACAAGACATGGTCGCCTCGCTTCAGGGCGGTCGAGTACTTGACGAGCACTTGGGCCAGCTTCGCGTAGCGTGGATCTGTCATGATGGGCCCGGAGCGTAGGGCCGCGCGATCGTACGGTCGAGTAGGAATTCCGACCGTGGCTTGGCTGAGGCAAACTGGGCAGGTCGCGGCACAGTGGACAGAAGGCGGCAACGGGCCGGCGGCATGCCGGCGGCGCGTCCAACGCGTCTGGGTTGGCGTCGGCAGGGCCGGTGGGATTCTCGGAACTGCCACTGTTGCCGGTTGGTATGGCTCGTGCTCTTTGAGGTGCGTATGCAAAGAATACAAAGTTTCGGCGACAGGAACCGCGTATTCCCCTCCGCCCTCGCTCTCATGGCGGGGTGCACCCTCGTTCCTCCTTGGCCCTCCTTGAGCGTCGGGTTGCAGTGACCCGGCGTCCCGCTGGATTGGTAAGTCGCCTGGCGGCCGTGGATTCACGGCCGCCTGTTCTCTATGGAGGCAGGCTCGGGCTTCCTGGTGGGCCGGCTGGAAGGTCGGCGGTACGGCCGGCCGGTTCATAGGGCGGTCGGGCGTCTGTGCACAGGGTGGTTTTGGGGTCTAGGGGTCCGAGCTAGGGCGAGCGAAATTCCAGCTTGTCAAGCGGCGGCCAGATGCTACTTTCTGCGCCCTTTGGCATTTGGTATGAGAGCCGACATACACCCGAAGTACCAGGTCGCAGAAGTCCGCTGTGCCTGTGGCAACTCGTTTAAGACGCGCTCGACCCGGTCCGTGATCGTGGTCGGCATCTGCAACGTGTGCCATCCCTTCTACACCGGCCAACAGAAATTCGTGGATACCGCCGGGCGCGTGGACAAGTTCCAGCAGCGCATGGCCAAGACCCAGGCGGTCCAGGCCGCCCAGGCGGCGGCCGCCTCGAGCAAGAAACGGCGCAAGTAGCTTCGGCCAGACTCCCGCCCGCCGCGCTTGCCCGCGTGGCGGGCGGAGTCTTTTTCGGCCGCGCGATCGCCCCTGGCAGGGACTCCCGAGTGCGGAGTCAGGTGAGCCTCGGCGGGTCGCGGGAGGCGCCATCTGACGCCCTTTTGATTCACCGCCCCGAGTTGGTTTGACTCATGGACTTGCGACCTCACCTCGAGAAATTCGAGCAGCGATTGAGCGAAGTCGAGGCTTCGCTGAGCGATCCGCGCGTGCTCGAGAGCCCGGCTCGGATGCAGGAGTTGGGCCGGGAATACGCCCGGCTTAAGGAACTGACCGATGTTGGCGCGGCTTACCGGAAGGCCTTGGCCGAGTTGGCGGCCAACCGGGCCCTGCTGACCTCGGAGACGGAGGCGGAGTTGCTCGAGTTGGCGCGCGAGGACGTGGCGCGGCTCGAGGCCGAGACGCAGCGCCTGGGCCAGCGCGTGCTCGAGGGCCTGGTCCCGCCCGACCCGACCGACTCGCGTAACACCATTATTGAAATTCGCGCTGGGGCCGGGGGTTCGGAGTCGGCCCTCTTTGCGGCCGATCTGTACCGCATGTTCACTCGCTATGCGGAGGCGCACCGCTGGAAGGTCGAGACGATGGACTCGAGCGCATCCGCCTTGGGCGGGTTCAAGGAGGTTGTTTTCAGCATCTCGGGGACTGATGTGTTCAAGCGGATGAAGTACGAAAGCGGTGTCCACCGCGTGCAGCGGGTGCCGGCCACCGAAGCCCAGGGCCGCATCCACACCAGCACGGCCACCGTGGCTGTGCTCCCCGAGGCGGAGGAAGTGGACATCGAGGTCAAGCCCGAGGACCTCGAGGTCACGGTCTGCCGCGCGTCCGGTCCCGGCGGTCAAGGGGTGAACACCACCGATTCGGCGGTGCAGATCCTGCACAAACCCAGCGGGTTGATCGTGCGTTGTGCCGACGAACGTTCGCAGCAGAAGAACAAGGCCAAAGCCATGAAGGTGCTGCGCACCCGCTTGCTGGACCGGAAGATCGCCGAGGAGAACGCGCGCTACGCCGCTCAGCGCAAAGCCCAAGTGGGGACCGGCGAACGCAACGAGAAGATCCGCACCTACAACTTCCCCCAAAACCGCGTCACCGATCATCGCATCGAGTTGAGCCTCCATAACCTGCCGGTGGTGATGGACGGCGCCTTGGATGGCTTGATCGAGCCCCTCATGGCGCACGCACTCGACGAGAAGCTCGCCGCGCTCAAAGTGTGAGTCGCCCCGCGCCACCGGCCCTCCCGGGCCGAGGCTGCGGCCCGCTTCTCCTTACCCTCTGCCGATGAATCGTTCCGACCCCCGACCCATCGAAGGCCTGATCTTCGACTGCGACGGCACGCTGGCCGACTCGATGCCCCTGCATTGGCGAGCTTGGCAGGCCGTCTCCGCCCGGCACGGGTTCCAGTTCTCCGAGAGCCGCTTCTATGCCCTCGGCGGTGTGCCTTCGCGCGACATCCTCAAGACCCTCAGCCTCGAACAGGGTGTAGCCTTGGATCACTTGGCGGTGGCCAAAGAGAAGGAGGCCGAGTACCTGCCGTTGATCCAGCAAGTCGAGCCGATCAACGCCGTCGTGGCCATCGTGCGCGCTCATCAGGGTCGGCTCCCGATGGCGGTCGCCTCGGGGGGCACACACCGCGTCATCGGCCAGGTGCTCGACCATCTGGGCCTGCGGCACCTCTTCCATGCCGTGGTCACCAGCGAAGATGTGACCCGCCAAAAACCGGCGCCGGACATCTTTCTCGAAGCCGCCCGGCGCTTAGGCGTGCCGCCGACCCATTGCCGCGCGTACGAAGACACGGACTTGGGCCTGCAGGCGATCCGTGCCGCGGGCATGAAAGCCGTGGACGTGCGCCTCATGGGCCGAATGCCTGCGGTCGACCGATAGGTCAAGCGGCCGTGCCTGGGGGACGGCCCGGACCGGCGGTGTCGAACCGGTGCGTTGCCCAGTGTTCGGCCGGCTCGGCATGGTCCGGCGCCGGTCAGGTTTCGCGCCGCCGCCACACGTAACGGAACATGAGCACGCGCAGGGCGGCGGTGAGTGGAATGGCCAAGATGCCGCCGATCAAGCCGCCCATCAGGGTGGTGCCGACCATGACGGCGATGATGATCGTCAGCGGATGCAGCCCTACGCGGTCGCCCATGATCTTGGGGGAGATGACCAAGCCCTCGAGGGCTTGGACGACCGCAAACACCGCCAGGACCAACAGCGGATGGAGCCAATCGCCAAACTGAACGAATGCCACGATCAGCGCGGTGGCGCAGGTCACAATCGCGCCGAGGAATGGGATGATGGTCAGAAAGGTGGCCATAACGCCGATGAGCACGGCGTACGGCAAGCCGATGATCAGGAAGCCGATGGTGTAGAGGACGCCGTCGCAGATCGCCACCAGGACCTGCCCGCGAAAGAAAGCGATCAAATAGTTGTTGATCGCGTTGAGCACAAACACCAACTCGTCCTTGAACTCCGACTTGGTCAAGGGCAGGTAGTCGGTCCAGTTGGACTCGATGCCGCGCTTCTCGAGTAGGAAATAGAAGGTGTAGATCGGAACCAACGCCAGACCCGCCAACACCCCAAACCACGACGCGACTTTGCTCACCTGACCGAAAAGCCACGAGCCAATCTGCGGCACCACCTTCGCCAGCCAACCCGTCGCCGATTGTAGAAGGTCCGGGTCCAAGTACTGGCTCAGGAAGGCCAACGCCTCCCCTCCACCCCCGCCGCCGCGCGCCGCGGGTTGGGCCGGCGCGGCGCCCACCTGGTTAGTGCTCGCCAGATCGCCCGGTGCCGGCGGCGGGTTGGTCGTTGTCGTCGGGGTCGAGGATGGATCGTTCGCGGCGGGGGGCGCGTTGGTGAGCCCTGGCGACTCGACGGGCACGTGCAGAAATCGCAGCAGGGGCGCAGGGGGATGGCTGACCCAATCCTCGACGCGGGTCTGGATGCGTTGCGCGTAGGTGGGGATCTTGCGGGCGAGTTGGCGGGTCTCGACCACGAGTTGCGGCACCACACTGGCGAATAATCCCACCACCAACACCAGCGCCAAGGCGAAGACGCAGAGAATCGCCCGCGTGCGCGGCAGGCCGCGGCTCTCGAATCGGTCGACCACCGGGTCCAGCAGGTACGCAATCACGCCAGCCACCGCAAGCGGCATGAGCACGGGTGAGAGGCGGCCGATCGCCAGGCCCAAACCCCACAACAACCCCACCAACAACGCCAGCAGCACCGCCACGGCAAACCCGGTAAT
Organism: Verrucomicrobiota bacterium; assembly: GCA_016871715.1. Lineage (GTDB taxonomy): Bacteria > Verrucomicrobiota > Verrucomicrobiia > Limisphaerales > J093 > VHCO01. The sequence goes on from VHCO01000036.1 coordinate 16,335, forward strand.
CGCGGACCAGATCACTCGCGCCTGCTTTTCGCTGGGAGCTGGGAAACTCATCGGCGGAGATCGGCGCCTTTCATGGTTCTCCGGAGTCAACCGGTTGCCGAACGACGGGGTGGAGCTCGGTTCTAGCCTTGGCCGAGCGCACGGGCGCGCTGGGTGGCGGCGCGCACGGCGTTCATGAGAGCGCCCCGGACACCGGCCTTTTCGAGTTCGTGAATCCCCTCGATGGTGGTGCCCGCCGGGCTGGTGACCATGTCTTTCAAGGCTCCCGGATGCAGCCCAGTTTCCAGCACCATTCGCGCTGCCCCGAGCACCGTCTGCGCGGCCAGTTTGGTGGCGGCCTCGCGCGGCAGACCGGCAGCCACACCGCCGTCGCTGAGCGCCTCGATCATCAGGTACACGTAGGCCGGTCCGCTGCCGCTGAGCCCCGTGACGGCGTCCAGCAAGTGCTCCTTCACGGCGAAGGTTGTGCCCACCGACGCGAAAAGTCGGCGCGCGGTTTCGCCATCCTCTTCTGTGGCCCACTCGCCCAGAGCGTAGGCCGAGGCGCACACGCCGATCAAGGCGGGCGTGTTAGGCATGACCCGAACGACGCGAGCGCCCTCGAACAGCCCTTCTTGCAGCTTCTTGAGGGTGATGCCCGCAGCGATCGAGATCAGCAGATGATGGTCGGTCACGTACGGACGGACCTCTTCGAGCACCCCAGCGACTTGGTCCGGCTTGACTGCCAGCACCACCACGTTGGCGAACCGCACCACTTCGGCGTTGGTTGACGAGGTCGGGGTATTGAGCTCCCGCGCAAAGTGTTCGCGTGCTCCTTCCAGCACATCGCTGGCCATGATCTGGTCGGGTGTGGCGAGGCTTGCCCGCAGGATGCCTCGTGCCAGCGCGCTGGCCATCTTGCCGGCGCCGATAAAGCCCATGGGTAGCAGGACGGACATGGTGGCGCGAGTTGTACCAGGGCGGGACGGGCAACGGAAGGCAAATCCCAGGGCCATCGCGCTTCAGGTTCAGGTGTCAATGTCTTTATCCCTGGCACACTGATTGGGCCGAGGGGTGCACCAGGGCGGGACAATCGACGGAAGGCAAATCCCAGGGCAGTCGCGCTTCAGGCTGAGGTGTTGATGTCAATGTCTTTATCCCTGGCACACTGATTGATGGGCCGAGCGGAGCGGTGTACCAGGGCGGGACAGGCAACGGAACGGAAGGCAAATCCCAGGGCAGTCGCGCTTCAGGTTGAGGTGTCAATGTCTTTATCCCTGGCACATTGATTGGCCGCATGGTGCAACGTGCAGAGGGGCACGTGGCAAAGTGAGGTCTGCGAATCGTGAGAATTACTGCCTCCATCAGAAAAAACCGTTGCAATCCGGCGCGCGGTTTGGTATCCAGCTCTTGTACTTGCACTTGCATCGCACAGCGTGTGATGTGCCTTGCAGGTGTCGCTACATGCAGTTACCCCAGGAAGAAGTCGCAGTTGCTCAGGCTGACGGTGCTCGAACAAGCTGACGGCTTACCCGGCGAGCGTGTGCGGGTAGGACTGGCGTGGAACGGCAGGTTCGTGTGGATGGCGGCAGGGGCAGTTGGGCCCTGGGGAAAGAGCACTGAAACCACGACGAACGATACCCCTCCTATGAGAAGAAAAAGCATTATCACCTTATTACTGGCTGCGACCGGGTGCGCCGTGGGCGCGATGGCCCAGGTGACCGGGACGCTCGAGGCCAACAAACTTGCGGGTCGAACGGAAACGTTCTACGTGAACTCGCTAGGCATAGACGGCACGGGCCAAAACAACCAACGCGTCGAGAGCTTGGGGGTCGCCATTGCCTCGAACGGGAACGTCATCATCGGGTGGGAAGACGATCACCCAAGCGGCAGCGGTGAGTTGGGCTATTTTGGCTCGGTTTGGACTCTTTACAGTCCGGGGGGCCTTTCCATCACGCCGGTCACCAAGATCAGCTCGCTTCGGGGGGGATGGATCGACTCGAAGTTCCTCTCTTATTTCCGGGCCGACGGTTCAGCGATACCGGCCAACACGGCCTGGGGCCCGAAGATCAAGGGCAACCTGTTCGGAACGGGCATGGGCATGGGAGCCTCGGCCTGGGCCCTGGATCTGGAAGTGGTGGAACTGGCCCCCTACAACAACACGGGCGACATGCCCGCCGTGCAGTTATTGAGTGACACGGGTGCTCCGGTGGGTATTCGGGTGGGTATACCCGTCGATTACGCCGCGCGGAGCGGGTCGATCCGGATTGGTGATTGGGATTATCTGTCCAACGGCAACATCGTGATCGTGGGCGAGAGCCGGCAACGAGATGACCTGATCAACCTGTACGGCGGCACCGCGTCGGCGACTCATGCCGTGTTCACGATCCTGGATCCCACGGGGGCGGTGGTGAAGCCGGTCACGCTGGTGAGCGAAGTGCCTGTCCAGAGCGAGATGTGGCACGGCGTCGGGGTGACCGCCAATGGCTTTGGCATCCGGTTCGGCGGGCCGGGCGGGGCCACGGTACGCCTCTTCGACAACGCGGGCGCGCCAACGACGGGCAACCTGGACTTAGGCACACTGACGGGCAACGCGCAGGCGGCGACGGGTGGTCGAGGCGACGGCGCGGGTTTCCACGGCAACGGCAAGGACGCCTATGTGGCGACGAGCGTGTCGGGGACCCAGGTATGGCTGACGGTGCTCAACGCCAACGGGACGGTGCGCTACTCGAAGGCGGCTAACGACGACGTGACCTGGGACAGTGTGGACGGTCGCTGCGACGCGGCCATCGACGCGCAGGGTAGGGTCTTCTCGGTCTGGAGCGCTGCGCCCAGCGGGGGAGCCGGGCCGCGGGTCATTTGCGGCCGCATGTTCGACCCGGCCGGCGCCCCGATCGGTGGCAGCTTCTATGTGAGCGAGTTGGATACCGAGCGCGATTGGGCCTTCTACGAATCGCGCCGACCGCGGATCGCCACGCGGGGCGATGCGTTTGCGGTGATTTGGGAGAGCCAGAACGACATCAATTCGCTGGGGATTCGGGTGGTGACGGGCCGGTTCTTCGGCATTCTGTTCGAGCCGGGCAGCATCGAGTCGGTGGGCCTGCAGCGGATCGTGCCGGACACGCCGATCATCAACCAGGACATGCCGGCGTTGGGGAACTGGGAGCCGTACGCCAGCGTGCTGGGCACCAGCACCTTCCTGGTCGAGGGCAACGCGTTCGCGGAGCCGATCGGCGCCGAGCAGCGTTTCGTCGTCGCGCTGCAACCGGCGGATGGCAGCAAGCCGATGAAACAGGTCGAAGGCTTCTACGCCGACAATGGCCAGCCGTACAAGGGCCAGATCAACCTCTCGCGCCAGAACGGTAACCCGGGGCGCGTGGCGGGCGACAAACGGCCTGGCGCGGTGAATTACATTGTGGGGGCGGAAGCCTCGCCGCACGGGTTCACTGAATTCCTGTCCGACAATCGTTGGACCAAGAACCTGATTCACAGCGACGTCAATCGGTACGGGACCGTGCAAACGTTCTCGCTCGATCTGGCGACGCTGACGCCGACACCGCTGAGCAAGGCGATCGACGCGAACAACGGGCGTTACACCGACCCGTTCACGGGCAACGCGGGCGAAGTCTCCCGATTCGGGGGGGACGTGGCTTGCCTGGACAACGGCAACTTCGTGGTGGTGATTGACGACCGCTCGAACATGACGGCGCCGTTGCGGACGCCGACGGTGGCGATCATCGCGCCGGACGGTTCGGTCGTGAAGGAGACCTTCGCGGTGGATCCAAACAACTCCGACCAGATCTGGGCCAACGTGGCGGCTTGCCAGGGCGGTTTTGCTCTGCGGTTCCGCGGCGAGATCTACTTCTATGACAACGCGGGCACGTTCAAGGGCAAGGTCGATCAGGCCACCTCGGGCCGGACGTTCGACCGCGGCCGCGGGGACGGCACGCGCATTGCCGGACATATCAACAGTCCGTACATCGTGCTGGCCGGCAGCAGCGCGCAGGTGGTGTCGCTGGCCGTGTTCGATTCGCGCGACCAGAAGTTTGTGGCGGCTCGGGACGTGAGCGAGCCGGGCTTTGCGGCCACGACGGACCGGGCAGGGGCGACGATGGACGCCTTGAACCGGGTGGTAGTGGTCTGGGAGTCGCAGCCCACGGGCTATGAGGCGCCGCAAACGGTGGCGCGCGTGCTGGCCTTCAACAGCGCGGACAAGTCGGTGACGCCGCTGACGGCGAGTTTCTTCCCGTTTGTGAACGTGGCGAAGACGGGTGGGATTCGCACCTACCGCATGAACGCGGCGATGACGACCAAGCAGATCTTGGTGGCGGCGAAGGGTGAGATCAACCTGCAGAACAACCCGGCCCAAGGGAAGACCTCGCAGAGCGAGCTCAACTTCTACACGGTGATCACGCATCCCGATCCGAAGGACGATCCGACGACGCCGGTGGGCGGGGCGGCTCCTATGCTGACGATTGTTCGGGCGGGCAACAACCTCACGATCTCGTGGCCGGCGGGCGCCGTCGGGTTCACGCTCGAGTCCAAGAACAGTCTCTCGGACGCCGCTTGGACCACGGTGGGGACGCAGAATCCCACCACGGTGACGATCGGCGCCGGCAACAAGTTCTATCGGCTGCGCAAGTAAGGCGGCCTTGAACCCAGCGTCCTGGGCTACCGAGGGCGCGCGCGGCGGGCCTTGGCCGCGGGCGAGCGATCGCCCCGCCAAGGCCCGCTTGCTTTCTGTGGTGCGCCGGCTCGGCCTTGCGATGAGCCGCCAGGAGGAGCCGGACCTGCGGGCCGGCCGGCTCGGGCCCGGTGACCCGCGTCGTTCGGCGCGCCCAGCGGTCGCGCCCTACCGGTTCATGGCACCCATGCGCGCCCAGCAGCTTGGGGTCAGCACTTGCCATGAGCTCAACGATGGCTCTATGGTCTTCCGGCAAGACCGGCTAGACAGGCGCGGTCGCCAGCTCATGAGTGTACGGGTGCGTTTTGCTCCGAGTCCGACGGGCTTCCTCCACATCGGGGGGGCGCGTACGGCGTTGTTCAATTGGCTCTACGCGCGGCACACGGGGGGCAAGTTCGTTTTGCGGATCGAGGACACCGACGCGGCGCGTAACACGCAGGAGGCGGTCGAGGTGATTTTGGGCGGGTTACGGTGGCTGGGGTTGGCTTGGGACGAGGGGCCGCTGACCGGGGAGGCCACGGGTCCGTGCAAAGGGGAGCGGGGACCCTATTTTCAGAGCCAGCGCCGTGAGAACTATGAGCGGCGGGTCGAGGCGTTATTGTCGCGCGATTTGGCTTACCGACACGAGGGGGCCGTCCGGTTCCGGATGACGCGCGAGCCGGTGCTGATCGAGGACCTGATTGTGGGGGAGGTGCGCCGCGAGTTGACCGATCGCGAGGCGCAAGACCCGGATTTCGTGATCGTCCGGTCCGACGGTCAGCCGGTTTTTCACCTGGTGAACGTGGTGGACGACCTCGAGATGGGGATCACGCACGTGATTCGGGGTGAGGATCACCTCACGAACACGGCGCGGCACATGGCCTTGTTTCGCGCCTTCGGCGTGGCGCCACCGAAGTACGCGCATATTCCCCTGATTCTGAACGCGGACGGGAGCAAGATGAGCAAGCGCGACCAGGGGGCTTCGCTGTTGGCTTACCTCGAGGAGGGCTACACGCCGGAAGCGGTGGTCAACTACCTCTGCCTCTTGGGTTGGTCGCCCAAGGACAATCGCGAGATTCTGGCGGTGCCGGAACTGATCGAGCGCTTCGACCTGCCGCAGGTGTTGAGGCACAACGCCAGGTTCGACTTGGCGAAGCTGCAGTGGATGAACGGGGAGTACGTGCGAGCTCTGAGCGCGGACAGGTTTCGGGAGTTGTGCGTGCACGCCTTCGCACGCGCGGGAGTGGACACCAACCGGTTCCCGCTCGAGTATGTCAAGGCGGCGCTGGATACCTGCCAGGGGAAACTGCGGACGTTTGGCGAGGTGGTTGGGTATGCGGGCTTTTATTTCGCCGAAACGATCGTGTACGACCCGGTGGCCGCCCGGAAGGATTTCCAGCCGGAGAGCCTGGCGCGGTTGGCGCGGTTGCGAGCGGCGCTGGCGGGGTTGGCTTCTTTTGGCGCGGCGGAGCTCGAGGCAGCCCTGAAACGGGTCGCGGTCGAACTGGGGGTCAAGGCGGGGGCCTTGGTGCATCCCGCTCGGTTGGCCTGCACCGGCCAGACCGCTGGGCCTAGCCTCTACCACCTGCTCGAGGTGCTGGGGCGCGAGCGGGTGATCGAGCGTCTGGACCGCGCCTCGAGTTGGCGGTCGGACTGAGTTGGGCTAGTTGCGTGGTGGAGCGGGTGGGCTAGGTTGCGGGTGGCAACGCGAGCCTATGAAGAAACCTGTGCGATGGGGCCTAGCGCCCGTGATGGTTGGGTTGAGTTTGGCCCTGGCCCAAGACGAGCCACCCCAGATGAAAGCAGAACATCAGAACCGGCAGCCCGGCGGTCTCGAACGGGCCACCTTCGGCGGCGGCTGTTTCTGGTGTCTCGAGGCGGTCTACCAACTGGTCGACGGCGTGAAGTCGGTCACCAGCGGCTACGCGGGCGGCCACACCGCGAATCCGACGTACCAGGCGGTCTGCGCGGGCCAGACGGGACACGCCGAGGTGATCCAAGTGGCGTTCGATCCGCGGGCGGTGACCTACGAGCGTCTCCTCGAGATTCTCTGGGAGGTGCACGATCCCACCACGTTGAACCGTCAGGGTGCGGACGTGGGGACGCAGTATCGCTCGATCGTCTTGTACCACGACGAACCGCAGCGGTTGGCGGCGGAGAGGTCGCGCACGGCGGCCCAGGGGCGGTGGGACCGGCCCATCGTGACGGAGTTGCAGGCGCTGACGAAGTTCTACCCCGCAGAGGCCTACCACCAGAACTACTATCGCAACAACCCGAGCGCCGGTTACTGTCAGGCGGTCATTCGGCCGAAGGTGGACAAGTTCAAGCGGCAACTGGGGAAAGAGTGAGCTGGAGGCCCCGAAACGAGTGGCGGAACTGCCGGGTTGCCTGTCGGCGGTGGGACGAGGCAAATGACTTGCCGGTCCGGCGGGGCGGTGCTACTGTGGGCACTCTTAAAAATGCGAACTACAAGCAGTGTCGAAATCAAGATGAAAACAAGCGCTCTAGGGATTGTCTTGGCCGTGGCGGGTGGGGTGGTTTCGGGGACGGTGGCTGCGGCTGAAATCGGCGGGAAGGTCACCCTGAAAGGGACGCCGCCGGCGGAACGAACGGTCGAGTTTGACGCCTTGTGCGGGAAGTTGCACACCGCGCCGCAGACGACTCGTCATTTTGTGGTGGGCACGGACGGCGGTTTGGCGAATGTGTTCGTGTATCTGAAGGAAGGGCCGGCCGGGAAGACCTATCCGCCGCCGGCGAAGATGCCGGTGCTGGACCAGGTCAATTGTTTTTACGAACCCTACGTGATGGGGGTGATGACGAACCAGAAGTTCCAGATCAAGAACTCGGACCCGCTCATGCACAACGTGCATGCCACGCCGAAGGAGGCGGGCAACCGCGAGTTCAACATCGGCCAACCGGTGAAAGGCATGGTGACCGAGAAGAGCTTTGCCAGTCGCGAGGTTTTGGTGCGGTTCAAGTGCGACGTGCACCCGTGGATGTTCGCTTACGTCGGGGTGCTGGAGCACCCGTACTTCGCAGTGACGGATAAGGACGGCAAGTTCGCGTTACCGGCCGATTTGCCTGCGGGCAAGTACACCGTAGTGGCTTACCATCTTAAGGCCGGGGAAGCGTCGCAGGAGATCACCGTGGCGGAGGGAGACAAGAAGGCGGTGAATTTCACCCTCGAAGTCCCGGCGGCGAGGTAGGGAGAGCGATTGGCGAAGGCAGCCGCTGTGGTCCTGGCGATCACAGCGGTTGTTTGTATCCGGAACGCGCAGGTAAGGTGACCCGCAGCACGCCCAATCCCTGGCTGGCCCGTTTCGCCTGGGTGACGGCCGCCGCCACGCTCGGTTTGATCTGTGTCGGTGGCTTGGTGACAAGCCGCGGCGCGGGTCTGGCGGTGCCCGACTGGCCGAACACCTATGGCTATAACATGTTTTTCTTTCCCATCTCGCAGTGGGTGGGTGGGATCTTTTACGAGCACACCCACCGGTTGGCGGCTGCGGGGGTGGGATTGCTGACGGCGGTGTTGGCGGTGTGGGTTTGGCTGGCGGAACCGCGCGCGTGGGTGCGCTGGTTGGCCGGGGCGGCTTTTGGCGGGGTGGTTCTGCAGGGGGTTTTGGGCGGCCTCCGGGTTACGTTGATCGCGGATGAGCTCGGGGTGGTCCATGCGGCGCTGGCGCAACTCTTTTTGGTGTGGGTGGCGGCGCTGGCATTGTTCTTGAGTCCCGGGTGGCCGTCCTTACCTCCGGTGCCCGCGGCCGCGCGTTCGCTCAGGCCGTTGTTGTTGGGCACGACCGTGTTGGTGTTTGGCCAACTGGTCTTGGGCGCGCTGATGCGGCATCAGCACGCGGGGTTGGCGATCCCGGATTTTCCGCTGGCCTACGGCCGGCTTTGGCCGAGCATGGATGCTGAAGCGATCGCTCGTTACAACCAACTGCGGCTCGAGACCACGGCCGTCCGGCCGATCACGGCCTTTCAGGTTGGCCTGCAGATGGCGCATCGCCTGGTGGCGCTGGGTATCGTGGCGGGTATCGTCGTCTCCGCTCGCCGCGCCTCGAGGCTGCTGGGCCGCGCACATCCGGTGACGCGGTTGGCGCGGGTGTGGGTGGGGGTGGTGTTGGTGCAGTTCGGGTTGGGAGCGGTGACCATCTGGACCGAGAAATCGGCCGACCTGACGACCGCGCACGTGGGGGTGGGCGCAGTGACTTTGCTGCTGGGGGCGTTGGCTTGCGTGATCGCCTGCCGCGACATGCTTGGGCTGACCCGCGTCTGGGATGCGCACGCTCCGCCGGCCGGGGTCGCTGGGAGTGGGGCGCTGGCGGCGCGGTTGACCGGGCCTTCGGCATGAGGAGTACCACGCAACCGATGGACGAGACCGTAGCCGTGGGGAGACCCTGGTGGGCGGAGTTGGCCGAATTGACCAAGATCCGGCTCACCGTGTTGGTGTTGCTGACGACGTTGGTGGGTTTCTTGCTGGGTTTGCGCGGTCCGTTGGATGGGTGGCTCTTGCTGTTGACCTTGATCGGGACAGGCTTTCTGGCAGGGGGCGCCTCGACCCTTAACCAATGGCTCGAGCGCGAGTGGGACGTTCTGATGGAACGGACCCGAGAGCGGCCGCTGCCGGCCCAGCGGATGCAGCCACGGTCGGCCTTGGCGATTGGGGTGGGCAGTTCGGTGGTGGGCATTCTCACGCTGGCGCTGGGTGTGGGGTTGGCGACGGCGGCCCTGGGGGCGCTCACGTTGGGGCTTTATCTGTTCGTTTACACGCCCCTCAAGCGGAGCACCACGCTCAACACCATCGTCGGCGCCTTGCCGGGAGCGATGCCGCCGTTGTTGGGCTGGAGCGCTGGGGCGGGCGACCTGGGGGCCGGGGGTTGGGCCTTGTTTGGGATTCAGTTCTTCTGGCAGATGCCCCATTTCCTCGCCATTGCGTGGTTGTACCGCGCCGAGTACGCGCGGGCCGGCTTTCACATGTTGGCGGTTTACGATGAAACCGGAGTGCGGACCGGTCTGCAGGCGGTCAGTCACGCGTGGGGCCTGCTGGTGATGAGCCTGAGCCCGTTCGTGTTGGGCTTGGCTGGCCGGCTTTACCTGCTGGGGGCGCTGTTGTTGGGTCTGGGCTTTCTGGGCGTGGCGGTTCAATTCGCGCGGGCTCGCACGCCCCGGCGAGCGCGGTGGCTGTTTCTGGCATCGATTGGCTACTTGCCGTTGCTGCTGAGTCTGATGATCTTGGATAAGGCCAGGTGAAAACTACCAGCTCAGGGAGTCCTCGGTTGACAGTGGCGAAACAGGAAGCCTACTTTTTCCCATTCGGGTTTTGCCCAGACCAAAGACTGCCATTCGGAGGGTCCGGGCGGATCTCGCCAGCGCAACACACACTGTGACTGCAACCACCCATCCTGGGTCTACGGCCACCGCCCATGCGGCGGGGGGCCACGCTCCACACGCGGGGCCGACTGGTTTTCTGTGGAAGTACGTTTTCTCGACCGATCACAAGGTGATTGGGATTCAGTATGGGCTGACGGCGTTAGTGTTTTTGCTGCTGGGGTACGGTTTGATGGCGCTGATGCGGTGGCAACTGGCGTATCCGGGCCAGCCGATACCGGTTTTTGGCGAGCTGTTGTTGCGGGCGTTGGGGCCGGACATGGCCGATCGCGGGATCATGACGCCGGACCTCTACAATTCCTTTGGGGCGATGCACGGCACGATCATGGTGTTTTTGGCGGTGGTGCCGTTGGCGTTTGGGGCTTTCGGGAACTACGTGGTGCCGCTGCAGATTGGGGCGCCGGACATGGCGTTCCCGAAGATCAACATGGCCAGTTACTGGTGCTATTTCGCCGGCGGGGTGGTGATGTTGGTGAGCTTCTTCATCCCCGGGGGCGCCGCCAAGTCGGGTTGGACGTCGTATTCGCCGTTGGCGACGGTGGCGGATTTGGCGCATCGGTTCGACGGGCAGACGTTCTGGCTCATGGGGATGGTGCTGTTGATTACGTCCTCGTTGTTGGGGTCGGTGAATTTCATCGCGACGATTATTCAGTTGCGCGCGAAGGGCATGGGCTGGCTGCGGTTGCCGTTCTTCGTTTGGGCGCAATTTGTGACGGCGTTCTTGTTATTGCTGGCGTTTCCGCCGCTCGAGGCTGCGGGGATCATGCAGTTGATGGACAACTTGCTGGGCACAAGTTTCTTCTTGCCGACGGGTTTGGTGGTGAGCGGGCGGCCGTTGGACGTGAGCGGGGGCGGCAGTCCGTTGTTGTGGCAGCATTTATTCTGGTTTCTCGGGCACCCGGAGGTTTACGTGCTGATCTTGCCGGCGATGGGGATCGTGGCGGAGGTTTTGGCGAACAACACCCGCAAGCCGTTGTTCGGGTACAAGTCGCTGGTTTACTCGGCGCTGGCGATCGGTTTTTTGTCGTTCATTGTTTGGGCGCACCACATGTACCTGACGGGAATGGGGACCAAGATCAGCACGTTCTTTCAGACCACGACCATGATGATCTCGATTCCATCGGTGATCATCTTGACGGCGCTGTTCATTTCGCTCTGGGGCGGGTCGATCCGATTCAACACGCCCATGCTCTTTGCCTTGGCGTTCCTGCCGATGTTCGGCATTGGGGGGCTGACCGGACTGCCTCTGGGCTTTAGCGCGACCGACATCCAACTGCACGACACCTATTATGTGATCGGCCACTTCCACTACGTGGTGGCGCCCGGGACGATTTTCGCCCTGTTCGCGGGGATCTACTACTGGTTCCCGAAGGCGACGGGGCGGATGATGAACGAGTATTGGGGGCGGGTGCACTTCGTCCTTTCGTTCATCTTCATGAACTTGGTGTTTCTGCCGATGTTCGTGCAGGGGCTCGAGGGGATGTCGCGGCGGCGGGATGACGGCGGGGCGACCTACGCGGCGGGTGAGGGGGTGTACGGGCTCAGCCTGGCGTTGAAGCTGAACGTGGGGATTTCGCACGCGGCCTGGCTGCTTGGGGTGGCGCAGGTGCCGTTTATGATCAACCTGTTCTGGAGCCTCTGGCGCGGCCCTAAGGTCGTGTCCGATAACCCATGGCAGGCGACCACGCTCGAATGGGCCACGCCCACGCCACCCCCGCACGGCAATTTCACCCATCGCCCCGTCGTGTATCGTGGGCCGTACGACTACAGCTTGCCGGGGAGCCCGACCGACTACGCCCCGCAGAATCTCCCCGCTTAATCGTTCGCCATGGACATTCCCCACACCGTCGAAGCGCGGCCGGACACCGGGTTGTACAACGCCAAGGTGGGCATTTGGCTGTTCTTGGCGTCGGAAGTGATGCTGTTTGGGGCGCTGTTTTCGTCGTACATCTTGTTGCGGGTGGGGGCCGAGGCCTGGCCGCACGGGTTGCTCAGCGTGCCGATTGGCACGTTCAACACGGTGGTCCTGATCACCTCGAGCATCACCGTGGTGTTGGCTTGGGCCTCGCTCAAGTTGGGGGATCTGAGCCGGTTCAAGCTGTACCAGGGCTGCACGGTCTTGCTGGCGCTGACCTTTGTGGCGGTGAAGAGCTTCGAGTATCGGGACAAGTTCACCCATTACTACGTCCGGTTGCAGGACGGCACCGAGCTCAATGGGCACCTAGCGGGGAACCCGCTGAACTGGACGGCAGCCAACCTGGCGGACACCAACCGCGTCGGCGCGTCCATCACCTTCCACCCGGATGCGGCCGGGGGCGAAGGTGAGGGAGCGCACGGTGGGCACGCCGAGCCGATCGAGTTGACGGCGGCGAACGTGGCGAAGCTCGAGAGCTGGGGCCCGTGGCGGAGCACGTATCTGGCGATTTACTTCACGTTGACGGGGCTGCATGCCCTGCACGTGATTGGCGGCGCGTTGGTCATCGCGTATCTGTGGGGGCCGGGGAGCCGGATGTGGCGGAGCGATCCGGAGCGCTTCACCAACCGCGTCGAGGTCTGCGGGTTGTTTTGGCACTTTGTGGATTTGGTCTGGATTTTTCTCTTTCCGGTTTTATACCTTCTATAAGCGACATGCCCATGAGCGAGCACCACGCCCACGAGATCAGACAAGCGACGCGCAAGTACATTTACGTGTTCCTGGCGTTGTTGTTGGGGACGGTGATCACGGTGGTGGCGGCCTACGTGCCGTTTGGGAGTCGGAGTTTGAACGTGGCGGTGGCGCTGTTGATTGCCAGCGCAAAGGCCTTTCTGGTAGCCGGGTTCTTCATGCACTTGATCTCGGAGAAGAAGCTCATCTACGGCCTGCTGGGGGCCACCGGTTTTTTCTTCGCGGGGCTGATGTTTCTGATCGTCTGGTCCAATGCCGATCAATTCCTATCCATCTTCCGCTGATGTCGCTCAAGGCCTTTCATATTCTGTTTATTTTGGTGTCGATCGTGCTGGCCTTCGGTTTTGGGGCCTGGGAGCTGGTGGCGTTCTTCGATGGGCGCCAGACGTTGGATCTGGCGCTCGGGGCGGGATCCCTGGTTGCGGGCGTGGCGTTGATCTTCTACTTTCGTGCGGTGCTGAAGAAGCTGAAGAACATGAGTTATCTATGAGCATGCTCACCGTTACGCGCGGCGCGGTGACCGGGTTGAGCCTCGCCCTGTGCGGCGCGGCGCCCGCGGCTCATGCCTGCGCGACGTGCTTCGGCCAATCCGACTCGGCGTTGGCCCAAGGCATGAACTTTGGGATTCTGACTCTCTTAGGGGTCGTGGCCGTGGTGTTGTCTGGCATCGCCGGTTTTTTCGTTTACCTGGGTTACCGGGCTAGGGCCCTGGCGGCGCCGGGCAACGGCGCGGGAGCAGGGGGCGGAGACTAAGGGCCTGACGCCATGGAAACCCTGGTCACCAAACTCCTGCATCTGCCGCCCGTGGCGTCGGCGCACGGGACGGACTTGGACAACCTCATGCTCTATGTCCACGTGCTGATGGGGGTGCTATTCGTGGGTTGGTCGGTGTTTTTCGGCTACGCGATTTGGCGTTTCCGCAAGAGCCGGTCGCCCAAGGCCGATCACGCCGGTGTTCGCAGTCACGTGTCCAGTTACCTCGAGGTGGCGGTGGCGGTGATCGAGGCAGTCTTGCTGGTGGGCTTTGCGGTGCCGTTGTGGGCGCGCAGCGCGTCCGCCACCAACTTCCCGGCTGAAGCGGACGCCACGGTCGTTCGGGTCATTGGCCGGCAGTTCAACTGGATGGCGCGGTACGCGGGGCCGGACGGCGTGTTCGGGTTGGCGGACGCCAAGCATCTGAGCGGGGCGAACCCTTTGGGGATCGACCCGGACGACGCCAACGCGAAGGACGACATTGTGACCGAGAACAGCGAGATCTATGTGCCGGTGGGCAAGCCGGTCATCGCGCATATCAGTTCCTTGGACGTGATTCATTCCTTTGCCGTGCGCCAGATGCGGATCACGCAAGATGCCATTCCCGGTCTGAGCATCCCGGTCTGGTTCACGCCCACGCAGGTGGGGGTATACCAGATTACCTGCGCCCAACTCTGCGGCAATGGACACTCGAACATGCGCGGCCTGCTGCGGGTGGTCACCCAACCGGAGTATGACGCTTGGCTCCGAAGCAAGTCGAAGACGGCGGCCGAGCCGGTGAGCTACGACTAGAGCCGCGGTTGCGCGCGATCGAGTATGGCAGGGCCTTCCACGGCGAGATCGAGATTGGACCGGGCGATCTGGGGGGTGCTGGCGCTGGCGTTGGCGCTGGTGATCGGCGCGTTTGTGGCGAACCAAGCCGGCTTTCGAGCGCGGCCGCGCCCGGCGCCGCTACCGGTGCTTAGCGAGGTGCGGGACTTCCAGCTCACCAACCAGTTCGGCCAACCCGTGGTCGCGGCCGATCTGGCCGGGCGCGTGTGGCTTGCCGACATCGTCTTTACGCGGTGCCCGGGTCCGTGCGTGCGCCTGACGCAGCAATTGCGTCAGCTCCAGGTCGAGCTGCCGCCGGACGCGCCGGTTGGGTTCCTGACGCTCACCGCCGATCCGGCTTACGACACCCCGGCTGTGCTCCGCGGCTACAGCGAGCGCTTTCAAGCCGACTCGAGCCGGTGGCAGTTCCTGACCGGGCAGAAGAGCGAACTGTACCGGCTGGCGATTCAAGACTTGTTGCTGGCCGTGTCGGAGAACAGCGACCCCGATCGCGCCGCGCTGGAGGACTTGTTCATCCACAGCACCAAGGTGATCCTCATCGACCGAGCCGGGCGGGTGCGCGGGGCGTTCGATGGCGAAGACCCGGGGGCGCGTCCGGCGATCCGAGCGGCGGTGGAGGCCGTGGTGCGCGAGCGCTGAGCGCGCCTGGTCACGGTTCGCTTCTTGTTCAACGCGCATGACGCTTTCCGATTTACCCGCCGGAAACGCCCTGCTCAACGCGGCCAGCACGGTTCTGTTGAGCCTCGGTTACTTCTTCATCCGCCGCGAGCGCCGGCGGGCCCATCGGCACTGCATGGTGGCGGCCTTTGGCGTGTCGTGTTTGTTTCTGGTCAGCTACCTGATCTACCATGCCTACGCCGGTCGCACGGTGTTTGTCGAGCCGGCTGGGTTTCGCCCGGTTTACTTGGCCATTTTGCTCACGCACACCGTGTTGGCCGCGGGCGTGGTTCCGTTGGTGCTGCTGACGCTCTACCGCGCGGCGCGACAACAGTTCGAGGCTCATCGCCGGTTGGCCCGTTGGACGTGGCCCATCTGGATGTACGTCTCGGTCAGCGGTGTCGCGATCTACCTGCTCTTGTACCAGATCTTCCCCCAACCGCCGGCCGCCCCACCCGCGCCTGCGGCCCGGGCCTTTTCCCTTCAATAGACGGCGAGGGTGTCGAGAACGGCCTTGACCCGCGGGACCTCGTGGGTGCGGAAGAGGTCGGTCTTGCCCAAGGCGGCGAGCAGGGCGAAGAACGGCTCCGCACAGCGCACTTCCTCGCCGAAAAACTCGAAGGCATGGGGCAGCGCGTGGCAGACGGGAAAACCCAGCGTGCGCAGGCGGAAGCTGCCCAGGAAGACCTGCATCTGATGGCGCACACGTTGGGCGCTATCCTGGAGGTTCCGGTAGTAGAAGCCCAGGCCGGGGTCGACGAAGATCTTCTCGACGCCGTTTTCGAGCGCGAGGTCGATCTGTCGCGCAAAGTAATCGTACAACCGCCCCAGCGGATCGGCCCCGAGATCCAGATCGCCGACCGCACGCACATGGGTCCCTTGCACAAAACAAATAATGACGGCTGCGTCGTGCGCGGCCACGGACCGAAACATCGCCTCCGATCGCTCGGTGCCCGTCAGGTTTAACACGCAGGCCCCCGCCGCCAAGCACGCCTCCGTGACGTCCGGATGATACGTTTCGACTGAAACGGGGATTCGCGCGGCGCTCAGTTCCCGCACCACGGGTAAGAGGCGGCTGCGTTGGGCGGCTTCGTCGACCCGCGCGGCGTGAGCTAAGGAGGATTCCGCCCCCACGTCGACGATCTCGGCCCCCTGCGCCTGAAGCACTCGAGCGCGTTGCACCGCGCTCTCGACACTCCCGCAGACGCTCTCGCGGTACCACGAGTCGTTGGAGAGGTTGATCACGCCCATGAGCGCGGGACGACGGTTGAAGGCCAGCAGTCGGCCGCCCACGGCGAACTCACGGACGGTTGCGGCTGTGGCCGGCCGACATTCTGCGACCAGTTCGGCAAGATGCTCGACCGTCAGCATGATCCCACAGTCTCAGTTGCCGCTGCGCCTACGGTCAACCTCAACTTTGTGCGAGTTCCACGAGCCCGCCCCTCGATCTGGAATGCGCGATTTGGGAGGGGACGGCCGAAGGGGAATCGAGGCGTCGCGGCGCTCCGCCCTCTATAAGGACCGGCTGGAGGGGCGAGTTCCACGAGCCTCCGATGTAAACCTTTGGGTCGCTCGGAAGACAAGATGGACTGGTCGACGCGGCTCTTGCTAGGGTCGAGGTTGCAGATGCGATGAACCTGATCCATTGGCCCATGAACCGGTTGGTGCCGTTGCTGTGTCTGAGCTCCTGCCTCGTCGCTGCCCAGCGGCCCAATGTGCTCCTGATTTGCGTGGACGACCTCAAACCGACCCTCGGGTGCTACGGCGATTCGTACGCCAAGACGCCTCACATGGATCGTTTGAGCCGGCGCGGCACCGTGTTCCGCTCGGCTTATGTCCAGCAGGCAGTGTGCGCGCCCTCGCGCAATGGCCTGATGACGGGGTTGCGCCCGGACCAGATCGGAGTGTACGACCTCGCCACCTGGTTCCGGCATGGGGCCAAGGACGCCGTCACGCTCTCTCAACGGTTCATCGAGGGTGGGTACCACGCCGAATCGCTGGGCAAGATCTACCATCGTGGCCACGGCAACGTCATCGATCCAGCCAGTTGGAGCGTGAAATTCTGGTATCCCACGGGCGGCAGCCCGGCGGCGGTCACAACTGGCGGCCCAAAACCGCCGCCCGGTGCGGTGTTGCAGCCGCGAACCCAGGAGAACGGCCGACCACGTGGCCCGGCCTGGGGTTGGCCGGATGCTCCGGACGCAGCCTTCGGTGACGGGAAGATTGCCCGGCATGCGGCCGATCGGCTCGCCGCTTTGGCGAGCGAGGGCAAGTCGTTCTTCCTGGGGGTGGGTTTCGCCCGGCCGCATCTGCCGTTCATCGCCCCCAAGCGGTATTGGGACCTGTTCGATCACGCCACGCTGCCCGTTCACTCGGTGGATGCGCCGCTGCCCAAAGGGACACCGTCCTGGGTAGGGCACAACAGTGGCGAACTGCGGTCCTATAGCGACATTCAAGCCACCGGGCCGCTCACGCCCGAACAAGCCCGCACGATGGTTCATGGCTACTACGCCGCGACGGCGTTTGTGGACGCCCAGATTGGCGTGGTCCTGGATGCGCTCGATCGGCTCGAGCTCTGGCAGAAGACCATCGTGGTCCTGTGGGGCGATCATGGTTGGCACTTGGGCGATCACGGTCTCTGGTGCAAACACACCAACTTCGAGCAGGCCACCCGCAATCCCATCATCATCGTTGCGCCGGGGAAGCCGGGTGGCCAAGCCACCGACGCTCTGGTGCAGACCGTGGATCTCTATCCCACGTTGTGCGCGCTGGCCGGCCTCGAACCGCCCCCAGGCCTGCCCGGCAAGAGCCTGGTGCGCCTCCTCGACGACCCCGCCGCTCAGGTCCAAGACGCCGTCTTTCAGGTCTATCCGCGCGGCACACCCAGTGGGAGCGCGCTCGGCCGCGCGGTGCGGACTGCGCGCCATCGCTATGTGGAATGGCGCGCCTGGAAGAGCGGGGCAATCGTGGGACGTGAGCTCTACGATTACCAGACCGACCCTGGCGAAACGGAGAACCTGGCCGAGCAGCCCGAACAGGCCGCTTTAGTCGCCCGTCTCGCGCGACGCCTCGAGGCGCTGGGGCCCGCCAAACCACCCGTGGCTAAGGACCCAAGCCTGGTCGAGCCTGCCGGCGCCCACTGAACGATAGGGCCGGCTTCTCCTTCGAGCTGCCGATTCGCCGAAGCCATCGCCGAGTGCAGTTCGACCGAACGGTCCTGCGACGGGAGCCTGACGCGGCCAAGCGCGCGCCGCGGTCACGCAGGTCCACCGCGGTTGGCGGCACGCGCCAGGCACAGGCTGATGTTGCGCTCCAGCCGCCAGATCGAGCGGGAGCGGCGCGGCAAGACCTGGCGGCTCAGGCGTTCATATCGCTCCAGCGCTTGGCCAGGCGCCCGAAGATCCAGAGCGCGATGGCCGAGAGGACGCCGATGGCGGCGAACGGGATCCAGATGTGCAGGTGGGGCGAGTAGGTGTCCCAGAGCAACTGGGTGGCGGCGACGGCGTCGAGGTTAGTGACCTCCTGGAGTTTGACCATGGCCTCGGTGCGAGCCACGCCCAGGGTGGCTTCGAGGGAGGCGATTTGTCCGTTCCAGCCTTTGCCGGCGCCGAACTCGGTGCGTTCGGCCAGGTACCGCAGCGCCAGCACAGCTTTCTCGCCGTAATGGCCATAGAGATGACCGGCCATCTTCGAGCCGAGGTAGACGCCCACACCGACGGGGATGTTGACGTAACCGAGGTAGAGACCTTTCTTGCCTGGGGGCGCGATGAGGCCCAGGTATTCGTTCTTCTTCGGGCCGGTGGTCATCTCGCCGAGCGAGAAGAAGAGGATGCCCAGCACCAGGATCCAGGCGTTCTGGGTCCAACCGGCCACCAGAACGCCGACGGTCGCGGTGAGCATGCCGATGAGCATCGCCTCGAGCGTGCGCATGTTGCGGGTGAGCCAAGCGGCGGGAATCACACCCAGGATGATGAACAGCGCGTTGAAGCTCAGGAGGACCTGTTGCGGGATCATCGGGCCGCGCGGGGTTTGCTCGACCAGGGCGCGGTAGGCGACGTCTGGCAGCCAACGGAGGCCCTCGGCCATGCTGCCGCTCTTGACCCAGTCCGCGATGAAGTTGGGCTGCAGATCCCAGAGTTGGTACATCATGAGCCAAAAGCCGGACATGATGGCCAGCCAGGCGATCAGGCGCGGCTCGAGGATGTTGGCGATGGTGCGCACCAACACTCGCAGAGGCGACTCGGTTTTCGAGGCCCCGGAGGGCACGTCCTTGAAGGTGAAGAGCAGGAGCAAATTCAGCGAGGTGAAGACGGCGGAGGCGATGAACAGGTTGCGCCAGGCCTGAGGCGAGTTGGTCTCGGCCTGCAGCGGGCCCGGCAGGAGCACGCTCAACCCGAGCAGCACGGCGGGCAAGTAATGCCCGACGAACGCGCCCACATTAACGACCCAATAGAAGATGCCCCAGCCGACGCTCGAGTTGGCTTTGGTGAGGTTCTGCGCCAAGGACCCCTGAAGGCTGGGCTTGAAGAAGGCCGTGCCGGTGGCCAGGGTCATGATGGCGATGAAAAAGGCCCAGTAATTCGAGATGAAACTCAGATCGCGCATGAAGGCGATCATCAGGTAGCCCACCATCATCAGACTGATAGCGAAGGCGAGCGTTCGTTTGTAGCCGAACCGGTCGGCATAGCCGCCCGTGACGATCGGCAGCAGGGATTGGAAAGCGGCCCACCAGGCATAGATCGTGCCTTTATCGGCGGCGGTCAGGTGGAGGCCGCCCGGGTTGTCGGCCTGCATGATGTAGATCGGGGCCATGACCCGCAGGTTGTAGTAGGCCAACCGCTCCCACATCTCGATGGTGTTGAGCATCCAAAACGTGCGGCCGAAGCGCGGAGGAGCGGCCGGCGGGTCCGACGGGCTAGCGAGCGTGGTCATCGTGAGTGAGCGCGAGGCCAGGGTGCCCGCAGGCGGCAGGCGCCCGGGGGGCGAGCCGCCTGCGCGCGAATCGGTGCGGAGGTACACGGCACGCGCGGACCCTACTGGATCCGCCAGCCCCAGTGCAAGGGACCGTGTCCCTGCGCTTGACGGCGTGTGCGGGTCCCGGGGTAGAGTCCGACTCCATGAAGACGTTGCGCGGCATTTGCTTCTCGGGTTGGGCGGTCTGGGCAGTGGCGCTGGGTCCGGGCGGGTGGGCCGCGGACTCCGCGGCGGGGACCACGACCTCCCTGTTCAACGGGAAGGATTTGACGGGTTGGGTGCCGGTGCACGACGCCACCTTCGAGGTGGTCGATGGGAACCTGCGCTTGGTCAAAGGCATGGGCTGGCTGCGCACGGAACGGGCCTACGCGGATTTCGTCCTCGAGTTCGAGTGGCGGGCGTTAGTCGAGAAGTACGATAGCGGGATCTTCATCCACGCAGGGACCGAGGGTAAGCCCTGGCCCGATCAGGGTTGGCAGATCAACCTGCGCTACGACCAACTCGGCGCGCTGGTCAAGGGCCGGCGGACGGTGGTCCCGGCCGAGACCCCGCGGATGCCGCTCGAGCAGTGGGTCAAGTTCCGAATCGAGGTCAAAGGCAAGCGCATCGCGCTGGATGTGGACGGCGAGCGCGCTTGGGAGTACGAGGGCCTCGACGGTGGGCGGGGTTACTTGGGCATCCAGGCCGAAGAACGCGCCTTCGATTTCCGCAACTTCCGCCTGCGAGCCCTCGAGTAGCGGCGGTTGTGGCCGATCTTGCGCAGCGGGTCGCGGCGAGGATGACGGAGGAACTGTCGCTGCGACGTGGAGAGCGGCTGGTCGTGGCGGTCTCGGGCGGGCGCGACTCGATGGTGTTGCTGCACCTGCTGGCGGAGCTGTCGGGGCCCATGGGCTGGCAACTGGCGGTCGCCCACTTCAATCATCGGTTGCGGGGCCGCGCCAGTGTGGCGGACGAACGTTGGGTGCGGGGCAGCGCCGAGGCGCTCGGGTTGCGGTGCGTCTGCGCGTGCGGGGAGGTGGCCAGCTACGCGGTCGCTCACGGGCTTTCGGTCGAGATGGCGGCGCGCACCCTGCGCCACGCGTTTCTGGCTCGAGTGGCGGTCGAGCAAAGGAGCCGGACGGTGGTCTTGGCGCATCACGCGGACGATCAAGTCGAAACCTTCTTGTTGCGCCTGTTGCGCGGCGCGGGTGGCCTCGGTCTGGCGGGGATGCGCCTGGCGAGTCCGTCGCCGTCAAACCCGGCTGTCACGTTGGTGCGGCCGTTGTTGCCCGAAACCCAGGCGAGCTTGGTGGCCTACGCCCGCCGACACCGCTTGCGGTTCCGCGAAGACGCCAGCAATGCCAGCCGCGACTTCCTGCGGAACCGGGTGCGCCACGAGTTATTGCCTCTGTTGCGGCGGCGGTTTCAGCCCGCGATCGAACGCGCGGTGTTGCGGACCCTGGCCATTGTTGGGGCGGAGGCCGACCACACCATGCAGTCGGCCCGGGCCTGGCTGCGGGCGCGCCGGCGGCCGGTTTTTGCCCGCCTGCACCTTGCGGTCCAGCGGGCGGTCTTGCACCTGGGCCTGATCGAGTCCGGCCAACGGCCCGAGTTCGATTCGATCGAGCGCTTGCGGCTCGAACCCGAGCGCCGGTTCATGTTGGGCGGGGGCAGGGTGGCCTGGCGCGACCGGGTGGGGGTCTTGCATGTTGAAGCGGCGCGAGCGGCGGATTTTCGGGCCGAGCGGGCCTGGGTCGAGCTCGACTCCCCGCCCCGCGAGCGCGTGTTTGGCGGGGTGCGACTCCGCTGGCAGCTCGGTCCAGCGAGTGGGCGGGCCCCGGCCCGAGTGCGGTCATCCGGTGGGCTGGAGCGATTCGACGCGGACCGGGTGGGTCGCGAGGTCTTGCTGCGGCATTGGCAACCGGGCGACCGTTTTCAGCCGCTGGGCATGCCGCGGCCCGTCAAGCTCCAGGATTTGTTCACGAACCTGAAAGTGCCAGCGGCGGAGCGGCGCGAGCGCGTGCTGGCGACGACGCGGACGGGCGAAATCTTCTGGGTCGAGGGCCTCCGGATGAGCGAGCCGCACAAGTTACGGCCGGAGACGGCGCGCCGACTCGAGTGGCGATGGCGGCGGTTGCCGGGCGCGGGGAGCGGCGAGATTCGAGCGAGCGCCAGTTTGGTTGCATGCGGTCGGGGGCCATGCTAGCTTGCGCCAAAATGTTACGGGCCAATGGCTGACGAATCCAAGAATGGCGGCAATCGTCCCGACCGACGCGGCGGAGGCGGCGGCGAAGTCCGTGTGCCCCCGCGCACCTGGCTGCTGTGGCTGGCGATCTTGAGCCTGATTCCGTTGTTGGTCTTTTTCAAGGGGCAGACGGAAGCGAAGTATCGGGTGCTTGGCTACACGGAATTCTTCGAGTTGGTCGAGAGCAACCGGGTGACCGAAGGCACGATCCACTACAGCCCGCAGTCGCAGTTGCGCGAGATCAGCGGCAAGTACCTGGACGCGGCGGGCGAAAGCCGCGGGCCGGTGCCCTTCAAGCTGCAGGTGCCGCTGAACGATCCGCAGGACGAGAAGAAGCTGCTGATGACCGGCAAGTTCAAGGTGGCCGAGCCCAATAACGTCTTGCTGAACATCTTTTACGGGATCCTCCCCTTTCTGTTGTTGGCGGCGTTGGTCTATTTCTTCCTGATTCGGCAGATCAAGATGGCCGGTAAAGGGGCGTTGAGTTTCGGCAAGAGCAAGGCGCGGATGCTCAACAAAGAGAAGAACCGGACCACGTTCAAGGATGTTGCCGGTGTGGATGAGGCGAAGGAGGAGGTCTGCGAGTTGGTCGAGTTCCTGAAGGACCCGAAGAAATTCCAACGGTTAGGCGGGCGGATTCCCAAGGGCATCCTGATGGTGGGGCCCCCGGGGACAGGGAAGACTCTGCTTGCCAAGGCGATTGCGGGCGAGGCGGACGCCTCCTTCTACAGCATTAGCGGGTCGGATTTTGTGGAGATGTTCGTGGGGGTTGGCGCGAGTCGCGTGCGCGACATGTTCGAGCAGGCGCGCAAGAACACGCCTTGTCTGGTCTTCATCGACGAGATCGACGCGGTGGGGCGCAGCCGTGGCCACGGGTTGGGCGGCGGCAACGACGAACGCGAGCAAACCCTCAACGCCCTCCTGGTCGAGATGGACGGCTTCGACACGACCGAGGGCATCATCATTATCGCGGCCACCAACCGTCCCGACGTGTTGGACCCGGCGCTGTTGCGGCCGGGCCGCTTCGATCGGCAAATCACGGTGAATCTGCCGGACGTTCGCGGCCGCGAAGGGATCCTGAAGGTCCACGCCCGCAACGTGAAGCTGGCGCCGGAGGTGGACTTGTCCGTGATCGCGCGTGGCACGCCGGGTTTTTCGGGGGCGGAGTTGGCCAATTTGCTGAACGAGGCGGCCTTGTTGGCGGCTCGATTCAACAAGAAGGCCATCACGATGGGCGAGCTCGAGGAGGCGCGCGACAAAGTCCGCTGGGGCCGCGAGCGTCGCAGTCTGGCGATGACCGAGGAACAGAAGCGGTTCACCGCCTGGCACGAAGCCGGTCACGCCTTGGTCAACGTGCTGCTGCAGTACACCCACCCGCTCCACAAGGTGACGATCATCCCGCGCGGCCAAGCCCTGGGCGCCACCATGTCCTTGCCCAAGGAAGACATCCTCAACCGCGGCCGCAAGGAGATGTTGGACCTGATCGCCGTCATGATGGCTGGCCGCATCGCCGAGGAAATCGTCTCGGGTGACGTCTCGACCGGCGCCGCGGGCGACATCCAACAGGCCACGCAAATGGCTCGCGCCATGGTGTGCAATTTCGGGATGAGCGATAAGGTGGGCTTGGTGCAGTACGGTGAGGAGAGCGAGTATATCTTCCTGGGGCGCGACATGATGCGGGGTAAACCGTACAGCGAACGCACCGCCCAGGAGATCGACGCCGAAGTCAAACGGATCATCGACGAATGCTACGGCCGCGCCAAAGACCTCATCGACACCAATCGCGATAAGCTCGGCCTCATTGCCCAATCGCTTCTCGAATTCGAGACCCTGGACGGGACGCAAGTCGAAGAGATCATTCGCACCGGCCAACTCACGCCGCCACCGCCACCGCCCAAGACCGGTCCCCCCACGGGGGCTCAGGCCGCCACTCCCCTGCCGGAAGTCCCCAAGCCGTTGCCGCCGAAGTTGCCGCCCGGCTTAGCTTCGCCCGCGCCAGCCACGGCGTAACCGGCGTGGGCGTTTGGGTGCAGCGGCTCGCGACAGAGTGCCCACTACCGTCGCCTCGCACTCCAGCCGCAGACCGATTCCGCAGCCGCACCGGACCAGGGCGCCATGGGTCTTGGTCTCCCGCAACCGACGCAGTTAGTACGCCGGAGCGGGGTCCGGAGAGGGGGATCGCCTCGTCAACTTATGCTCTGGCCATATTTGTGTTTGCTTTGTTCTGGCGGAAAGTCCTAGGGTGCCACGGTGCAAGTGAGATGGACGCAAGGAGTTGATTGCGTTTCGGCACAGGGGCAAGCATCTACGGTGGCGAGGTGATCTATGTGGCATACAGCATTCGGGGGAGCTTCCACTTCCAACCATTCCACCCTCTCGCCGGCGCAGGCGAGGCCGTGGGGCAAGCGGGGGGTCCAGATCGCGGCGGCGGCGGTGGGCTTAGGGGTCCTCGCTGCGCTGACCAGCCTGGGGACGGTGAACTTCAACAACCGCGTCATTGCCGACGGTATCGATGCGCCCGTGTACGATGAGGATGGCGTGACCCGGCTATCCGGCGCGGCCTATCTCGCCCAGTTGTATGCCGGACCTCCGGGTGCCGCTTTGGCGGCCGTGGGGACGCCGGTCCCGTTCCGCACGGGCACGGCTGCAGGGTACGTCAGTTCGGGCGTCGACAGCAGTGTCAACATCCCAACGGTTCTGGCGGGTGACTGGGCCACTGTCGAGATGCGGGTGTGGGAGAGCGCCGCCGGGCCGACCTACGAAACCGCCGTCGCGAGTGGAGGCAAACACGGCGTCTCGAATCGACTCCAACTCCGCACCGGTGGAGCCGGAGCTCCGCCCACGTTGCCCGCCAACCTCATCGGCCTACAGTTCTTTTCGCTGCGGCGGGGCGGTCCGCCGACGATTGTGCGGCAGCCGGTGGATCAGGTGGTGGCGTTGGGGGGGACGGCGCGGTTCAGTGTCGAGGCGGCGGGGACGGCGCCATTGAGCTACCAATGGCGCAAAGGCGGTGTGAATTTGAGCGGGGCGACGGATGCGACCCTGACGTTGGTGGGGGTGCAACCGAGCGACGAGGGGGCGTATACGGTCGAGGTGCGCAACAGTCTGGGCAGCGCGGTGAGCCAAGGGGCGGCGCTGGTGGTGCTGGTGCCGCCCGTGATCACGGAAGCGCCTGTGGGGGGCACGGTGGTGGCCGGTGGGACGGCGAGCTTTCGGGTAACGGCGATCGGTTCAGCGCCCTTGAGCTATCAATGGCGGTTCAACGGGGCCAACCTCGCAGGGGAGACCGGGCCGACGTTGACGTTGGGGAATGTGCAAGTTGGGCAAGCGGGAGCGTACACGGTGGAAGTGCGCAATGGGGCTGGGGTGGTGGTGAGTGGGGCGGCGGTGTTGACGGTGCATTACGCGTTGATGGTGGTGGCCGATGGGGGGACGGTGAGCGTGGAACCTGGAGGGTCGAGCTACCCGCCTGGGACGGTGGTGAGGCTGACGGCGCGGGCGGATGCCGGTTATGCGTTTGCGTTGTGGCAGGGGGCAGTGAGTGGGACGGGCAATCCGGCGACGCTGACGATGAACGCCAACCACACGGTGGAGGCGCTGTTTGCGGCGATAGCCGGGACGGTGAATTTTGCCAATCGAGTGTTGGTGGATGGGATTGACGCGCCGGTGCTGGACGAGGATGGGGTGACGCGATTGGCTGGGGAAGGGTACCGTGCGCAGCTTTATGGCGGGGCGAGCGCGGAGGCGATGGGTGCGCTGGGCCGGCCGGTGTCGTTTCGGAGTGAGGCGGCGGCTGGGTACATTGCGGCGACGGTGGTGGTGGTGCCGGATGTGGTGCCCGGGGGAATGGCGTTTGTGCAGATGCGGGCGTGGGATGCGGCGGCTGGGGACACGTACGAGGAGGCGTTGGCGGCGGATGGCAAGCACGGGACCTCGGGGGTGTTGTCGGTACGGACCGGTGGGGCGGGTAGTCCGCCGAGTTTGCCGGGCAATCTGCTGGGACTCGAGTCCTTTGCGCTGCGGCGCGGCACGCCGCCGGCCATCGTCGAGCCACCGTCGGACCTGATCGTGATCGCCGGGGGTATAGCTCGTTTTGCGGTCGTAGCGGACGGGACGGCGCCGTTGAGGTTCCAGTGGTACTGGAACGGGGCGCTCATCACCGGGGCGACGGACGCGATCCTCGAGCTTGTGGGCGTCGCACCGGCGGATGCGGGCGCGTATCATGTGCGGGTCCAAAACGACGTGGGCGAGGTGTCCAGCGACCCGGTGGCCCTCGTGGTGCTGGTGCCGCCGCGGATCACAGTAGAGCCGGAAGGCCGCACGATCTTTGCCGGCGAAACCGTCGGGCTCACCGTCACCGCGACGGGCAGCGTGCCCTTGGCCTATCAATGGTATGAAGGCGTGGTAGGCGACACCGCCAAGCCGGTGGGCGATGGCAGTCCGTCGTTCACCTCGCCCGCGTTGCTTACCTCGACCCAGTATTGGGTCCGCGTGACCAACCCAGCGGGTCAAATCGACAGCGCTGAGGCCCTCATCAACGTCGTGCGCCGCCCGCAAACCATCGGTTTCCCGCCCTTGGCGAACCGGACCTATGGCGATCCCCCGGTGGCGCTCGGTGCGGCGGCCAGTTCGGGATTGCCCGTGGGCTTCGCGATCGTCAGCGGGCCGGGTTCTCTCGCTGGGCCGAACCTGACCCTGCTCGGGGCTGGGACCATTGTGGTGCAGGCCGGGCAACCCGGTAATGCCTACTTCGAGCCCGCTCCGCCCGTGCAGCGCACGTTAGTCGTGGCCAAGGCCCCCGCTCAGATCGCCCTCGCCAACCTGAGCCACACGTACAACGGCACGGCCAAGGCGGCGACGGCGACGACGACGCCCGCGGGGTTGACGGTGGCGTTCACGTACAACGGCAGTGCGACGGCGCCGGTAAACGCGGGCACGTACACGGTGCAGGCCACCATTAACGACGCCAACTACCAGGGGACAACCAGCGGCACGCTGACCATCGCCAAGGCGACGGCGCAGATTGCGCTCGCCAACCTCGCCCACACGTACAACGGCACGGCCAAGGCGGCGACGGCGACCACGACGCCCGCGGGGTTGACGGTGGCGTTCACGTACAACGGCAGTGCAAGTGCGCCGGTGAACGCGGGCACGTACACCGTGCAAGCCACCGTTAACGACGCCAACTACGAAGGCACCACCAGCGGCGCGCTGACCATCGCCAAGGCGACGGCGCAGATTGCGCTCGCCAACCTCGCCCACACGTACAACGGCACGGCCAAGGCGGCAACGGCGACCA
>VHCO01000037.1 GCA_016871715.1 Verrucomicrobiota bacterium
CGCCCAGTGCTGGACTCCGGCCGAAAGCCAGTAGCTGGGCAGGAGCGGGAACTGGGCGAATTGGGTGCGCTGCAACAAACGGTCGAGGACGGCCAAGACGCGGGTCTCGAGTTGCTCGTCGGTGACGGTTTCCGGCTGCAGCCACAAGGCGGTGCCAGCGAGCAGACCGACCGCGGCCAGCAACGCCGCGATTTGGAAGGCGCGCCGGTCGAGGTAGCGCGCGAGGTTCACCGCCAAGTAGGCGCCCGCCGCGGCGGGCAGCACGATAAAGAGGCCGATCAAGGCCACGGTCAGCGGGTAGAAATGCCATGCAACCCGCTGCGTCAACCCGTAGGCCACCAGCAGGGGCGCAATCAGAAATAAGAACGCCCAGGAGGCCAACAGCGTCGATTCGATGAACTTCCACTGGAAGATCGTCTGGGGCGGGATGGGCAGCGGGAGCAGGAACGTGGTTTCGCCGTTACGAAACAGGTTGGTGTAGCTGATGACCAGGTTGCTCAGGAGCAACAGCCCGAACAAACACGCAAACAACAAAAACAAGAGCCGCTCCGTCAACACCTCGCCCAGACCCGGGAAGGAGCCGGCAAACCGCAGCCCTTTGTGGAAGAGCATGAAAGAAAGCGCAGCGTAGCCAGCCAGAAACAGCCCGATCAGCGCCGTCAAGAGCCGGGACTGCTGGCGCAGGCCCAGCAGTCCACGCCAACTCTGGCGCGCGTTCACCCCCAGTAACAAGCGCAGGGCGCTCGGGCAGCGGGTCGAGGCATCGGCGCGGGCACTCATGCAACCGAGTCGAGGCGCGTCACGGTGCCGTGGCGACAAGCCCGGGCGCGGGGGGGCGTTCGGCGGCGGTGAGGGCGAGGAAGGCCTCTTCGAGGGCGCCGGCGGTGCCGCTGAGCCGGCGCAGTTCCTCGCCGGTGCCGATGGCGATGAGCCGGCCTTGATGCATGATGCCGATGCGATCGGCCATTTCTTCCGCGATACTGAGTTGGTGGGTCGAGATGAAGACGGTCATGCCGGCGCGGGAGCGCTCCTTAAGGATGTCTTTGAGCACCCGCGCGTGGTGCGGGTCCAGTCCCACCATGGGCTCGTCGAGGACGATCACCTCGGGGGCGTGGAGGAGGGCGGAGACGATGGCCACGCGCTGTCGTGTCCCGTGGGAGAGGCCCTCGATCGGCTGACCGAGATAGGGTTCGAGGTTGAACCGCGCGACCAATGCGCTCGTCTCCCGCTCGATGCGGGTCTCGGCCATGCGGAAAAGCTGTCCGGTGAACCGGAGGAACTCCCATGGGGTGAGCTTGTCGTAGAGGAAGGGGAAGTCCGGGACATAGGCCAGCCGACGCCGCGCTTCGAGCGGCTGGGCTTGGACGTCGAACCCGGCGACGTGCGCAGTGCCGGCGGTGGGTTTGATCAGTCCGACGAGGACCTTGATGGTGGTGGTTTTGCCGGCGGCGTTCGGCCCGAGCAAGGCGAAGAACTCCCCGGGCGGGATGCGGAGCGAGAGGTCTTGGACGGCGACCAACTCGCCGAAGCGTTTGACCAGGTGGCTCAGCTCGATCATGGGGTGAGGCGGGGTGGCAAGCGGCGCGGCGGGCGAGCGACTCGGCGAGCGGCTTCAGAGCGTGAGCAGGGCCTCGTTCACCAACACCAGTTGGTCGGGCAACTCGACCCGCAAGATCTCGCCGACCCGGCTCACCGTCACCACCAGCTCGTGCCGGTCGAAGAGCCGAGCGCGCAACCGGTACACCCGCAAACGCGAATGCGCGACGGTGAGCCAGTCGCTGCGCGCCTCCCACTCGAGACCGAGCCCGAGCGGTGCCGGCACCGCCCCCAGCCCGGCGCCCCGCGCCCACCCACTCAGCCACGCCGCGGCGCCCGGCCCTGCGAATAGGCCCAGCAACGTCTCGGGTCGCTGGAGCTCGGCAAAGGTGAACGCGCGTTCCCACCCCGTTGCACGGTCCCCGGCGCGCACGCGGAGGGTTTCGGTGGCCGCCTCGGCCTGGAACTCCCAGGCCTGGGGCTTGAGGTTGAGCCGCAAGGTCATGGCGCGCCAGGTCCCGTCGGGGTGGAACTCGGCATGCCAGAAGAAGCGCAGGCGTTGGCCGGTCTCGCCCAGCAGGACATTCCCATCCAGATCCAGCGTGTACCCGGCGAGTTGTTGCACGCGGCCCTCGAGTTCCTGGCCGTCGAGGGTGGTCTTCCCGGTCGCCACGGCCTCGTCGATATTCGGCACCCAACGGCAAAAACCCAGACGCCGCCCCCGGTGGATGAGTTGGAGGGAGGAATCGTCCGGCGCGGTCAGCATGCGGTCCCAAACGGCGGTGGCGGGGATGGGGCTGCCGGCGTCCTTGCGCGCGCTCATTTCCGAGCGCCACAAGAGCACATTCATGATCACCCAGAACAGGGTGATCAGCGGGAAGTAGAGCCGCTTCAGCATGCGCGCCGGCCTAGCGGGCCGGGATCCGCACCACCTGGCCGACGCTGAGGCGGTGAGGATTGATGTCGGCGTTGGCGTTGACCAGGTCCCGCAACGGCAAACCGTAGCGGCGGCCCAGCGAGGCCAGCGTCTCACCCCGCGCCACCACATGCGACCGGAACTGCCCTGGCGCTGCCGGCCCAGGCTCGGCTTCCGCAGCCCCCGAGAGTTGGCCGCCGCCCGCGGCGCGCGCGTCCGGCAGCGGACCGGCCCGATCCGGCGGCGACAGCGGAGCGGGGGCTGTGTCGGAGGCCGGGGGGCGGGTTGAGGCGCTGGGCGATGCCCGGACGAGCTCGCGCAACTGCATATAATGGTTGTAGAGCTGGGTGTAATTGGTCTGGTAGTTAACCAACTGACCTTTGAGTTGGTCGTTTTCGGCGGTCAACTCGTGCAGGCGGGCGGTCAGCTTATCGATGGCGGCGGTGTGCGGTCCCAGCGGGACGGTCTTGGCCAGCTCGAGCTTGCACACTTGGATGAACTGCCGGGCCATGTCCGCCTGGTTCCAGTCGGGCCTGAGCTTGAGCAGTTTCTCGAAGTGGTAGATGGCCGCGGCGTAGTCGTTCACGTTCTGGTAATGCAGCAGGCCCAACTCCCAGTGGGCCAGCGCGAGCCGTGGGTTGCTCTCGATCGCCTGCTCGAGGGAGGCCACCGCCCCCGCGTAATCGTACCCAGACTTGCGCGCCCGCGCATCGGCGATGAGCGGATTCTTCTCCTCCGAACCTCGGTTCAGGAAACCATCGCAGCCGGTCAGCCACACCAAGCTCACCCACGCCAGTAAGGCTTGCCGGGCCATTGTCGCCCCGTTCATGCGGCCACCCTACGGCAAGGCTCGCGGCCGCGCAACGGCTGTTGTCGGTTCAGCGCGGCGCCGGGGCGGCGGTCGGGCTCGGGGGCGCGGGCGCGCGGGCGCGTTCCGCGTCCACTTGGGCGGAGAGCTCGGGGATCTGAGCGCGCAGGGCGCCGGCCATTTCCGGGCTCAGGCCGGTCTCGGGATCCAAAAGGCGAGACACGACCGTCTTGCGCATCTCTTCGAGGGGCGGCAACGGGACGCGTTTCTCGGACGGGCCACCGACGATCTTGCTCATGTAGCGCGACCACACGTTGCGGGCCAAGGCGGCGTAGCCCGTGGCCTGGTCGGTGTCGCCCAGGGCGAGGTTGTAATAGGAACGCGACAGGAAGGCGCGGACGTTCGAGATGGTCTTGTTCATGTCCGTCTCGCCCACGTCTTCGCCAACGCGTTTGAGGGCATACTCATCCAAGGTCAGTTCGGGCGGGTAATCCTTCGGGTACTTCTGCTTGACGACTTCCAACCATTCCG
Organism: Verrucomicrobiota bacterium; assembly: GCA_016871715.1. Taxonomy (GTDB): domain Bacteria; phylum Verrucomicrobiota; class Verrucomicrobiia; order Limisphaerales; family J093; genus VHCO01. The sequence goes on from VHCO01000037.1 coordinate 3,792, forward strand.
CGGCGGCGCGCATGCGGTTGTGGGTGTAGAGGAAGTAGACGGCGTCGAGCAGGAAATTCTTATGGCCGCGGCCGATGTGCTCGCGCATTTGGGCGTCCTCGGCCATCATCTCCTCGTAGGCGGCGTGGGCTTTGGGGATGATGTCCAAGTTGGGTCCCAGATCGATCGTTTGATCGAATGGGTTCTCGATGATTCGGCCGCGGTGAAACGCCAGTTGCATCGATTGGTAGATGACGCGGCGCAGGGTGATCAGCTCGTCCGGGTTCTTGGCCTCTTCACGGCCCACTGACGCCCAGTAGATCGCGTGGGTCTCGGGCAAGCGCCACTCGAGCGGGCCGTACCGATCGTCGACGGCCTTCATCTTGGCCGGGTCAAGCTTGTAGCGCTCGCGCAGCAACCGGACCCGCGCCTTGGCGTCTTCGGTGCTGGGCTGGAGCAGTTCGTCGAAGTTGGGGCGTCCACTGCCGAGCACGGCTTGCATCTCTTGGGCCCAGGCCGCCTTGAAGAACAGGTGCGCATCGTCGAGGTAATGCCCCATCTTGTGTTGGAAATGCCATGCCAACTCGCGGTAGAGGAGGGCCTGATGCGGGTTGTACCTAAGCGCCTCGTCGCGCAACAGCTCGATACCCCGCTGCACCCACATCCAGCGGTCCTGCGGGTCGCTGAACTTAATCGAGATGTTGTAGGACATGTTCCAGGCTTGGACGATCCAAACCGTCACCATGTGCGGCTGCAGCTTGGTAATCCAATCGGCAAGCTGGACCATCTCGAAGAACTTGTCCTCGTCCTGCAGTTCGATGGCGCGCACCCAAAGCACGTTGGCAATCAAGCCGCGGAAGCCCCCCAAGACCACCGTGGTGAAGGCAAGCACAGGCGGGGCGTTCTGGAGCGGCGCGACCCGCGTCAGGCCCAACTCGCCGCGCAACCGGTTCAGCCCCCGTTGCGCGCGCCCGGCCGCCAGGAGCAGGAGCACCGCCAGGACAACCAGCAGCGGCTTGTAGAATCGAGAGCCTGAAAACGTCATGCGCGCACTGGTTTCTCAGGTCTAGGTCTTGCCTTGGGCGGTGGCCAACTCGCGCCGAGTGAGAATCACCATGCCCAACGCGGCAAACAGACCGCCGATCAGCACGACGATTTGGGCCCCGGCCCGGGCCAGTGTGCCCCAGGTGATGCTGCGGCCGGTGCTCAGGGCGTCGATGGGGGAGAAGCCGCGCACCAGGTGAATCGCCTCGCGCAACCCCTTGAACAGGCTCACCGCGGCGTGATCGAACCAGATCGGGTTCTCGACCTGCCCCGTGTCGTGGTTGATGGCGCCGATGGTGCCCTGCTCGATGATGGTGTTGATGGTCCCGGTCGAGAAGGCCACCAGCAACAAAGCCAGCGAGAAAAAGGCCGCGACAGGGAACGACAAGAAACTGGCCGCCGCCAACCCCATGGCCGCCAGCAGCGCCAGCCAGAAGAACAGAATCGCCACGCCCCGAGCATAGTTAAGCCCGAACCCGCCTTCCCGATAGAGCACCTCGAGCCCGTCCTCGATCGGGAACAGCAGGGCGGTCTCGTTTTGGTTGAGGAACTGGACGGTCAACCAGCCCTGCGCATCCAGGAGGTTCGGTAGGACGGGGAACTCGTGGAAGGTCTCCGCCGCCTGGCTGCGAATGTCCCGCGTCGCCATCGGCGATTCGGGCGGCCCCACATCCCAGATCCCCGCGTAGGTTCCCGAGGCCGACTTCTCCGCGGCGAAGAACTTCACGCGCAGGAACAGGTAACGGTCGCGCACGCGGTCCTTCACCGAACTCATATCGATGCGCCAGGTGCGCGTCCAACCGGGCGGCACCACTTGGATCTGGGCCTTGAGTTGCTCGCGAACGATCCGGCGCACTTCGTTGCGGTCCATGGCGGCCACCGTCTCCTTCTTGAGCCGCTCTTGCAGGAGGCGTTCGACGGCCGGTTCAAGGTCCGGAGGCGCTTCCCGAAACGATCCGCGCGCCACCAGGACCTCGTTGCGGAGGATCTCCTGTTGCAAGGGCGGGAGGCTGCGGGCGCGCACCAACAATTGCGCGTAGACGATGCTCGCCGATAGCCCCAGCAGCAGGGCGTTCAGCAGCAGGATCCCGAGCCACTTGCCCGCCCAGATCTGCCAGCGCGCCACCGGTTTAACGGCCACGACCTGCAACTGGCATTCCTCGATGTCGCGGGCGAGGGTGCCGCAGGCCAGCCACAGCGTCGTAAGTCCGAGCACGGCGGTGGTGAGTCCCAGGGCGTAGGTCAGGGTGATTTGCGTCAGGCCCTTCGCCGTTCCGTCGTGCTGAATCACCCGCGGCAAGACCATCACGGTCCCGATCAACAGAACCGCCAAGACCGGCACCAACCGGAAGCGCCAGGCGGCCTTGAACGTCAAGCGGGCAATGGCCAACAGCGCTTGCATCACGACGCGCCGGCGAACCCTTGCCAACTCCCACTTACCCCGGCCCAACTGCTGCCCCTCATCGTTTCCCTCCCAACAGATCCGTGAGTTTCTCCTCCGCCCGATCGAGTGGGTCGCGACTAGCCACGTCGACCTGAGGCGCAGGCGCCGGCTCGGGCGGGTGTTGCGCGAGCGCCGCGAGCTTGGATTCGTCCACTTGCTGCGCCGGGGGGGCGGCCACCGGGACCGGCTCAGGCTCGGCAGGTTTCTGGGTTAACCGGTCCAAAATCCGGTCCGGCGCAGGCGCCGTCTCCGCGTCGCCGCGCAGATAAGCCGCCACGCGCGCGCCGGAGGTGGCGCCGGAGGTGGCCTCGGTTCGCTTGGCGCGCTCGACCACGCCCAAAAAATAGCGCTCGAGGTTTTGGGTGGGGGTATCGATCTGCACTTGGTCGTGGCTGACTTCCTGGCGGATGATGGCCAGGGCGCGCTCGAGAGTCTCCCGCGGAAGCAACGGTACGGTGATTTGGAGCTGGTCGGGCGTGGCCAACAACTCTCCCAGCGGCCCCATCGCTTGCACGCGGCCGCCATAGTAGACCACCACCCGATCGCACACGTCCTCGACATCCGCGAGCAGGTGACTGCTCAGGATGACCGTCTTGCCCCGCTGCGCCAGCGCCAGAATGAGGTCCTTCACCTCCCGGCAGCCGATCGGGTCCAGGCCCGAGGTCGGTTCGTCCAAGATCACCAGGTCCGGATCGTTGATCAGCGCTTGCGCCAGGCCAATCCGCCGCTGCATCCCTTTCGAGAATTCTCCCACCGTCCGCGACCGCACCTGGTTGAGCCCCACCATCTCGAGCAACTGCTCGGTCCGACTCCGGCGCTCGCGCGGCGAGAGATGAAACAGGTTACCGAAGAAATGCAGGGTCTCGGCTGAATCCAGGTAGCGATACAGATAAGATTCCTCCGGCAGATAACCAATGCGCGCCTTGGTAGCCACGTGGCGCGGCGAATGGCCGAAGACCTCGATGTGGCCCTTGGTGGGGTGCAACAGGCCCAGCAGAAGCTTGACGGTCGTGGACTTGCCGGACCCGTTCGGGCCGAGCAGACCGAACACCTCGCCCCGCCGGATCTCGAAGCTCACGTTGTCCACCGCGCGCGCCTTGGGTCGGCCCCAGAAATCCTTGAAGATCTTGGTCAGACCCCGCACCGCCGCCACCACCTCGCCGTTGCCAGCAGGCCGGGTGTGCCCTGCGTCCGCTGATGCCATCGTCGCCATACTCATGAGTCGCTGCGATGGACTACCAGTCGGCCGTAGGGCGCGCCGTCCGCTGCGCGCCGCGGCTTCCTGTGCCCACAGCGGTCTGCGGCGCGCAGCAGACGGCGCGCCCTAACGGCACGTTGTCGTATATCCCGAGATCTCATCGGCAATGAATCGCTTGCTCACGGGCGCAGGCGGTTCGATGCCGCGCTGAACCGCCCGATTTTGAGCGGCGCAGAAACTAGCAAAGGCACCGGCCGCCGACAACTGAGCGTTTTGGGGCACAGACGGGTCGGGTCCCGCCGTTGCACCCAGCGATCGCGAGGAACATAGCGTCTCCGCGAGGACCCGGGGGCCGCTTCAGGCTTCCCCCCGCGTCTGGACCAAGGCAGAATCTCCAATGACGGCAGTGACCGCTGAACGACGAACCATGAGTCTGCCAACCATCTTTGAAACCTGTGTGCCGCGCGAGGATGTCCTCGAGGGTACCATCGCGGAGGCTGATTTCGCGGCCGACTTGGCCAAGGTCATTCGCGGCAACGCATCGGACGACTATCAGAAGCCCGACCGATTCTTCGCCAACACCTACCCCACCCACGGCCTCAAGAATCTGCTTCGCAACGTCCTCGCGCGACTCACGGGCGACCCTAGCGCCGCTGCCGCCATCTTCCGCCTCGACACCAGCTACGGCGGCGGCAAGACCCACGGCCTGATTGCGCTCAGCCACGCGGCCAACGGCATGAAGGCCGTCGCCAACGTCGCCGAGTTCCTTGACGCCAAGTTTGTCCCCAAGACCAGAATACGCATCGCGGCGTTCGACGGTGAGAACGCCGATCCCGCCAACGGCCGCAGCATGGGCGAGGGCATCCTCGCTCACACCCCTTGGGGCGAACTTGCCTACTCGCTCGCGGGCAAAGCCGGCTACGACCGCGTTCGCAAGAGCGATGAGAGCCACACCGCCCCCGGCGCGGAAACGCTGGCCGAGCTTTTCGGCGGTGAGCCCTCGCTCATCCTCCTGGACGAGCTTTCGGTTTATCTACGCAAGGCCCGCCAGCTTCACGGCAGCGCTGCCGGGGAGCAAATGAGTGCCTTTCTCACGTCCCTCTTCAAAGCGGTCGAGAGCAATCCTCGCGTGTCACTGGTGTACACTCTGGCCATCGGCAAAGAAGGCAAGGCGACCGACGCCTACAGCGCGGAGAACCAGTTCATCGCCGACAAGATGGCCGAGGCGGAAAGCATCTCGGCACGGAAGGCCACGTTGCTGAATCCCACCGAGGACCACGAAACCGTTCAAGTCCTCTTGCGCCGCCTCTTCGGCAAGATCGACACCGCCAAGGCCAAGCCGGTCATTGACGCCTATCGATCGCTCTGGCTTGCCAGCAGAGACGTGTTGCCGGCGGACGCCAACCATCCGGAGACGAGCGAGGCTTTCCGCGCCAGTTACCCGTTTCATCCCGAAGTCCTGGACACGCTCACCACCAAGACCGCCACGCTCGCGAATTTCCAGCGCGTGCGCGGCATGTTGCGCCTGCTGGCCCGCACCATCGCGCAACTCTGGCAAACCCGCCCGGCGGGTGCCACCGCGATTCATCTGCACCACGTTGACTTGGGCTTCGAACCCATCCGCCAGGAAATCTTCACCAAGCTGGGGCGAACCGAATTCATCCCGGCGGTGAATCACGACATTGCCGGCGGAGCCAAGAAACCGCTCGCCGTGGAACTCGATGAAAAGCACCACGCGGGCCTCGCCCCCTACACGACTTACACGGCGCGCACCGTCTTCATTCACAGCCTGGCGTTCAACGATCAGTTGAAGGGCCTGTCCGCCGAGCGCCTCCGCTTCTCCACGCTTGGCCCGGCCTATGACCTCAGCTTCATTGACGCGGCCTGGAAGCGCTTCCGCGACGAGTCATCCTACCTCGATGACCGGCCCGGCGTGCCGCTGCGGTTCCTCGCCGAAGCGAACCTGACCCAAGTCATCCGCCGCGAGGAAACCAACGTGGACTCCGCTCAAGCCCGCGCCGAGTTGAACGACCGAATCAGAACCATCTTCGGCGGCACCACCGGGTCCGTCTTCGAGATGGTCCCGTTCCCCGCCGCCCCCGGCGAAGTGGACGACGACCTCGGCAATGGCCGCCCGCGCCTTGCCGTCATGGCGTATGACGGACTTTCCGTCGGCGCGACGGTGGACGCCATCCCCGAACTCATCGCCCGCGTCTTCGAGCGCAAGGGCACCGACGGCGGCAGCCTGCGCAGCCTGCGCAATCATCTGGTTTTCGTCGTGGCCGACGAGACGCGCACCGACGAGATGCGCAAGAAGACCGTCCGCCGTCTGGCCCTCGCCGAACTCATCAAACCCGGACGCATTGACGAACTGGCCGACCATCAACAGCGCAAGGTGCGCGAGTTGGAATCCAAATCCGAGGCGGAAGTCGCTATCGCCATCCAGCAATGCTACCGGCACGTTTTCTACCCTTCGCGCCACCGTCTGCCTGGCAGCCCGGTGGACTTGGCGCACGCGGCAGTGGACATCCACACGGCTTCCGAGAAGCCTGGCAGCGGCCAGCAACAAATCGTCCGAACGCTCCGCGAGAGCGCGAACCAGAAGCTTCGCCTCTCCGAAGACCCGCCGGAATCCCCCGGCTACATCCGCGACCGCACGCCCTTGAAAAAGGGCCAGATTTCCACCGCCACCTTGCGCGACGAATTCCGCAAGGACCCGGCGCTCTCCATCCACTCCAGCGACTCCGTTCTCATCCGCGCCATCACCCAGGGCATTCAGCAGGGCGATTACGTCTATCGGCGCGGCGAACTCCTTTGCGGCCCCGGCGACCCGATGGCCAGCATCGTCATTGACGAACAATCGTTCGTCTTCACGATGCAATTCGCCAAGGAGAAGGGCATTTGGCCCCGACCCGCACCCACTCCAGCCACGCCGAGCACCGGCGGCGAAACCGGCGGCACCGGCTATCCGCCCAGCACGGACGGTGGCCTGACGGGGCATGAAGACGGGCCGCCAGCCCCGACTCCGCCTCCCCCGCCGCCGCCGGGCGCGCTCACGGCGGAAGGCGTGTTGAAGGCCGCGCTCACTGAGCTTTGGGAGAAGACCCGCAAAGCCAAGTTCGAGCAGGTCCAGGTGCTTTCGGTTCGCCTTTTCGACGCGACCGACGCGTTTCGCATGTTGGGCAGCGTCCACGCCGAGAAGGGATGCACCAAGCAGGTCACACTCAGCGGCGGCTACGTCACCACCGAAGGCGGCGAAATGCAGCTTGAGTTCAAAGGCGCGCCCAATGACGCCCTGCCGGTGAAAGACTTTCTGGTCCCGCAACTGAACGCCGCCCGCGATCGCGACGTGCAGGCCACGTTCATCCTCACTTTTAACCCCGGACTCCCGCTGGCCGGCGACGCCCCCGAGAAGCTCACTGAGCGCCTCGCCAGGTTCGCCAGCGGCGCGGCCTACGTGTCCGCCACAGCGGAGGCGACCGCGTGAAGACAACCCCCAAAAACCGCCGCATGATTCTCGACGCCGCCATCACCAGCGCGGGCCGCTTGCGCCCCGCCGCGCGCCGCGCGCCCGCCGATCCCAGCCTGGCGCTGCCGCGCTACGAACTCCGGGCGCACTACTTCGGCCCGGCAGACACGGAGTTGGAAGTCTGGCAACTTCCATCCCCCGCCACGCCCACGCTCAAGGCCCCCGTCCGCGTCGCTGGCTTGCGCGGGCGCAATCTTGAGTTGGTGGACCACCGCGTCACGCGCCGTTTGAAACAAGCCGGCATCCCGTTCGAGGCCCCGGCGCTCCGCCTGCCGCGCGCCTGGCCCTTGCCGGAGGACATCGCCCTCACGCTCGGCTTGCTCTTCCGCGCCCTCGCACCCATGCGCAGCCGGGACAATCTCCGCAACGTGGTTGAAGGCATCGAGGCAATGGGCAAGGAAGAAGCCGCCTATTGGCTCGGCATGGCCATGCACCGCAAGAATCCGCGCCGCGTCCTGTCCGCGCTCCGCATCCTGCTCACAACTCCTCGTTCAGTATCCCCGCGCCAAGTCACAACCCCGGCCCGCTGATGCTCACAGAATCCGAACTCCTTGCGTTGATGTCCGACCTGGAATCGTTCCGGGTCGAACGCACGATTTCTACGACCGATACGGACAAATCTCGCGAGGCCATCTGTTCGTTTGCCAACGACATGCCCGGCAGCGGGCTCCCCGGCTACCTGCTCATCGGTGTGGACGACAAGACCGGGAAGGCCTGTGGCTCGAAGGCCACCGACCAGTTGCTGCAACAACTGGTCTCCTATTCTACGGACGGCACCATCCTGCCGCCGCCTGCCTTGGTGGCCTACAAGCATGCGCTGTCCACCGGCGAGGGCGAGGTCGCGATTGCGGAAGTCCAACCACACCACTTGCCCCCCGTTCGCTACAAAGGGCGAATCTGCATTCGCGTGGGGCCGCGCAAGGGCGTCGCCAACGAGGCTCAAGAACGCATTCTCATCGAACGTCGCATCGCAGCCTCTAAGACTTTCGATGCCCTGCCCTGCCTGGGCAGCACCCTCGACGATCTCGCACCCGATCTCTTTCTGAATACCTACAGGCCGCAAGCCATCGCGGCTGAAGTCATTGCGGAGAATCGTCGCGACATCCGCGAGCAAATGGCTTCGCTCCGTTTGTTCGATCTGGAAAAGAACTGCCCGACTCATGCCGCGATCCTCTTGTTCGCCAAAGACCCATTGCAGTGGCTCCCCCATGCCTACGTGCAGTTCGTTGCTTTTCCGGGCACCGACATGGCGGGAGATCCCACCGCAAAGCGATTCGCTGGCGATCTGCTTACCCTCTCCCGGGAATTAGACGCCTTCTCCCGGACCCTGCCCACTTCGCGCCCGGTTCCCGTCTCGGCGCTTCGCGAGGAAAACGTATGGGATTTTCCGCCCGCCGCCGTGCGTGAGTTGGTGATGAACGCCATTGCCCACCGGTCTTATGAAGCGGCTTCTCCCGTCCGCTTCTATCGCTTTGCCGACCGTTTGGAAATCCTCAATCCCGGTCCGCTTTACGGCGAGGCCACCCCGATGAATTTCCCGCGACAGACCAGCTACCGGAACCCCGTCGTTGCCGAAGCCCTGGCCGTGCTTGGCTTCGTCAACCAATATGGGCGCGGCGTGATTCGCGCCCAGGAGGCGCTGAAAAAGAACGGCAGCCCGGAAGCCCGCTTTGAATTCGGCGACACCTTCTTCGGCGTCACCATCCCGATTCGCCCGTGAAGACCATCGCCTTTTTCAATAACAAGGGCGGCGTCGGCAAGACCTCGCTCGTTTACCATCTCGCCTGGATGTTCGCCGAACGCGGCCTGCCCGTCCTCGCGGTGGACCTCGATCCCCAGGCCAACCTCACGGCCATGTTCCTCGAAGAGGATCGCTTGGAGGAACTCTGGCCGGACGCGGACGAGCACCCTGACACCATCTACGGCGCTGTCCGGCCCATTCTGCGCGGCCTCGGGGACATCGCCCCGCCTGAAATCGAGCGCATCCTCCCCAATCTCGGGTTGCTGCCCGGCGACCTCGGCCTCTCCCGCTTCGAGGACAAACTCTCCGACGCCTGGCCCCGCTGCCACAACTCGGACGAAGCGGCCTTCCGCACCATGACGGCCTTCCACCGGCTCATGGAGGCCGTCGCTTCCGGCTGGGCGGAACTCATCCTGATTGATGTCGGCCCGAACTTGGGTGCGATCAACCGTTCCGCTCTCATCGCCTCCGATTCCGTCTGCCTGCCCCTGGCTCCCGATCTCTACTCGCTCCAGGGCCTCAAGAACCTGGGGCCGACGCTCCTCCAATGGCGAAACACCTGGGCCGGGCTCGCGCCCAAAGCGCCCCCGGGACTCTCTTTGCCCTCCGCCTCCCTGACTCCGCTCGGCTACGTTGTCATGGGGCACGGCATTCGCGAGGGCCGGCCCGTCAAGGCCTACCAGCGTTGGATGAACAAAATCCCCCCCGTGTATCGAATGGCCGTGCTGGGCGAATCCCCGACCGCGCAGATTCCCAACGTCGCCGCCGATCCCTACTGCCTGTCTCAGCTCAAGCTCTATCGCAGCCTGATGCCGCTCGCCATGGAGGCCCACAAACCCATGTTCCATCTCAAGCCGGCGGATGGCGCCATTGGCGCCCATGTCGAAGCCGTGGCCGACTGCGCCGCCGATTTCCTCCAACTCGCCCGCCGCCTTGCTTCCGCAACCGGGCTGACGATGCCCTCCACCGCCACCGCATGATGCTCACCTCGGCGAAACCACACGCTACACTCGCCAAGTGACGAATGACCGAATGACGAATGACGAAAAGAGCGGCGCTCGGCTAGCCCATGGCCATTCGCCATTCGCCATTCGCCATTCGTCCTTCTCCCTGGCCGAACTCCAACGCTGCATGGCCGACCGCGAAGCCGAGGGCATCGAGTTCAAAACCTCGCTGCTCAGTCGCAAAGAAATCGCGGAATATGCGGTTGGCATCGGCAACGCGGGCGGCGGCCATCTCCTCATGGGGGTGACGAACAAGCCGCCGCGCCAGGTTCAACCCGTTTCCCCGCTCTCCGCCGGCGACATCCAGCAAATCCGCCGCAGCGTTTACGACTCCGCCCAAATCTACATCCAGGTCGAGAATCTCGCCACGCCTTCGGGCAACGTCGTCATCGCCGCCATCCCGGCTCGTCCACGCGGACACGTCTTTCACACCCGCGACGGCAAATACCTCATCCGCGTCGGCGAGGACTTGCGCGGACTGACGCTGGCCGAACTCGACGCCATTCGTCACGAAACTGCCTTTGAACTGACGGCCCAACCGGTCCCCGGCGACTGGCAAGGCCTCATCCGCGCCGCTGGCCTGGAGGACCTTCGCGCGCTCATGACCGAAGCGCGGGCGGAAGCCGACCTCCTGAAACTGCGCGATGAGGATTTGCTGCGCGCCTTGGGCGTGCTGATGCCGGACGGCCAACTGCTCACCGCCGGCCTGCTCCTGGTGGGCCGGTCAGAGGAACTTCAACGCCGCGTCCCCAACGCCCAGTGGAGTTTCTTCCGCATGGTGTCCGACACGGACTACGACCAGGTCGAGCGCGGCCAGGATTGCTTCGCCATCGCCCTCCGGCGCTTGCGGGAAATGGTCAACGCCAACAACCCCATCGTCACCATCAAGGGCGACCTCGTTCACCCCGAGTTTCCGCGTTACCCGCATCTTGCCATGCGGGAATTGCTCGTCAATGCCCTCGCCCATCGGGACTACGCCGCTCCGGGCGGAGTGGTCGTCAAGCTCTACCCGGATCGGCTGGAGATTTCCAATCCCGGCCCGTTTCTCGGAGGTATCACGCCTCAGAACATCCTCCACCACGCCTCCGTGCCGCGTTACCCGGCGCTCTTCGGAGCGCTGGCTCGGATGCGCGTCGCCAACGCCGCCAATCTCGGCGTGTCTCGCGTCTTTCGCGACTTCCTCATCGAAGGCAAGGAACCGCCTTACTACTGGTCGCCCGGTGCCACCGTTATCGTCACGGTGAAGGGCCAGGACACCCAACCCGCCTTTGCCAACCTGACCCTCCGGCACCCCGACCTCACCGTGGATGAGCTGCTGGTGCTCCAACATCTCACCCGCCACCGGGAAATCAGCGCCCGCCAGGCCGCCGAACTCTGCCAGCGCCCGCTCGAAGCCGCCCGCGAAGCCCTCGCCCGCCTCGCCACGCCCGAGCGGCTGGTGGAACTCGGCGGCCCCGCCGGCAAAGGCCGGTATTATCGCCTCAGCATGCCTGCCTATGAGCAACTCGGCGAATCGCTCGCCTATCATGTGGACAGCCGCTTGGCGCAGGAAAACCTCAAAGGGCGAGTCTTGACCGCGTTGAAGCGAGGCCCTCTGAGCAACGCTGACATCCGGGAGATCACCCAACTGGGGCGCTATCAAGTGGTCCGCCTGATGAAGCAGTTGCAGGCTGAGGGATTGGTGACCTTGGCCGGACGACAACGGGCGACCCGATGGATGCGCCACCATTCGGCAGGAGGCCCAGCGTGATGCCCGCATGGTCTTTATTGGTCGCTTGGCAAAGTTATGTGCGCCGCACATGGTTTATGTGCGCCGCACATAACTTCCGCCCCCCGTTGAGCGCGAGAAATCGCTCAGTTGGACCGCCAGGCGGGCATGCTCCTGTTGGGTGCATCCCGACAAGCGGGACGCACCAGCCATTGGCGCCTTGCTGCTGCTCATTCGCGATGACTTCCGTCACCAACAGAGAATGGTTCACTGGACCATTTCCATCACGGCCCCGCTGCCAGCCCGGCAGACAATTGCACGGCGTGCAATTAATTGCCTCCCGTGCAATGGTTCGACGGCCCAGCCACCAATCTCCGACGCATGCGGCGAATTCTGGCGAAGCCCACGCCACCCGGAAACGCGGACTCCGCATTTCAATGCGGAGTCAGCGGCCATCTGAAGCCGCACCCCATTCATTTCCAGCAGTTTGGCCTGCGTTTCAAGAAATGCCGACTCATGCCACTAGCGTCCCCCTCTTCCCCACCCGTTGAACCCGTGCCCCCCAATCCCCAATCCGCAATCCGCAATCCGCAATCCCCGGACACCCGCCTCATTGAACGCTGGCTGCCGATCGCCGAAATCGGCGAAGAAAGCGTGCGCGAACGCCGCTCCATGACGGCGCTCCCACCGACCTACTACCTGCATGTCTGGTGGGCGCGGCGTCCGCTCGTGGCCTCACGAGCCGCCATCCTCGCTTCGCTGCTCCCGGCGGACGCGGACCACGAAAAGTTCAAGCATGTCCTCGGCATCCACGGGGATCCGGTGAAAGGCCGGCAACACATTGAACGGGCGAGGCGAACGGGAGTCAGGGTGGAAGACCCTTACGGCTACGCGCGTGCGTTTGGCTACGTGCCGGATGATGCGGACCGCAAATGGCTGGCGAGCTTTGGCGACCGCATGAAAGCCAGCGTGCTCGACCCCACCGCTGGCGGCGGCAGCGTGCCCTTCGAGGCCGTTCGACTGGGCTTGCCCACCTTCGCAAACGACCTTAATCCGGTCGCGACCCTCATCGAACACGCCACGGTCAAATGGCCAGCCGAGCTTGGCATGGCGGTGAAGGCCAAATTCCTGGAAGTCGCCACTGAGTGGCGCAAGCGCATCCAAAGCCGCCTCTCGGAGTTCTTCCCCCAACACCGCGCACCCGACGAAATTGACCTGACCTACCTCTGGACGCGCACCATTCGCTGCCCGTATTGCGAAGGGTTGGTGCCGCTCTCGCCGAACTGGCGACTGGCCCCGGACGGGACCGGCGTGAGGCTCAAATCAATGACGAATGACGGAATGACGAATGACGAAACCCGCGGCGAGCGGCTGTCCGAAGGCCATTCGTCATTAGGCATTCGTCATTCGTCATTACCCCCGCGTCGTTGCGCGTTCGAGATCGTCCGCAAGCTGGCGGACCATTCCGCCGGCACCGTCGCCGGTGGCGATGCCACATGCCCGTTCCCGGATTGTGGCCGGGTGATTGGCGGCGACGAGGTCAAGCGCCAGGCCCAAGCCGGCCAGATGGGGGAGCAGCTTTACACCGTCGTCTTCAAGCGCCGCGTGCAAAAGAAGACCAAGACCGGCCGCACCCGCGAGGCCTGGGAACGCGGCTACCGCGCCCCCCGCCCGGAAGACGACAACTCCGCCGCCATCGCCGCCTGCCTCGCTGAGAAGATGCCGGAGTGGGAGGCCATGGACATTGTGCCAAACGAACCCATTCCGGTCGGCAATAAGACGACCGAGCTACTACGTTACGGAATGTCCCGTTGGTGGCACATCTTCTCGCCTCGCCAATTGCTGGGCCACGGCATCTCAGTGGAGGTGTTTCAGGAACTGCTGGCCGAGGCACGCCAGCGTGGAGAATTGAGCGAGAGGCTCCAAGCCGCCTTCGGCTACCTCGCGCTGAGCTTGGACAAGCTGTTGAACTACAACTCGCGGATGTCGGTTTGGATGCCGACGCGGGAGGTGGTTGCCAACACCTTCAACCGTCACGACTTCGCGTTCTGCTGGTCCCATGCCGAAATGGCGCTGCTCATCGAGGGCTTGGGCTACGACTGGGCCATCGAGCAAACCGCCAAGTGCATCGGGGAACTGGTGGAACTGGTGCGCCCGCCCCACGTCCGCGCCGCCGACGCGGGCGAACTGGCGCTGCACAGCACTCCTTCGGATGATTCGTCATTCGACATTCGTCATTCGCCCTTCCCCCCGCCCATGACGCTCACCTGCAAGTCGGGTGATTCCCTGGATCACATCGCGGACGGCACCGTTGACGCCGTGGTGATGGACCCGCCCTATTACGACAACGTGATGTATGCGGAGCTGTCGGACTTCTTCTACGTCTGGCTCAAACGCACCGCCGGGCAGGTGCTGCCAGAGCTGTTCCGCCGCCCGCTCACCGACAAGGAGAACGAGGCGGTGGCCAATCCGGCGAAGTTTAAAATGACGAATGACGGAATGACGAATGACAAAAAGAGCGGCGCGCGGTTGGCCGAAGGGGATTCGTCATTAGGCATTCCTCATTCGTCATTGTCCGCACGCGAACTCGCCAAGAAGGACTACCAAGAGCGCATGGCCGCCATCTTCGCCGAGTGCCGCCGCGTGTTGAAGCCGGACGGCATCATGACGCTCATGTTCACGCACAAGGCCACCGGCGCCTGGGATGCGTTGACGAAAGGGTTGATGGAAGCCGGCTTCACCATCACCGCCAGTTGGCCCATCAACACCGAGGCCGAGGGCAGCCTCCACATCAAAGACAAGGCCGCAGCCAATAGCACCATCTTCCTCGCCTGCCGACCGAGGAGCATGACGAATGACGGAATGACGAATGACGAAAAAGACGGTGTGCGACTGGCCGAAGGCCATTCGACATTAGACATTCGTCATTCGTCATTGCCGCCGGAGCCAGTTTATTGGGAGGACGTTGAACCCAGAGTAGCCGCCGCCGTGCGCAACCGCGTCGCAGAGTTCCAGGCGGCTGGCATTCGCGGCGTGGACCTCTACCTCGCCTCTTTCGGTCCGGCCCTGGAGGAGTTTTCCAAACACTGGCCCCTCAAACGCGGCACGCCCAATCCGCTCCCTCCGTCCCTCAAGCGCGCCCAGAAGGATTTGTTCCCCGAAGAATGGGACCCTTACGCTGTCTCGCCCGAAGACGCGCTCGACGCCGCCCGCCGCGAGGTCAAACGCTGGCGCTTGGAGCAACTCACCCACAAGCGCGCCCGCACGGAACTGGACGCCCGCACGTCCTGGTTCGTCCTCGCGTGGGACGCCTTCCAAGCCCCGGTCTTCCCCTACGACGAAGCCCTGCGCCTCGCCCGCGCCGTGGGCGTGGACCTCGACAAAGACATCGTGGGCAGCCTGTGCGAAAAGAAAGGCTCGGACCTGACGATGTGGGACAGCGCTCAGCGCGCTACCAAGAGCGCCCTTGGCGGTGCGGACGGTTCCAGCGGCATGGTGGACGCCCTCCATCACGCCGCGCACCAGGCCCGCACCAAGACCGTGGAAGCGGGCCGCGAACTCTTGGAGCGCGCCGAGGTGCTGAACGACCCCAACCTCGCCACGGCCATGCAAGCCGTCTTGGAAGTCCTGCCCGTCGGCACCGCCTTCAGCAACGTCGAGTTGCCCGGCGACGTGGCCGGCGCGGGCAACGATTTCGACGCCCTGGAAAAACTGCGCCGCCTCGCCTTCACCGACCGCGTGGAAGCGCCGGAGCAGTTGGAGTTGTGGCGGGAGACATGACCCACAGAGGGCGACGTTGTACAGGATGGACATCAGTGCTTGAATAGCGACGTTCATGTCGAGCCTGCGAGACATAGCGACTGGCGAGGACTATCCGGCGGCGGCAAGCAAGCACTGCACGGACGCACGCGCACTCCTGAAGGCGAATCGTGCGGATGGCGCAGCCTATCTTTCGGGCTACGGCATTGAATGCGTGCTCAAGAGTCTGGTGCAGGTTGAGACGAGGGCGACCGGTCGGGTGGCCGGCAGGCACAACCTTCAGGATCTCGGCTGGCGGGCACTTGATCTGGCCACATTACCGACGGGCCGGACGTGGCGCTACTTGAAATCCGATCCTGTCAGCAGCGTGGGCCACGGCGTCCCCCCGGCAGAGTGGAGCGAGTCCTTGCGTTACCATCCGGAGTTCACCGTCCCGCCGGGGATCGCAGCCCAATGGTTGCAGGAGGCAGACCGACTCTACTCGGAGGTCATTGGCGGCATGGCTAAGGACGGCGTGATCACACTATGAGTTATTTGCATCATGACCAGGCAAGGCGGGCGGCGGAAGAACGTCTGGCACAAACGCTTACGAAGTCGTCCGACTGGGAGCGGTTGGTGCTGATCGATGACCTGTACGGCAGGCTGAGGCTGGTGGCTTGGCCGGGGGCGGGAAGCCGGGATGCGAAGGGTGAGCAACTCGGCCGGACTCTCGGCGAGGAGTGTGGTCGCTGGTGGTCGGGACAGATTTGGGTGGTGGGCGGCGCTCCGAATCCCTCCGATGAGGCCATTTATGTCAGCACTTGGGAGGAAGCCAGGCCCAGCGAGCGAGACCGCCGCTTACGAATCATGGACCGGGTGAGGGCCAAGGCCAGTTGGACTGCCAGCCTGATGGCACCGCCCTGGCCCAGGCAGCCTGGGATGGCGGACGGGCCTCCCATCCTCGTCTTCTACTCATTCAAAGGTGGCGTCGGGCGCACGACTGCCCTGGCCTCCTTCGCCGTCTTGCGGGCGCGAGCCGGGGAGCGCGTCGTTGTGCTGGACGGCGATTTGGACGCACCGGGCGTTGGGGCCTTGCTGACACCAACCGCATCGCCCGTGCTATGGGGTGTTGCGGACTATCTCCTCGAGGGTCCGGCACCAGAGGAGGCGAGTCTGGCGGACTACTACCATGTATTGAGGGAGGATTCCTTCACCGGCGGTGTAGGCGAGATCTACGTGCTCCCGGCCGGCCGGCTCGACGGCCAGTACTTGGCAAAAGTAGCGAAGCTGGACTTCGAACCTCCGCCCCCGGGGCAACCCCATCCGTGGTCGCATCTCGTTGAGCGAGTGCGGAAGGAACTGGCGCCGCACTGGATTCTGATCGACTCACGGGCGGGGCTCGGGGACCCGGCCGGCTTGCTCCTCGGCGGGTTCGCCCACCTCCAGATCCTGTTTGGCACGCATTCCGATCAGAGCTGGCAGGGGATCGGCCTGGTGTTGGATCGGCTCGGCAAGGAGCGGCTCTGCCGAGACCAACCTCAGTTAGACTGCGTCCTGGTGCAGGCGATGGTTCCTGAGAATGTTGATACCGCCAGGAGCCAGCGGGAGGCGTTTTCGCTCCGTGCGCGCGATGAGTTCGAAGACCGGTATTATGCCGGCGAGGACCAACAAGACAGCTTCTGGTCCCTGGCTGACGCCGAGTCGCGAGACGCGCCCCACCAGCCCGTCAGCATCAGCTACAAGCAACCGTTGGCCGCGTTCTCGCGCCTCGCGGACGTCACCGACATCCTGACCGGTCCGGAATACGAAGCCTTGAGCCAACGTATCTGTAGCCATTTCCTGGAGGACGTGGAATGAACCGACTCTCGCCTGAACTGCGAAACGCCCTCTTGGACGGGCTTGCTGAGATGGGGGGTGCGGGACAGGCCGACCGTGAGCCCGAGCAGATGTTCGGCACACGATTTCTCCCTGTCCCGGAGCACTTGCGTGCGTTGGCGCCCGAAGTCACTCTTATCGTGGGAGAACGCGGTGCCGGAAAGTCGGAGCTCTTCCGGCTGCTTCAACAGCCGCGTCTGCTCCTGGCGGTGGTCCAGCAGACCCCACAGGTCCGCGTCACCCCCCTTGCCGGCGACCGCACGGTCTGGCGGACCGCCTACCCTTCGGGAGCGGATTTCCCCGATCAACGGGGCTTACGGGGCTACTTAGGGGACCCGAACCTGAAACCTGAGACCCCCGAGGAGTTCTGGCTGGCGTACTTGGTTCGCTGCCTGAAGCAGGAGTTGGAGGCGGATGACCGAGCGGCGCTTCGGCCCCTCTTGAGCCCGATGGGGGGGGATGTAGAATCCGTGATGACAGCTTTTCATCAGGCGCGGTCTGCACCTCTCTTGGCCCTTGACCGCGTGGACGAGCAGCTGCGGGCAAATGACCGATGGGTATTCGTGGCTTATGACGAGCTGGACACGCTTGGGGGGTATCATTGGGAGGTGATGGGCAGAGCCATTCGCGGCCTGATCTCCTTCTGGTCCGCTTACTCACGCCGCTGGAGCCGACTGCGGGCCAAGCTCTTCATGCGGACCGATCTCTATCGTCGCAACAGCGCAACGCTCAGTGCGGACTTGCCGAAACTGGCGGCCAACCGGGCCGAACTCGCCTGGAGCGATCGGAATCTGTATGCCCTGTTGGTGAAGCGCATGGCCAACAGTTGCCGCGAGCTGGCCCAATACTGCCGGGAAGCGAGGATCGAGTTCGCTCCCGAGCACCCAGGCTTGGGACTCATCCCACAATTGGCGAATGCAGATGCCGTACGGCCCCTCATTGAGAGACTGGTGGGCGTCCACATGGGGGCCAACAGGAACAAAGGGCTATCATTCAACTGGATCATCGACCACGTGCGGGATGGCCTGGGCAAGGCTCATCCCCGAGCTCTTGTCCGACTGATTGAAGAGGCCGCGGCCAGGGAGAAGGAGCAACCTCGTGCCCAATACCAGCGCATTCTGCACCCGACGTCCTTGCGCCGGGCCATCGAAGAGGTTTCTAAGCACCAGGTGATGCAGGCCATCAACAACGAGTGGCCTTGGATGGAAGGCCTCCGGGACCGGTTGCAGAACGAAGGAATTCCCATGCCACGGCGCAAGTTCGAAGGGCTGCTGCGCAAGGAATGGACCGCAAGCTGGAATCGGCGGACGGAAGCGCGTCCTCCAGCAGAGGACCCGGCGCGGCTGACTGACGATCTCATCGAACTCGGCATCATCCGCGCACGAGGGAGTGACCGAGTGGACGTTCCCGATCTCTATCAGGTTGGCCTACGCTTGGTACGGAAGGGTGGCGTACGACGCGCCTGAAGCCGCACAGATGAGCCTCTTGTGTGACAGGGACTGGAAACTGAAATACACGCCGGATGACGGCGACCTTGTCACGCAGTTCTATGTCCCGGCGCTGGAGTGCGCTGTCCGCTACGACCGGCTCACCGGGTATTTCCAGGCACGGGCGCTCACGCTGGCGGCGCGTGGCATTGAAGGGTTGGTTCGCAACAGCGGGCGCATGCGGCTGCTGGTCGGATGCACCCTCGATCCGGCCGAAGTCGAGGCCATCGCCAAAGGCGCGCAGTTGCGCGACCAAGTTAAAGCACACCTGCTCGCCCATCCGCTCAAACCAGGCAACCAGCGGGAAGTCGAGGCGCTCGAATTGCTTGCCTGGATGGTGGCTAACCAAGTCTTGGAAGTGCAAGTCGCCGTGCCGTGCGACGAGCATCGCCGCCCCATTCCCGCGCAAGGCATCTTCCACGAGAAGGCAGGCATCCTCGAAGACAAGACCGGCGACCGGCTCGCCTTCAACGGCAGTCTGAACGAAACGGAGGCCGGGTGGACGCGGAATTGGGAAAGCCTGAACATCTTCCGCTCCTGGCTGGGCGACGATCCGCGCGTCGCCGCCGAGGAACACAACTTCAAACGACTCTGGGAGGGCCAGTCCAAGCACGTCATCACCATGCCGGTGCCGGACGCCATGCGGGACGATTTGCTGCGTTTCCTGCCAGAGCAGGACTTGCCGGCTCGGTTGAGGAGAATGACGAATGACGGAATGACGAATGACGAAAAGGAACGCACGCCGGAGACCGATTCGTCATTGGGCATTCGTCATTCGTCATTGGGTACACAAGGCGCAGCCGAAGTGACCGATTTGCGCCGCTTGGTCTGGGCCTACATCAAGCAGGCACCCAAGATGCCCAACGGCGGCGAGCGCGTCGGCGAGGCCACGGCCAGCGTCGAGCCGTGGCCGCACCAAATCCGCGCCTTCCAACGGCTCTACGGCCGTTGGCCGCCGCGCTTGCTCATCGCCGACGAAGTTGGCCTGGGCAAAACGATTCAGGCGGGCATGTTGATCCGCCAGGCGTGGCTGGCGGAGAAAGCCAGCCGCGTGTTGATCCTCGCGCCTGCAAGCATCTGTCGGCAATGGCAGGTCGAGTTGCGCGAGAAGTTCAATCTGCACTGGCCGGTCTATGACGGCGACCAGTTGCTCTGGCTGCCCACGCCCGGACGCCCCGCGCCCGTGCAGGAACCCATCGCCCGCGCCGACTGGCACCAACAGCCGTTCGTCATTGCTTCGAGTCATCTCATGCGCCGTCGCGAGCGCGCCGCCGAACTCGCCGAGCAGGCCGAGCCCTGGGATGTCATCGTCATTGATGAAGCGCACCATGCGCGGCGCAAGTCCCCCGGCCTCGCGGGGGAACACAGACCGAACCGGTTGCTTGATTTGGCGCAGCGCATCCAGCACCGGACCCAGGCGCTCTTGCTCCTCACCGCCACCCCGATGCAGGTGCATCCGGTCGAGGTGTGGGATCTCCTGTCCCTGCTCGGTCTGCCGCCGGAATGGCACGAAGCGGCGTTCCTGAAATTCTGCAAAGCCGTCGATCGCCCCTCGCCCTCGCACCAGGACATGGAATTCCTCGCGGCCATGTTCCGCGCGACCGAGCGCAGCTACGGCCGCGCTAGCGAACAGGACGCCAAACGGGCAGGCGCAACGAGCGGCCTCCAGGCCAAGCGCGTGCTGTCAGCCTTGCGCGACTCCGCCGCCATTCCCCGGCGGCAGATGGACGCCAGCGCCCGCGGCGTGGCCTTGCGCCTGATGCGTTCCCAATCGCCCATTGGCCGGCTCATCTCCCGCCACACGCGCGACCTGCTGCGGCGTTATCACCAGGCCGGCAAGCTGCAAACGCCCATCGCCAACCGGGAAGTCGCGGACCGTTTCGTCACCCTGTCTGAAGCCGAGGCGCGCATTTACGAGGCCGTCGAGGACTACATCAGCACGACCTACAATCAGGCATCCCCGAAACAGAAGAACGCGGTCGGCTTCGTCATGACGATTTACCGTCGGCGCTTGGCCAGCAGTTTCCACGCGCTTCGCCACACCCTGGAGGACCGCCTGGCAGCCCTGCGGACGGGCAAGCCGCCCAAGCCGCAAGAACCTGACGACGAAGCCGACAACGAAACGCCCGATGCCGAAGGCGACGTGTTGGCACCGGAGGAAGCGGCGGAATTGGAGAAAGCGGCGCTGGCCCAGGAAGAAAAGGACGACATCGCCCGGCTCCTCGAAGACATTCGGCGCTTGCCCACCGACACGAAAGCAGACCGGTTGCGCGATGAACTCACCGCGCTGCGCGGCGCCGGCTATGCGCAGGTCATGGTCTTCACGCAGTACACCGACACGATGGATTTTCTGCGGGAAGAACTCACCACCCAGACCAGCTTGCGCGTGATGTGTTTCTCCGGTCGTGGTGGAGAAGTCCGCGATTCCGATGGCCACTGGCGCAAGATTTCGCGCGAGGAAGCCAAACGCCGTTTCCGCGAAGGCAAAGCGGACGTGCTGCTTTGCACCGATGCGGCCTCCGAGGGGTTGAACTTTCAGTTCTGTGGCGGCCTCGTCAATTATGACATGCCGTGGAATCCCATGCGGGTCGAGCAGCGGATCGGACGCATGGACCGTCTTGGCCAGCAGCACGCCATGATTCGCATCGTCAACCTGCACTACGAAGGAACGGTCGAGGCGGACGTTTACATGGCGCTTCGCCGACGCATCAATCTTTTCGAGAGCGTGGTTGGACGGCTGCAACCGATCCTCGCGCGACTGCCCGGCGTCATCACCGGCCACGTCCTCGACCGCCGGAACCGCGATCCAGAGGCGCGGGCCGCCATCACAGGCGATTTGGAGCAACAGGCCGAAGCGGCGAAACAGGAGGGATTCGACCTCGACGCCATGCTCGACGCGGACCTGCAAGAACCGCCGAGGCCCGACCCGAAACTGACTTTGCTGGACCTCGACTTGGTTCTCGATCGCCCCGACGCGCTGCCTCCGGGCATCATGGTGAAGAAGCTCCAAGACGGTGAATACGCCTACCAGGCCCCCGGCATGGCAAAGCCGGTCCGCATCACCACGCGCCCCGACTACTTCGACGAGCACAGTGAAAGCCTGGAGCTGTGGTCTCCGGGCAGCCCGGCGTTTCCGGCTGCGGGTGAGGCCGGAACGGAAGGCTCGAGCGGGCTCCCTTCTCTTGCCGAGGTGCTCAGGTCAGCCGGCTAGATTCGCCTCAAGCCGGACCCTGGGGCAGCCGCAGCCAGGGATCGCCACGATTCGCTGTCCGGGATCGGCTGGTTCGACTAGCGTTGGCGCGTGGCCAAACCGGATTACATCGAACTGGGCGACGGCGAGCGGATCCCCATCCTGTACGAGGACCGCTCCGTGCTCGTCATCGATAAACCGGCCGGCTGGATGTTGATCCCGCACTCGTGGCAGAAAACAGACCGCAACTTGCAGGCCGCCATCCAGTCCAGCCTCGCTGGAGGCGCCTTCTGGGCGCGCGCGCGCAACTTGCGCTTCCTCCGCCACGTCCACCGGCTCGACGCAGAGACGAGCGGGTTGCTGATGTTTGCCAAGAGCCGAGGTGGGGTGGACACGTTCGGCGACCTGTTCGAGCGGCGTCAGATCGAGAAGGTTTACCTGGCGGTCGCGCGCGGCGTTCCCCAGCGCAAGAACTGGGTCTGCCGGTCTCGGCTTGCCCCCGAGCCCAACACCCCGGGCCGCATGCGCATCGACGAGCGTCACGGCAAACCGGCCGAGACCGCCTTTCGCGTGTTGCAGCAGCGACAAGATGCTGCGGGTGGGTCGTTGACGCTGCTCGAGGCCCGGCCGGTGACCGGGCGCACGCACCAGATCCGGGTCCACCTGGCCGGCGCAGGACTCCCGGTTGTGGGCGACGAACTCTACGGCGGTCTGGACCCGGCAGGGCGAGGCACAGGTCCCACCGCCGCGCGCCTTGCGCCAGGGTCAACGCACCTGGGCCTCCTCGGCCTGCGGGCGGTGGGATTGTCCTACACCGATCCCTTCACTCGTCGCCGGGTCCAAATCCAAGCGCCCGCGGGGGGCTTCCTGCAGGCTCACGGCTTCGCTGCGGCTGCCTGGCCGGCCAACGCGTGCAAATAAATCTCGAGTGGAGTGTAGCCATCGCCCTCGGGTACTAGGCTGGCATCGGCCGGGTCGTGCGGATCCAAGCCATGAGCTCGTTCCCAGTCGTCCGGTAGACCGTCTTGGTCGGAGTCCGCAAGTGGTGGGCCGCCCTGCATCGCCGGATAGCCGCCCACATCGTTGGGCCAATCGATGATGCGGCCTTGACCGGCGCGAACTTCATTGACGATGCGCTGGTCCACCGGATCGCGCCGGGGCAGCGTGGCGCCGGCCCCAACCAGTACCAGCTCGAAATTGTCCGCCGCCGGTAGGCGCGTCACCGGCTCGACCAGGAACGGATCCAGCGCCTGGTGCGTGCGCGGCGCCGGTTCTTGGCCCCAGCCACGCCCGACGATGGCCCAATCGTCCACCTCGACCCCGGAGCGCTGAGGCGTCAGGTTGTCGGCCACATAGATCCGCGGTGAGTCCGGCGCCGCCTGCCGATCCAGGATGATGGAAGAAGCGCGGTGCTCGGTGGTCGGCCCGGGGCGATAAGTGTTCCCGGCGAAATTGACGTGCGTGAAGGCGCTGTGCCGGTCGTAGAGCTCGGCCGGGATGTTGCCCCAGTTGTAGATCACGTTGTTCACGAAGTCGTGGGTGCCACCCCCGACGATGAGCGGGTTACGAAAATCGTTATGAGCCAGCAGGCAGTGGTGCACGCTCACCCGGTCACTGCCATCGCCCACCAACAGGCCAGCGCTGTGCGTCCGTTTGGGATGCCGCGCCCGGTTGAGCGCCTCGGTGATGAAACACCAAGACAGGGTGATATCGCGCGGGGCATACCAGGTGCTGACCGTTTCGTCCTCGGCCCAACTGAACGAGCAGCGATCCACGACCACGTTGTAGACTTCGTCCTCGCCCGCGCGCGGATTCAAAATGGCCAGGGCGTCGTTCACATCCGCATCCACCCGGCCCCCGATCCCCGGCCGGATCCTCAGATGTTGAACCAGGACATCGTGCGTCATCACGTTCAACCCGGCGTTCTTAATGAGAATGCCGTCGCCCGGCGCCGTCTGACCTGCTACCGTCACGAAGGGATGATGAATAAAGAGCGGTTCCTTCAGTTCGATCGTGCCACCGACCCGAAAAAGAACCGTGCGCGGATAGGACTGGTCCAACGCCTCCCGCAGGCTGCCCGGACCGCCGTCCGCCAGCGACGTGACGAACAAGACCTTGCCTCCGCGTCCGGCGCGCGTGCGCGTGCCGAATCCTTCCGCGCCGGGAAACACCGGCACCGAGGTTTGCGGGGGAAACGGGCGCGACATCGCCACCGGCTGCGGCCGGAACGCCCGCTTCACCAGCGGCACAGCCATCAGGGCGACGAAGGCCATCGTCAGCAGGGCGCCACTGGCGGCCGCCGTCCAGCCCAGCCACCGCCCGCCGCCAGCGCGGAGTCGGCGGATCCCAAGGAGCAGGCACAGCAGCGGTCCGCCCAGCATCATGACGTAGATCAGCGGGCCGAAGAACTTGTGGACGGGCAGAAAGACCCGGGTTACCCGCACCAGAAAAAGAAAGGCCAGGCTCCACAACAGCCAGGTGAGCCCCAGGCCCATCGGCAACGCAAGAGGCGTCGAGGGCTTGAATCCCGGAGCTTCTTGCCGGCAGATCGGATCTGGGGCGCGGGCATCTGGCTCCAGTGGCCTCGGGCGGGACACCCAGGCTCCGTTCTGAGGCGCTTGCTCGCTAGAACGAAGGTCTCGGTTCATGCGGTCTGGGCCCGACGTGGCCCGCCGCCCATGGTCGGTCTGGGGGCGGCGGTGCGGGCTCGGAGCTCTGCTACCCCATTCGCCTCTCGTGGGGAAGCATAAACGCCACACCAACAGAACACCGAAACGGAGTCGGACGTCACGTCGCTTCAGCCTAGTTCACTCTGCAGGCCCTTGCTTTGCTGCGCCGCCGAGTTGCTTGATCCAGGAGCGCGCCACTCACCCCATCACCTCGATAAGACCTCGAGGACCCGCAGCGCCTCAGACACGCTCCAGGCTTGGGCATCGCACCCGCGCTGCGCATGCGGGGCGTCGCCATCCACAATCTCCGGTAAATGCCCCAAGCAACCTTCGCTCAGCAAGCCGTCCATACTGCTCAAGTAGGCCCGAGCCGCCTCGACCGACGCCGGCTCGAAATCCCAAGCCCGCGCCAGCGCCTCGCAAAACGTCGGCAAGGTCCATACCCAAGCCGTCCCGTTGTGGTAAGCCGGCTTGCGGCGCGTGTCTTCGTCGCCCTCGTAACGCCCCAGGTAGGGAAAGTCGGGATCGTTCAAGAGCCGACCGTCATGTCCGCGGATCGGCAAGGGCGGCGTCACGGGCAGCGGCGCCAAGGACCGTAGCGCCCCAGGGACCACCAGGTGGCGCCGAGCCGCCTCGACAGCGCGACGCGCACGCGCGCCAGTCACGAGCCCAAGCGCGATGCCGAAAAGACAATTGCTGCGCAGAGCCTGGTCCGGCACCCCCTGCTCCGCCGGTTGCCCAGACCGGGCCAGCAAGACATCGGCGAAATACCCGCGATCGTCGAGCCAGAACAACCGGTCGAAAGCGGCTTGGGCCCGTTGCGCCAAGGCCGCCCAGGGCTCGTCGACCGCCGGCAGACCCAACCCATCGAGCTGCCGTAACAGCCGAATCCACAAGACCTGGATCTCCACCGGGTACCCTTCGCGGGGTGTGCCCGCGGGATAGTTCGTGTCCATCCAGGTGAAATGGCTCGGGCTCCATACCAAACCGGTGGCTGGGTCCACACGGATACCGTTGGGAGTGCCCCGCAAATAGCCGGCGGCAATGGACCGCAGCACCTCGGCTATCGTGCGCCCCCCCGGGGACACTCGCTCCCGATAAACCTCGGGCGCGCTCAGGCTCGAACCGGCGCCCGCCCCGGCCGCCTCCCCCACGCCCACCGCATGCTGGAATTCCTCGCACACTAACCCGTACCACAGCGGCGCGTCGGTGGTGTCGCGGTTCGAGGCGTCTTCGCCATGGATCGTGTTGGGCAGGGTACCGTCGCGCTCGAAGCGACCGAACACCCGCAGGATCTGTCGAACCTCCTCCCGCCAACCCGCCGCAAGCAAGCCTCGGGCACAAATCAACGTGTCCCGGCCCCAATCCAAAAACCACGGATAACCCGCGATCACGGTGCGGCCATCGTCCCGCCGCACCACAAACGCACGCAGCGCCGTCGCCAGGCGCTCGGCAAACGCCGACCAGGCCGGCCCTGCCTCCGCCACCTCCGCAGGCGTCGCCGCCGTGGCTTCCCCTCCAGGCTCGGCACCACCTGGCCCAGCCCCCACGCTCGCCTCCTTGCCCTCCAGCCGTTGACCAGCCTGCGCCCAGGCCATCCCGGGCTCGGCCGAGACGATCAACGTCGCCCTTGCACCTTCAGCCAAGGGCAGCTCGAACCAACCCGGGCTGTAGGCGTCCCCCTGACCCACCTGCCCACGGCTCGCCTCGACGGGGTGCGGCACCCGCTCACACCATTCGGCCTGGGGATGATACTGGCCCGTGTCGGCCCACACCTCGAGCTGCCGGCCCGGCGCCGGAGTGAAGGCGAACCCCGTGTACCCAGTCGCGCTTTGCAGCCAACCCGTGCGACCTCGGCTCGCCGCGCCCACCCGATCAAGGTCCGCACCCGAGACGCCAGAAGGCCTCGAGTCAGCCGGCACTGCCCCCTGGCCAGATGCCGACTCTCGCGCAATCGGATGGCAGTGACGGCCGAAGTGCGCTTCTGCGCCGCCGTTCCGCTCCGTTTCCCAGTGAAAACTGCGATCCTCGAGATCCACCCGGACCGTCAACCGGACGTCCCAGGCGCCAGCCTCGCCCGATACAGCCTTGGCCGGCCAAGCCGCCGCGTCGACACTCGGACGGGCGGAGGCTGCGGCAGTCAGCGCCATGTGCCCCAACGGCCCGCGAGTGAACCGCAGCACGGTCGCATTGCGGTCCCACACCATCCCAACCTCGAGCCCAATCTCCACCGTCCGTCCGTCGCCGGCGTGAGCGACAAACCGCCAGCGCGCCGGCGGCCCCGGGTCGAACCCAGCCAAATTCCCCGCGTCCAACGGCGACAGAAAGCCGTCTGCATTCACCCACACGCGAGCGCGCTTGGCGAACACATGCCGGTCCACCGGCGCCCCCGCATGCAGATTTGCAGCCAGCAGACAGTCGTACTTCGATCGGACGCTCCCCAGGTTGACCCGCAACCGGGCCATGCCACCCCGGCCATTGGTCAGCAACACCAGCGAGAGATCCTCCGGGTCCAGCCTCCCCGCCATCGGCGCTGGTGCATCCCCGAGGAATCGCAACGCCGCAACCACATTCGTCTCCCCCTCCCCATACCGTTCCAGCTTGAGCATCGCGTCCCCTGTGAACGATGCCGGCGCAAACGCGGCCACAAAACCCGCGCCCACGGCGCAGGACTCGATGTGACGCGGCAGCACCGTGCCGTCGTGTTCGATGGTGGCCCGGAAAGGCACGTCATCCTCGAGCACCAGCCAATGCTCCGCCGGCACCAGCGTCACTCGACGCCGATCCCGCCAACCCCAGCGCACCACCCGCGGATAGCGACCCGCACCCGCCTGCAACGCCGAGGTCAGCAGCTCGACCGGCGTCTCCGGGTCAAGTTGTGCCGCGCCGGCCAGAAAACCGGCCACGTCGCGCTCGACCCACTCGCCCAGGGCCAAGCGGCCAAAGGCACTCACCCGATCGATGGGCAGGTAATGGCTCAAGGCCGTCACGGCAAGAGCCTCATGCGCATGCCGCCGCCGGTAGGCCTCCCCGCCCAAGCCTCGCACGTCGCCTCCGGGCGAGAGGCACACCACCGCGCCAGGAGCCAGCGTCAAACGCAACTTGTCCCCGGCCAGCTTCTGAACCACGCCAGCACCGCTGGCAAAAACTTGGCCCCGCAGTCGCCGCTCCGACCGCGCCCCAATCGCACTCGGCGATTTGGCCGCCGCCGCCGTCTCGCCCGCCCCCGACCCAGCCGACCCGCCCTCTGCCCGCTGCAGAACCGGCGACGACGACGACAAGAGATCCACCCACATCGACCGGTGACCGTCCGGCGAAGCCTCAAACCCAACCGCAGCCAATCGGTCGGCCTCGAGCTCGAGCGCGTTCGGCCGATCGACCGCCGTGTTCGCCACCACTAACACAACGTCCTTGCCCTCCGCCGACCGCCGCAGCAAGGCGTAAACCGGCCCGCCCGCCGGACTCAGCCGGGTGAGCGCGGCGCCGTCGAAGAAGCAAGGGTGCTCGGCCAAGAGCCGGTTGAGCTGAGCCAGTTCGGCGACCAAATGCTCGGGTGTGTCCCAGGCCAAACCGCGGCTCGTATGCACCTGGATCTTGTCGCGGTCCAACCACTCCACACCGCAGGTGAAGCCAAAACCCCCACTCACACTCGTGAGGGCACAAAGCCGGTTGCGCAACAGCGACCAAGCACGACCCCGCGCCGCTAAGCGCGGGTTGTCGTGCGTCTCGCTATAATGCACCAAGAGACCCACCCGTTCGCTCTGGCGTAAGGCATGATCCAGGTACCCGGAAACTTGCTGCCCGTCGTAGTTCTGAAATAACTCGGAATACGCCCACTGCAGCCCTCCCTCCGTCAACAGCAGCTCCGTCGCCTCCCACGCGCCCCCAAGCCCCTCGAGCAGAAACACCGTATCGGGAAATTCCTGGCGCACCCGCGCCGTGATGAATTGCCAAACCGCCACCGGCACCTTGTAACCCGCGTCGCAGCGGAAGCCGTCCACGCCCCGCCGGCACCATTCCAGAAAAACCTCCGCCAAGTGCTGGCGCAACGCCGCGTGGCCATGCTCCAGTTCGACCAAGTCCTCCCAAGTCGTTCCCCACGCTCCCGGACTCACAAACTCCCCCCCAGGTGAACGCAAAAACCACTCCGGATGGGTCTCCTGCAACCGCGCCCCCCAGCCGGTGTGGTTGATCACCATGTCCAAAAATACCCGCCCCCCACGGCGATGCACCGCGAACGTGAGCTCCCGAAATTGGTCGACACCGGTCGTGCGCCGATCGAACTCGACCAGCGCCGGGTCAACGGCCAGCAGGTCCTGCGCGGCGTAGGGGCTGCCGAACCGGCCGAACCGCGCGTACGTGGTCGGCGCCGGATTGACCGGCAACAAATGCAGAATCCGACATCCCAACCGACCCATGATGTGCGGCAGTTGCCGCACCAAGTCCCGCAGCTTGCCCGACGGCGGAATCACCGTGTAACCCTGCGCGTCCCAGGCGGACAGTTGGCCCTCGCTGGGCGTCGGCCCGCTCGACGCCGCGGCGCCGGCGTGGCCGAAGAGCCGCGGCCAAGCGCAGTAGATCGTGTTGCCGCTCCGGTATCCAGCCGGCTGCACATTCACCCCCAGATCCGGCCCGACCGGCCAGTGCTGCCATCCTCCCGCGTCCGTCGCATAAGCCTTGGCCCGAAAGAACCCCACTTCCGTCAGCGCGACCTTGGCAACCCACTCCCCCTCCACCAGCGCCAGCGGGATGTCGTGCCACGCCCCCAACGTCGGCGGCCGCCCACTCTCCACTGCAGCAATGATCTCCTCGCGCAGGGCCGCGGCTCGCCCAAGATTCGTGCGCAGCGCCGCCCTCCAACCCTCCGGCCAAGACGCCCCGTCCCTCCGCCGCAGGACCACCTGCAACGAGTCCCCCACAAAACACACCCGGCGTTCCCCCGGGGCAGGATCCTGAACCAGTTCGAGCATTCGAGCGCGCGCCCTTGCCGGCGCAAAACGACCGCGCCGCCGATTTGTCGTCCAACCGCCCCCCGAAATCAATCCCGGAAGTTGCCCCGGTCGCTCTCCCGCTCGACCACGTCTCTCAACTGGCACAGCGAGTGATTCCACACCACGTCGTGCACAAACGCCGGGAACAAATGCCGAAACAACCACGCCCAAACGCGGCTCAGCCCAGTCGTCCCACGCGCAAAGTTGAATCCCACATAGATCGACAACGCACTCAGTTCCCCGGTCAGCGGCTCAATCTCGAAAATCAGCACCCCGCCCCGCGCAAAGCCATCTCGCACCCGGTAAATCGCCAACCGCTCCTCGACGAGTTGCTCCAGCTCTAGCCGAAACCGGAACTGCCGACTCACCACCGTATACTGAACCACGCAACCCGGCGTGTTCGGCCGCCCTGCCACCCGCTCGATCCGCACCCCGCGCGGCCACAAATACCCCCGGTCCGGCTCGCCAAACCGACCCAGTTGCGCCAAAATCCGATCGCGCGGCGCCCGGATCTTGATCGTGTACATCCGCTCAAACTCGGGCCGGTCCGGCGCCACCACGTGGGACTCGGCGATCAACCGCGCGAAGTGCTGTCGCTTGGCCTCGAGCCGTTCCTTAGCCACCCCCGTGGTAAAACGCCCAAAGCCCTCCCAGCGTAAGCCGAACAGCACCTCCGCCACGTAATTCCGCATCGTGATCAGGACGCCCCCGACGAAGATCGACCCCACCGTGGCCGGATGCAACATCGCCCAGAAGATCTCCTCGTAACGGTCGTCCCCACTGCTAATCCGCCACAGAATCTGCTCCAGCCGCCGCTCCGCCCGAGGCCGACTCTTCCGCTCCGTGATCACCGCCTGGTACAGCACCCGGCTCAGCCCGGACGAACCGAAAAACACCCGATGCAGCACGAACACTACCGCCGCAAACCGGTTGTCCCGCCTAAATCCCCGCAGCGTCGGACCGTAGCCCCGCCGCAGACTCTCCGCATCCACGCCCCATCCCAGCACCGTCTCGGCCAGCGCGCGCGCCGTCTCCTGCGCCGAGAGTATCCCGTCCTTGTACAATCGCGTCGTCACCAAATCGCCCACCGCCGCCACCCGCTCCCCAAACGGCTGCCGCGCCGAACCCACCACCAGGCTCGGACGGCAAGCACACACCGCGTGCCACCGCACATTCGCGGGCGCCAGGCGCCGAATGTGCGGTAAGTCCAAAAACTGCCGGATCACCTCCCGGCTCTCCCCGCGCTCCCCAAGCCCGTCCACACTCGGCCCCACCAGCACCACCGTCAGATACCCTCGCTTCGGCACCAACGAACACATCTCCAACCGCAGCGACCTCGATCCGTACTCGACGAAATGCACCGTGCTGGCCAAGCTCGACGGTACCTCAGGCTCGACTTCCAACTCGAAAACCACCGCGCGCCGTAACCGCGGCGGCGCAAACTCCGGCAGCAACCGCCGCAGCGCGCCCACCATCGTTCCCCCGTCGGCGCCCTCGTTCACCCCAGTCGCCACCACCACGAAGTCCGCCTCCAACTCCCCCGTGCCCTCGCCCGACCGATACTGCACCACCGGCCGCCGCCGCTCCGAGTACGCTATCTCGATGACTTCCTCGCCCACCAACTCGGCCCCCGCCGCAACCGCCGCGTTCAACAGGAACGCATCGAACCCATGTTGGCGGTCCGGTCGCCGCGAAGGGCGTGAGCCCCGGTAGACTGAAAGCAACTCGCGCCCCGGCGGCACATCCAACTCGATGTTCTTCCAGTAGCCCTGCACCGTGATCGAGTCGATGCGCCGCTGGATCACCTCTTCCGGCACCGCCAACCCCAGCTCCTTCAGCACATCCAACAGTCGCGGCGACAGACCGCCCGCACAGTAGTTGCACCCCTTCCAGCATCCTTCCCCGCACGTCGCCAACCCCGCGCCCACACTCCGCTTCTCGAACACAACCACTTGAACCTGGCGTCCCGACCGCTCCGCCTCTCGCAACAAGTGGAGGGCGAAAAACGCACCCGCCGGCCCACCTCCAATCACCGCCACCTTGGAACCTGGCTCCAAGACCTGCCGCTCCGACCCTTCATTCACCTCAGACGTTCTCACGCGTCGGCGCGCGACCTGGGCGATCCCGGCTCACCGGCACCTTGTGCCGGACGTGGCCTGGCCTCCCGCGCGTCCCTAATCCCAAACCCCAACCGTTAACCTCTTGCTAAGCAGCGCCGCGCCCATATCCAGCCGCACGGCTCCATGAAATCTCTGAATCAGCTTCATAACGTCAGTCTGCCAAACCGCCCCAACCGTGCAATCAGAATTCCCAGGCCGACGCGAGGCCGCTCTCTCCTTCCTTCTCCATCCCTCTTCTCCCTCCTCCCTCCACTCCACTCATCCCCCCCGAGATCGATCATGGGCGCATCCGATTATTCTGCCAGGTACGAAGACATTGACAGCCCTTCT
Source organism: Verrucomicrobiota bacterium (assembly GCA_016871715.1). Classification (GTDB taxonomy): domain Bacteria; phylum Verrucomicrobiota; class Verrucomicrobiia; order Limisphaerales; family J093; genus VHCO01. The sequence goes on from VHCO01000037.1 coordinate 35,839, forward strand.
TCACTATTCGTTTCGGGCCAAGTTGGCTCGGGCCAACGGGCTACAGACTCGCCCGCCGAAGGAGCGACCTCAAGAACGGTCAAGTCGTCCCTCGTCCAACATCATCATCATCTCGAATCCCGAGCCCTCCCCCTCCCCTCATCTCACCCAATGCTGGACTGCCTCATGAACTCACCGACACCTCCCCAGCCGTGCCGTGCCATGCGCGCCCACCAAACCATCTATGTCTGTATCTGCCAAATCTGCCCACTTCCCTTCCGCTTCCGCAGCTCCGGGTCCATTCGCTCCCTCGGCCCTTCGCCTCCCCGCGAAGTTACAGTTCATCTCGGTCCCATTCCAACAGCCTACTTCTAAGCGCCGCAGTCCAGAATGCACCAGCACGATCGCAAGTCCCTCGACCTGGGTTTTCTTGTGGCAGTCGGCCGAGTGGTTGTGGATAATGCGTCCGCTCTTCCAACCTGGCGGCGCGAGCATAGCGAAGTCCTAGTCCGTCGGACCGAACAGCAGGCATGATGGCACCGAGCAATACCAGCGCTACCGCGCTCAACCAGGTCGCCCTATCCCTATCCCTACCGAGGAGACCCGGAACGGCGAACCGGACGCTCCGCCCCCAGCGGGGGGCTAAACGAGGACCGCGCGTGCTCGCTGGCCCCATGAGTCTTCTGGTGTGGGCAAGCGTCGCGGCCTGGTGCCAGTCACCTCAGACCCCAATTCCCATTCCCATTCCAGGCGACTCCGAAGGGCTCCGCCAACACTTCCTCACCCACATCTCCCAGCCACGGTTCCAACACGCCCGCTGGGGCGTCCATATTGTCTCCCTCGACACGGGTCGAACCGTGTTCTCGCACAACGCCAACGAACTCTTCATCCCCGCCTCGAACACGAAGCTCTTCACGGGCGCCCTCGCCCTCGACCGGCTGGGCCCCGACCATCGCATCCGCACCTCCTTGTATGCCGCTACCCCGCCGGACGCGGACGGCGTCGTGGCCGGGGACCTGACGCTATACGGCCGGGGCGATCCGACCCTGGCGGCACGCTTCCACGAGGGCGATCTGGGGCGTGCCCTAGCCCCGTTGGTCGACGGTTTGGCGGCCGCCGGGGTGCGGCGGGTCGAGGGCGATCTGGTAGCCGACACCACGTACTTTCAAGGAGCGCCTGTGGGGTCGGGGTGGGAATGGGACGACCTCCAACATGCCTACGGCGCCGAGGTATCCGCCCTCAGCGTCAATGACAACACCGTGATGGTGCGCGTGCAGCCCGCGCCACAGGTCGGTTGGCCGGCCCGCATCTTCCTCCAGCCGCCCACGACTTTCGTGACTCTCAGCAACCTAACTCAGACCGTCGCGGCCGGTGCCCGTCGTGAGCTGCAGGTGTCGCGCCCGCTCCATTGCAACGCGATCTATGTGCGCGGCGTCACACCCGTCGACGACCCCGGCTACAACGAATCGATGTCGGTCCATCAACCCGCCACATGGTTCGCCCACCTCCTCCGGGAGCAACTCGAACGCCGCGGCATCTGGGTGGCCGGACAGATCCGCACCGCGACCGCCACTCTCGAATCGCCACTCCCCGCACCCTCACCCTCGGGCGTCGAGTTGGCCGGGCATGAGTCTCCCCCGCTCAGCGACCTGCTCGACCGCATGCTCAAACCGTCCCAGAACCTTTACGCTCAACTCCTCTGGCTGCAGGTCGGGGTCGCCGAACTCGCGCGGCGCGCCTCTGCTCCTCGAGGCTCCACCCCCACATCCAGCTCCCTACCTTCGAGCGCGGAGCAAGCCGGCCAAGCTGCGCTCGATCGGTTCCTCGGGCAAATCGGGGTCGCCACGACCGAAGTGCTGCTCGAAGAGGGCTCTGGCTTGTCCCGGCGCAACCTCCTGACCCCTGCTGCCACCGTGCGTCTGCTGACCTACTTGGACCAGCATCGACACGCCGAGGTTTTCCGCCAAGCCTTGCCGGTGGCTGGCCTCGAGGGCACCTTGCGGAACCGAATGCAGAATACCCCCGCGTCCCACAACGCCCGCGCCAAGACCGGCACCTTGCGCTACGTGCATGCCCTCTCCGGTTACGTCACCTCGAACGCCGGCGAACGCTGGGTCTTTGCCCTGTTGCTCAACGGATTCCACCGCCCCGATTCCAGCCGGTCAGCGCGCGCCGACCTCGACGACATCGTGGTCACCCTGGCGCGGTTGCCCTGGCGCTCTGCAATCCCGTCCGAGTGATCACACCATCATGATGACCTCACCCCGCCTCTGCGACCGGCGCCTCCTTGCCTCCGGGATCCTGGCCCTGCTCCTCGTGCCGCTGGGTGCGACGGCCGCCACCCCGGCGCCAGCCGATGCGCCCCCGCGCCCGTTGACCACGCTCGATCGGCTCGAACGACCCCAACTCGAGGCCCTCCACCGCGCGCGCCAAGACCTCGCTCGCCAACGCCAACCCGTCCCCAGCCACGGGCTCTACGAGGATTTCCGCGCCGTGCTGCACACCCACGCCGAGGACGCCGACCACACCAAAGGCACGCGGGTCGAGTTGTTGGCGGCGGCCCGCCAAACGGGGATTCAGATCGTCGGGTCCACCGATCATCGCGGACCTCAGCCCGACGCCTGGCGCGGCCTGCGCGAGGGGGTGTTGTTCCTGGCAGGCGCCGAGACCGATGACGGCCTGCTGTGGTTCCCGGAATTCGACCCTGCCGGCCGACCTGTCCCGGAGAGCGGCTTGAAGTTCCTGTCTCATGTCGAGGAACGCTACGACGCGCCAACCGCCGGTCTTGCCGGCATGGAGATCGTCAATCGCCACACCGACGCCCTGCTGGACCCGACTTTACTCGACCACCTGAACGCGACGGCAGCAGACCCCGCGCGCTGGGCCCGAGTGGTCGAGGACTTCCGGGCCTACCCGGACGAGTTCTTTGCAGCGGGTGTGGACTATCGGGCGGGGCTGTTGGCGAAGTGGGACCGGGAACTGGCGCAACGGCCGTTCACGGGCATCGGCGCCAACGACGCCCATCAGAATGTCATCTTCAACGGCGTCACCTTCGATCCCTACGCCGTGAGTTTCCGTCACCTCACCACTCATGTGCTCGCTCGTGAACTCACCGAGACCGCCGTGCGCGAGTCGCTCCGCGCGGGTCGCGCCTACGTCGCCCACGACTGGCTTTGCGATCCGGCCGGTTTCACCTTCGGCGCCGTCAACAATTTGGGCGTCTACCTCATGGGCGACTCGGCCCCGCAGCTTGGGCGCACCCGCCTGACCGCCATGACCCCAGTCCCAGCCCGCCTGAAACTGTTCCACGCGGGCAAGGTCCTCCACGAGACCACCGGCACCAACCTCACCTTCGAAGCCAAGAGCCCAGGTGCCTACCGCCTCGAGGCCTGGCTTGCATTAGCCGGCGAGCTGCGCCCCTGGATCTACGCCAACCCCGTCTACCTCCGCCCCCCTTCCCTCGACGACATGCGCCTGCCGCGCATGGACGTGTCCCCTCGAGTCGAGGTGCGCAACCATCTGACCTACCGCGACGGCCCGCCCGACGACGCCGCCAAACACCAACTCGACCTCTACCTGCCCAAGGGAGTCGAGCGCGCGCCGGTCTTTGTCTTCATCCATGGGGGCGCGTGGAAATACGGCGACCGCTCTCAATACCCCGCCCTGGGCAGCCGCTTTGCCGAGGCGGGTTACTTGACGGTCATCCCTTCGTATCGCCTGGCGCCCAAACACCCCTTCCCGGCTCAGATCGAAGACGTGGCGGCCGCGTTCGCGTGGACCGTGCGCCACATTGCCGCCCACGGCGGCGATACCAACCGCATCTATGTCGGGGGCCACTCGGCGGGCGGCCATCTCTCCGCCCTCTTGACGCTCGATCCCAGCCACCTCGCCCAGCACGGACTCTCGCCCAAACTCATCCGCGGCACCCTCGCCCTCAGCGGCGTCTTCGACCTCACCCTGCTCGAACGCCGCTCGGACGTCTTTGCCGAAGACGCTGCTTCGCGACGAGCCGCTTCCCCCCGACACCACATCGCACCCGGTGCATCCCGCTTCCTCGTCACGTACTGTCAATGGGACTACTTCAGCTTGCCCGCCCAGGCCCGCACCTTCCACGCTGCGCTCCGGGAGGCCGACATTCCCGCCACCTTGGTTTACGTCCCCGGCGAGAATCACATTTCGGAAATGCTCGCCGTCAGCGATCCCGACGACGCCACCGTCGGCGCCGCCCTCGCCTTCATGCGCGACTGAGGAGACCTCGGGATAGGCGGCAGTCTGCCGGTGGAGCACGCAGTCAACTGCGCGCTGTGAACCACGGTGGACCGCCCAAGCCGACGGCGCGCAGTGGACTGCGCAATTGGGCACCGACTCGAGCCACAACCTCGTGGTTGCGGTTTTCCCACGAGCCGATTAGGTTCGCCCCATGATGGACTTGGCCGAACTGAAAGCCCCGGACGTCGACCGCTTTCCCGTCCGTCGAGCCGCCGCAGGCGCGCCTCACGACGCCTTGTCGCGCGAGATCCTCGAACTCAAGCGCCACCTCAACGCCGTCATTCTAGCCCACAACTATCAAGTGCCGGAGATCCAGGACCTGGCCGATTTCGTGGGCGACTCGCTCGGCTTATCCCAGCAAGCGGCCCAGACCCAGGCGGACGTGATCGTCTTCTGCGGCGTCCATTTCATGGCCGAGACGGCCAAGATTCTGAACCCGGGCAAGATCGTTGTGCTGCCGGACAAGGACGCAGGTTGCTCGCTCGAGGAAGCCTGCCCAGCCCACAAACTGCGAGCCTTGCAGGCCACCAACCCGAACTTCTACACCATCGCCTACATCAACTGCAGCGCCGAGGTCAAAGCCCTCAGTGACGTGATCTGCACCAGCAGCAACGCCGTCCAAATTGTCCGCGCTGCCCCCCCCGACCGCGACCTGTTGTTCGTGCCGGACGAAAACCTGGGCGCATGGGTCATGGAACAGACCGGCCGCCCCATGACCCTCTGGCAGGGCAGTTGTTACGTGCACATCGAATGGACCCACGCCAGCATCGTCCGCATCCGAACCGAACACCCGGGCGCGCCCTTGGTCGCTCACCCTGAGTGCACCCGGGCAGTCCGCATGCTCGCAGACGAAGTCTGCTCGACTGAGAAGATGGTAGGGTTCTGCAAGCGCACCCCGGCCAAGACGATCATCATTGCCACTGAAGCCGGGATGCTCCACCGGCTCAAACGCGAATGCCCCGACAAGCAGTTCATTGCCGCTCCCACCGAGAACTGCCGGTGCAACGAATGCAAATACATGAAGTTGAATACTTTGGAAAAGCTTGCCGACTGCCTGAGCGCGCTCGAACCGCGCATCGAGCTCAGTGACGACCTCATCGCTCGCGCTCGCCTGCCCATCGAGCGTATGCTCGAGATCTCAGCCCGGCCCATCGCCGCTGCCGCCTAAACCGGTTGCGTGCCAACGGCATCCAGGCACCGTCAATTCCGGACGACACCTCGACGCCCCCATGAACCAGCCGTACAACCGACTTCCAGTCGGCCCTGAACCACCAGGTAGGGCCGGACCGGCAGGCCCGTAACCGACCGGTGCGAAGTCAAGTCACCAAACGTATTGACATTTCTGTGGACGGTCGTAAAGTCGGCCTTAGGAATTTGATTCGGGTAGCGGTACGTTTCTTCAGCGGGGTCCCCCACCCCCACCTCCTTGGCGTCTGCTGCCCGAATCGGTGAGTGTTGATCTTTGAGAGCGAAGCGAAGAAGAACCGGATTTGATCCGGGTGTCAGTACGTTTCTTCAGTGGGTTCCTCACCCTCTCCTCCTTGGCGTCTGATGCCCGGATCTTCTTTTTGCATTCGAAGCACAAGCGCGTTCGAGGTCCGGAGGTCCTCGACCCTTGCCCCGACGAGAGGGCGAACCCGTTGAGAACTGGCCGAGGTTGACCACCTCCATCACCTCGTCGCCCATGGCGATGCCGTCCCGGCCTGGCAGCGCGCGGTGCGCGACCCCATGGATCGCCTGGGAGCCGACCCAACCTGCATCGGGTCGCAGACCCCTTTCAGGAGGCCGAGCAGTGGCTGGATTTCTTTCACGCCGAACTCACCGCCGCAGCCAACAACTAACCGCCGCGCCGATGTCGCCCCTGGATCCAAGATCCAGGTTCACGCGAGACCGTGAGTTGCGCCCCGCTCGACTCCTCATCGGAAATAGCCGTTGACGATGCCGTCTGCTTTTCCTATTTTCGCCTCCCCCAATTGCGGGGGCGTAGCTCAATTGGTTAGAGCGCTGCCCTGTCACGGCAGAGGTTACGGGTTCGAGCCCCGCCGCTCCCGCCAGGTTTTTTCCTGCCGGGCGCACCAAAAAAAAGAGACCGGATCGCTCCGGTCTCTCTGATTCACGTTGGGGTGTTCAGCCTACCGTTTGAGGCGGAACAGTTTCACCCCTGGGCCGATGGCCTGGGTCTGCGGCGCAGGCCCCACATCGGTCCATGGCCCTAGCACTGAGGTGGCCGACTGGACGATGGCATTGCTGGGCGGATCTTCCGAGATGGTCACGTTGTTACCACTGACAGTGACTTTGGCTTTGCCTACCGCAACCACTGCGGGAACAAAGGCCAGGTAGTCGGAATCGCCACTGTCGTAGTTCCAGCGGATCGTCTTGGTGCCGCCGATCTCGACCGTCTTGATCTTGCCCGTGTCATCCGTGAGGGCCACCAGGTTGTTGCGGCTCCAACCGCCGGTGCCAGGGGAGCGGAATTGGCCGAGCAAGTCGACGGTTTGAGTGGTGGTGCCCACCCCAGCCGTCACAATGCCCAGGCTGCTTCTGAGCATGTTGTCGCCGAAACCGTCACGCGATTGTGCAGCGAACACGTAGTACGTCTTGGCCGGAGTCGGGAATGTGCGGGTGTAGTTGCCCCAGTCACCCGTGTCGACCCAGCCAATCTTGTAGTTG
>VHCO01000038.1 GCA_016871715.1 Verrucomicrobiota bacterium
GGCCGGACCGCCGGGCCGGCCGCTCGGGCTCGGTGACCTGCTTGGGTCGGCGCGCCCAGCGGTCGCGCCCTACCGGTTCATGGCCCCTATGCGCGCGCCAAAGCGGGTGGAAGCTCCCCATGAACCGCCAGGTAGGGCCGGACCGCCGGGCCGGCCGCTCGGGCCCGGTGACCTGCTTGTTCGGCGCGCCCAGCGGTCGCGCCCTACCGGTTCATGGCCCCTATGCGCGCGCCAAAGCGGGTGGAAGCTCCCCATGAACCGCCAGCTAGAGGTAGGGCCGGACCGCCGGGCCGGCCGCTCGGGCTCGGTGACCTGCTTGGGTCGGCGCGCCCAGCGGTCGCGCCCTACCGGTTCATGGCCCCTATGCGCGCGCCAAAGCGGGTGGAAGCTCCCCATGAACCGTCAGGCAGGGCCGGACCGCCGGGCCGGCCGCTCGGGCCCGGTGACCTGCTTGGGTCGGCGCGCCCAGCGGTCGCGCCCTACCGGTTCATGGTTGCAGTGCGCGGTTTTGAGACCGTGGAGGCTGGTCAGGAAGTCGGCTGCGGCCGAGCCTGGCCGATTCCGCCGATTGCTTCCTGTAACCTTCCGCTCGTTTTCCTGATTTCCACAAGGATGGGCACACGCCTCGGCCTCACCGCCTCGTGCAGTGAATGCGTCGTGGGCGCCGGGCGAAAGCAGGCCCGGGCAGTGCGCGGAAACAGTCAACAACAGCAACAACAAAGACAATGCAACTGAGGAATGACGCTATGAAATGCAAACCCAACCTCGCACTGATCACGCTCGCCTTGACGGCGGGCTTGTCAACGGTCTTGGGGCAAACACAATTGTACACCCACGACTTTCAGAACCTGAACGGCTGGACGGCTAGCAGCAAGATACAGATGAGCAATCCGGGCGGGCAGCTCGTCCTCACCCACAGGGCCTCGATGCCCACGCCCATCGACGACCCGGTCGCCACCGCCGGCTCAGCCTGGCCACCGGGCCTCTTTCCACCAGCGGTGCTTCCGGAGCAGCAAACGCTGGAATTGCGGGTGGACCTGGTCGGTGCCAATCAAGACGACGCGTTTGCCTATTTGCAGTGGTGGCACATGGAGGCCCCCGCGAGCACGGGTTACACACTCCTCAAGGACCAGGATGAAATCGGACTCATCAAGCAGTGGAATTCCGGGGCGGCGAACGCTTGTCTTTTCTGGGACAACGCTTCGTTGAGGAACGAAAACGTCACCTTGGTGCTTGCGTTCACGCGGCTCGGCACCGATCTGCGGATCACGAGCCGGGTCCTCGATAAAGACAACGGCAACGCGGTCTTGTTCGAGCGTATCGTGACGGACACGCCCCTGAGCGATCCCGTTCTCCCCAGCGGCGCGGTCAAAGGAATCCGCATGCAAGCCGATCCCGCCGCCACACCCTGGCTGTTGCAGGACCGTGGGACTGTGATCGTCGGCGTCTGGTGGGGGAACACGCAGACCGCTCCGCAGGTTCCAGCCAAGGTCAGCTTGGACGACTTGGAGGTGTGGCAATACGAATCGCCACAACTGGCGATTCAGAACGTGGCGATTCAGAATGCCGTGGTGCTCTCCTGGCCGCTCACACAAAGGCAGTTCGTCCTGGAAAGCGCAGCCAGCGTGGCCGGACGTTACGCGCCAGTTCCGCAGTCGCCCACGATCAAAGACGGTCGCTACGAAGTCGCCGTGCCCACGACGGAGCAGGCGCAGTTCTTCCGCTTGTCCCAGTTGTCGTCCCAAGTGGAAGTCCTTCACCAGGGACCAACGCTCGGCGGCGCGCCCTTCCGTGGCATGAACGGGATCACGCAAGACGCCGCGGGCCGGCTCTACATCGCCAGCGTGTTCGGCCGCGAAATCGTCGTGCTCGACCCGGTCGATGGGGCGTTCCTCGAGCGGTTCGGACCCGCCCAAGGCGTGCTCTTCCCGGACGACGTGGCATTCGGGCCGGATGGTTCGCTCTATTGGACCGACATCGCCGTCGGGCAGGTCGGACGTCGCGCGCCGGACGGCACGGTGACGAAACAGTTCGTCGCGCCGGGCGTGAACCCGATCACGTTCTCCGCGGACGGACGGCTGCTCGTGGGCCTGGCCTTTTACGGCGACGCGCTCTGGGAACTGGACCCGCAACTCCAGGAACCGCCCCAGCTCGTTCTGGACGCGCCCGGTCAGCTCAACAGCTTTTCCTTCGGACCGGACGGCCTGCTCTACAGCCCGTCCAACACACGTCGCACCCTGGTGCGCATCGACGTGGACGCGCAGACGCTCACCCCGATCGGCGCGCTGAATCGATCGATCAGCGCGGTCAAGTTCGACGCCGCCCAGCGCCTTTGGCTGCACTCCGAGGGCGATCTGCTCCGCGTGAACCGTGACACGGGCGTGATCGAACAGACGATTGCACTCGGCCAGCGCATGGACAACTTCGTGCCTATCGGCGAAGATCGCTTTTACGTCTCGGGCCCCGACGGCCTGCTCGAGGTGACCGTGGACGGCACGATCCGCCAAATCCGTCCCGGTGGCATGCGCAACCCCGGCGGCCTCGCCGTGGTGGGTGACGGGGACGAAGAGGTGCTCGTCGTGGCAGACCTGCAGTCCATGTACGAGTTCGACGCGGCCACGGGCGCGCTGCTCGAAACGCATCAGTCGAACTTCATGCCGCCGCCGGGCGTCAGCACGCTGCTGGGTCCCATGACGGTGTCGGCTTCACCCGCCGGCGTCGTCGTGAGCACGTGGATCTTCCCGAGCGCCGGCCACAACGTGCAGGAATATGATCTGGCCACCGGCACGGTGTTGCGTCAGGTGATCGTGACCAACACGCCGATCAGCGCGATCGAGTTCCAGGGCAAGCTCGTCGTCGCCGAAATCGCCAGCGGCAGCGTCGCGCAATTCGACGGCGAGGAGCGGACGGTTCTGGCGTCAGGCCTGTTTGTCCCCGCGGGCTTGGCGGCGTCGGCGGACGCGCTCTACGTCGGCGACTGGGCCAGTGGTCTCATCTTCCAACTCGTGGCGGGCGGGGTGCCACTCACCCCGCCGCGGATCGTCATCGCCGGGCTGAAGAATCCCGAAGGCCTGGCGCTGGACGCAAACGGCGACTTGCTGGTCGTCGAGACCGGCAGCCGGAGCCTGGTGCGGGTCAACACGACGACCGGGCAGATCACGACTGTCGCCGCGGGCTTGGATTTGGGACCCCCACTGCCAGCGCCGGGTTTCCCACCGACCTACATGTTCGACGGTGTGGCAGTGGGTTCCTCCGGTGCCATCTACGTCACCGGCTACGGGGCCAACGTGACTTACCGGATCACGGAGTAGTCCACCACAGCGCCCACGCGGTGGGCCCGGATCCCGACCGACCCGGCCAGCACCCCCGCGGCCCGCCCCTGGCATGGGATGGTTTATGATTCCTCTCGCCGCGTTGTCCTCCTGCACGGGGGCGTGGCCGGGGGGCCGGGTACGCCGGCCTCGTCCGACACCTGAAGCTGGGACGGAAAGAACTGGACCCAGCTCACCCAACAAGGGCCGGCGGCCTTGGCACGGGTTCGCCCCGGCCCACTCTTCGAGCGACCTGGGAGTGGGACGGACAGACTTGGGAACAGGTCAGCGTGAACGCCGGGCCCCGATACCGCGCCGCGCCCGCGATGGCCTACGACCCCCAACGCCGGCGCATGCTGCTCCACGGCGGGGGGTCGGACATCAGCGGGAACACTGTCTTTGCCGACACCTGGGACTGGGATGGAACCGCGTGGGTGGAAATCCCTGACGCGAACGGCCCGCCGCGGGGGCAACACGCGATGGCCTATGACGAACGGCACCCGCTGGCGCCAAGTGGCCACCGACGGCCCGCCCGGCGCGCGTCAGTTTCCCATCCTCGCCTACGATCCGCTGCGACAGACGATCCTGTTATTCGGTGGAGGCGAATACCCACCCTACGGCGGCCCGGAATACAAGTACCGCAACGACGTCTGGGAGTGGAACGGCAGTACGTGGTCGGAGATCCCGGTCGAAGGACCGCTCCCCACCCCGGTGATCGCGGCAGCCGGCGCTTACGATCCGCGGCGGGGCCGATGGGTCCGATTCGGAGGCACCACCGACATCCCCAACAGCGTCCGCACGAACGAGACTTGGGAATACGGGCTGATGCCGCAATGAATCCGGAGCTCCTGACATGAAACGACCGTTTGCGCCGGTTTCGGCCCATTTTCGCAGTTCGCGGCGGGAGGGGAGGAGGACCCAAACCTGTCCGCTTTTTCGAAGAGGGGTATTCTGTGTGCACGAGGCAATGGGATTGGCGATGGCGGAGAACTCGGTCAAATCCGTCATCCACCGGCTGCGGCGCCGCCACGGAGAACTGATCCGCGAGGAAGTTGCCCACACCGTGGAGACGCCGGCGCCGATCGAGCACGAGAATCGCTATTTGCTGTCGGTGGTGAGCGAGGAGGGGCAGTGAGGATCGCGGGCTACCGCTCCTGCGACGGGCCCGCCAGCTTCACGCGGGCGACCACGACGATCCGATTCCCCCGAACCGCAGGTGCCGCTGTCCCGCCGACCGATCGAGGGCGCAAGACGGGCCACCAATCTTCGCTTCGCCTGCAACTCGGGTCGCCGATTTCCAATCGGCAGACGTTTCGCAGAACCCCTTGGCATTGCGTCGGCCCGGCGAGTTTGGAAGACCGTGATACAGCAGACCGGGAGTGTGCCCTGCTCCACCGCCTCGCGTTCGGCGGTGAAGCATCCCGGGTGCAGCCCGCCGATCTCATCCTGTAACCTTCCGGTCGATTTCCTGATTTCCACAAGGATGGGCGCGAGCCTCGACCTGGCAGCCTGCATTTCTCACCGACTCCCTGGCCGGTGAGAAATGCCGGTGGGTGCGGTGAATGCGTCGTGGGCGCCGGGCGAAAGCAAGCCCGGGCAGCGCAGGGAAACGGTCAACAGCAACCACACATCCATTGGGAATTATGAAAGTGAAGATCGTCCTCTCACGGGTCGCGTTCGCCGCGGTGTTGGCGCTCGCGTTGGGCACGCTGGCCCTTGGCAACGGGCACAGCCACGGTCGCCGCTCGATCGCCGGCGCCTGGGTCAACACCTTTGACTTCCCCGGCGACCCGAACACGCTGGTTCAATCGGAAATCATCCTGCCGCTGGACCAGGCCGGTGCGACTTACGCGGCGACCTTCGGTTTTGCGAAACCGGTCCAGAATTCGCCCGACCACACCATTGGCCGGCCCACGGGAACCTATGTCCGGGTCGGTCCCAACCAATTCAATCCCACGCTGACCTGGGCTCGCGGCCTGGGGCCAACCGAGTTCCCCGGTCGGGCCGCTTATGTGACCCTCCACGTGTTCAGCGGCACGGCTTACCTCACCGACCAAGGCACGCTGGTCAACGACGGCGTGCTGGCCATCTTTGCGGCCAGGCAGGACGTGGCGCCGCGCGACGGTTTCCCTGATGAGGGCGAAGTCCCGGTCGTCGTGGTCCCGTGGGCGTTTGAGTCGAAGCGGGTGGAAGTGCAGGAACCCTATCCGTTGCCGTAGCGTGAACCGGCCTTCGCACCAGGCTGGGACCAATCCCCGATTCTTCGTCTGTAACCGCGTGAAGGCTGCGCTCGCGGGCGACGACCGGCCAAGACCATCAGCGACCGAAGACGATGAACACGCCGAAAACGATCGGAGCAGCCGGGCTCTCCGGCTGCAAGGCCGGAGAGCGCAGCTCCGCCGGAAGCCTTGCGCTCCGGTTCCACAACCTCGCTGCCCTGCCCCGGCCTCGCGGCAGGGTCCGGGCGTTGGCACTGGCGGCGGCGCTTTGGACTGTCGCGCTCCTCTCGCTGCCCACCGTGGCGGCTGCCTCGCCTCCCGCCCAATGGGTCCGCATCCCGACCGATCCGGCCAGCACCCCTCGCGCCCGGCACAACCACGCGATGGTTTTTGACGAAGTGCGCGAGGTCATCGTAATGCACGACGGGCGGTTGCAGGACGGCACCGTGCTTTCGGCCACTTGGCAATGGGACGGCCAGCGTTGGACTCAACTCGCGACTGACGGTCCGCGCGTTTTTCAACACAGTATGGCTTACGATCCCTCCCGCGGCGTCACGGTGCTCTACGGCGGTCGGACGGCTGCCGGCCATGCTAACCCGATCGGCGACACCTGGGAGTGGGACGGCCAATCCTGGACCCGGATCGAGGTCGGCCCCACCAAGCCGCCGCCTCCGGTGATGGGCGGCATGGCCTACGATCCGATCCGGAAGAAGGTCGTTCGTCAGGGCGGCATCACGGCGCCAAACGACACCTTCGACGTGGGTAAGACCTGGGAATGGGAGGGACAGACCTGGACGCAGATTGCCGATGGATTCATTCGTGGTGCTCATAGCCTCCTGTTCGATGCCGTGCGCGGCCGGATGCTCGCTTTCGGCGGTTCGAGCACGGGCAACAACTCCCCATCGCCGGGCCTGTGGGAGTTTGACGGCGATCAATGGACCCTTCTGACCGCGGCCGGTCCTTCCGCTCGATTCCCGTTCAATCGAGCGCTCGTGTGGGATGCGCATCGGAACGTCGGGGTGCTTTACGGCGGCGCCGCCGGTTCGGGTGAGGGGCTTGATGACACCTGGGAATGGGATGGCGTCGGGTGGCAGCAGGTGAACGTCCCCGGTCCGGGCCGCCGCGGCATGCACGCGATGGCCTAAGATGCCAAGCGGCGAAAGGTCGTTCTTTTCGGCGGCTACCGGGACTGTGTGCGCTGTGAGATCAACGAAACCTGGGAATACGGTCTGCCGCCGCTGCAAGTCACTCTCGATCCTGCGGTCAACGGCACGCTCGAGATCCGCTGGACCGGCGAAGCCCCGCCGTATCAATTGCAGAGCCGCACGAGCCTGACGACCGGCGAGTGGCAGAAGGAAGGCGCGCCGACGCAGGCCTTGACCAGGACCGTCCAAAGCGACAGCGCGGCGAGGTTTTTCCGCGTGCTGAGCCTCTTTGGCAACGCGCCTTAATCGCCGACTCGATACCCGCCTGCGCACCTCAGCCGTTTGGGAACGCCCTCGACCAAGACTACAACCCAGTGAAACCGAAGCACGCGTTTACCTTGACTGAACTGCTGGTCGTCGTCGCAATCATCGCGATCCTGGTGAGCCTGCTGTTGCCGGCCTTGAGCCGCGCGAAGATGGCCGCCCACAGGGCCCGCTGTCAGGGCAACCTCCGCCAAATCGGCGTAACCGCGCAGATGTACATGGACGATTATGATCGCGGGCAACGCCTGCTGAACCACACTGTGGATCTTCGGAGCGGCGGTCTCAGGCACGCCCAAGGCAAGAATCTGCTTTTCTGCGATGGTCACGTTGAGTACGGCAAATCGAATCGCTGGTACCCCAGTGACTGGTGGTACAGCAAGTGGTTTTACCCAGAACCCGACCGCCTATCCCCATAGCGATTGACCGGAGAGGGCGCCGTGTTCTCAGACAATTCTCGATGCGACCGCATCATTGATTGTCACAGCCCGCTTCGAACAGGGCTCCGACGGAGGCCATGTTCAGCCTTTCCAAGACGGCTCAAAAGGCCAAGCTTCCATCATGCCTGCGCAAGATGACGCGCTACCTTCGCCGTTCGCAGGTTGCGGCACCTTCCCGCCGACCCACTGGAGTGTCGTGCTGGCGGCGCAGGATTCCAGAAACGCACGGGCGGCAGACGCGCTGGAAGAATTGTGCCGGACCTATTGGCGACCGCTCTACGCGTTCGTCCGCCGCTCCGGACACAATGTTGAAACGGCCCGGGACCTCATCCAGGCCTTCTTCGAGCGGTTGCTCGCCCAGAAGGACTTGAAAAGCGTGCATCCCGCCAAAGGCCGGTTTCGCTCGTTCCTCCTGGCGTCGTTGAAACACTTTCTGGCGAACGAGTGGGACCGACAAACGGCGGTCAAACGCGGCGGCCGCTGCGAGTTCATTTCGCTCGAAGCGGCCGGGGTGGAAATCGAGTTTCAATCGGAAGCCCCCCGAGGGTTATCGCCGGATGGTCTCTACGAACGCCGCTGGGCGTTGGCGGTGCTCGAGGAGGCGCGTCGGCGACTGGAAGCGGATTACCGGGCGCGAGGGAAACAGGACCTGGTCACCTGCCTGAGCGCACATTTGGCGGGCGACCCGGCAGCCGTGCCCTACGCCGAGGTGGGGGGCACGCTGGGTCTGAGTCCCGCTGCGCTGCGTAAGGCGGTCGAGCGAATGCGCCGTCGCTACGGCCAACTGCTGCGGGAAGTCGTGGCGCAGACCGTGGCCACGCCCGACAAGGTCGATGAAGAATTGAGGCATCTGCGGCGCTTGTTGCAGGGGTAATGTGTCAATCCATGCCACAGAAGGAAACGAAGGGAACGAAGGTTCCGACACAGGACCAAACGGGTGTCGAGCTTCCACCAAGCCAGCCGTTGGTGGAGGACGGGCCAGACATCAGCGGCAGTCAAATCGCCACCGTCGCAAGGCTTCGTTTTCTTGGTGCCTTCTGTTGGAGACCGCAAGAGTGATCCGACGCCGCCCTACCCGCATCAGCTTACACGAGGCCCGCGAGGGAGCGGCAACAAAGTCTGTCACATGTTCCGGGGTTTGCTTCTGTAGTCGATGAACTGACATGACGCGGAGCAACGCGATGTCTCGAACCTGTCCGACTTGCAGTGCGGAATTACCGCAGGGTACTCCTGCCGGCCAGTGCCCGAATTGTCTGATTGGACTGGGATTGGACGCTGCGGGGCAAGTGTCTTCCGCAGATGGGTCGAACGCACGAGACGCAACGCTCGCGACGGCCAAGCCTGCGAACCGTTCTCCGCGGCTGCGCCTGGGCGGCTACGAGTTGCTCGAACGCATCGGCCAAGGCGGCATGGGCGTGGTTTATAAGGCCCGGCAGATCAGCCTGAACCGGTTGGTCGCGCTCAAGACGCTACCGTTCGGAAGCGACGTCACACGGCAACAGGTGCATCGGTTCCGGGTCGAAGCGGTGGCGGCGGGCGCCCTGCAGCATCCGAACATCGTGGCGGTCCACGAGGTGGGCCTCGAGGAGGGCGAGCATTACCTCGTCATGGATTACGTCGAGGGCCCCACGCTGGCGCACCTGACGCGCGCCGGTCCCTTGTCGAGCACGAGAGCCGCCCGCTACCTCAGGCAAATCGCCGAGGCAGTGCAGTTCGCGCACGACCGGGGCATCCTGCACCGCGATCTCAAACCGTCGAACGTGCTCGTGGACGCGCACGACCGGCCGCGGATCACCGACTTCGGCCTCGCCAAGGCGCTGGCCTCGAACCTCGGCCTGCAAACTTCGAGTTTGACTCTGAGCGGCCAGGCGCTCGGATCGCCCGGCTACATCCCGCCCGAACAAGCCTCCGGCAAACGCGGCCAGGCCGGGCAGCACAGTGACATCTATGGACTCGGCGCGCTGTTGTATCATTTGGTGACGGGCCGGCCTCCGTTTCAGGCGGACAGCGTCGAAGGGACTCTCCAACAGGTCTTCCAACAGGAGCCTGTCTCGCCGCGTCTGCTCAATTCCGGCGTGCCGCGCGATCTCGAAACGATTTGCCTCAAGTGCCTCGAGAAGGAACCGGCACGGCGCTACCCGACCGCGCAGACCGTGGCAGACGAACTCGATCGCTTTCTGAAGCGGGAGCCGATTCTGGCCCGGCCCGTGGGTCTGGCGGGCAAGGCCTGGCGCTGGTGCCGCCGCAAGCCGGTCGTGGCGAGCCTGGGTGTGGGCTTGGGATTGCTCCTGCTTGCGCTGGCCGTCGGCGGACCGCTCGTCGCAGCACACCAACGCGCCCTGGCCGAGCGGTATCGCAAGCTCTCTTACGCCGCCGAACTCACTGCCGCCTGGCAGGCCTGGGAGGTCGGCAACGTGGACCGGTGCATGGAATTGCTCGAACACCATCGGCCCGGGCCTGGCGAATCCGACCTGCGCGAGTTCACGTGGCGGTTGCTGTGGCACCTCTGCCAGCCGGCGCGCGACACACCGCAGGCGACCAATCCCGCGCCCGTCCTTTTGTCGGCCGTGTCGCGGGATGGTCAGCGTTTCGCCCTCTCCGGCCCGGTGGGTTCGGTTGCGATCTGGAATGCAGCCTCGCGCCAAGTGGAACGGGAGATTCGCACGGGGGAAGCCTTCGCAGGCGGCGTGGCCTTTTCAGCGGACGGGCGATTCCTCGTGACCACCGGCCGGGCGGGCGACAGGGATGAACCTGGCGCCCTCCGCGTCTGGGAGATCCGCACCGGCGCCAAGGTGTTTGAACTCGATTTCGCCAACCAGCAGGGCCACGCCGGCGATTTCTCTCCGGACGGACGCTGGTTCGCGCTCAGCCTGAGCACGAACGTCGCGCTGCTCGACGTGGAACGCGGATGGGAAGAACGGCGCCGGCTCCAGGGCCACACCGGTGTGATCTGGCAAATCAGTTGGGCGCCGTCCGGCACCCAACTCGTCTCCGCTGGCGCGGACCAGACCGCGCGCGTCTGGGACCCCGCGACCGGCCAGGAATTGGGCCGACTTGAAGGGCATGAGGATGTCGTCCGCAACGCGGTCTTTTCTCCGGATGGTCGGATCATCGCCACGGGCAGCCTGGACGGCACGCTGCGTTTGTGGGACGCGGAGACGTTCACTGAACTCGAACCGCGCTATCAGCCCAGCGGGCCGGTCATGGGGCTGGCCTTTTCCCGCAATGGCCGCTGGCTCGCCGTGGGCAGTCACTTCGACGGCTTGGTCACGCTC
Source organism: Verrucomicrobiota bacterium (assembly GCA_016871715.1). GTDB lineage: Bacteria > Verrucomicrobiota > Verrucomicrobiia > Limisphaerales > J093 > VHCO01. The sequence continues at coordinate 10,712 of VHCO01000038.1, forward strand.
ATCGATCTCCAGGCGCAGAAGCGGCGAACCCTGCGGGCCCAGTTTCGTTCGGTAAAAGCGGTTCCATTCGTCCTGGGCGACACGATCCTCGTCACGGCGGGCTTGGATCAAACGATTCGGTTTTGGGATTTGACGCGCTTGCCGCCTGCCGATGTCTTCGAGGGACCGACCTGGGGCGGCTCGTCAGTAGCGTTCTCTCCCGACAATCAGGTCCTCGCCACGGTCAATTCCAACCGGACGGTCATCCTGCTATGGGAGAGGGCCAGCGGCGCGCGTCGCACTGCGTTGTCCTTGCCCGTTCCGGACCTGCGCGCGGCGTTCGAGCCGGCGGAGACCGAGACGACCCGCCTCGTTGAAGCCGCGGTAGGAGGTTTCGCGTTCATGCCAGACGGACCGCTCGCGGTCGCCCGCACTCTCACCTTCGGGGGCGACGCGCAAGCCACCAACCTCCAGTACCGGATCGAGCTGCACGATGTTCGCCGCCAGGTGTTGCTGGATTCTTTCCCGGGGCGGTCTCCTTTTGCCTGTTCTCCGGATGGGAACCGAATCGCGACCCAAGGCGCGGAAGATGGCCGCGTGCAACTTTGGATTCTATCCCCGCCGGACGGAACAGCGACCGACCGACGCGGCTCTGTCCTGGCCTGGGTCGAGCTGCAGGCGGATGGGCCCGTCCAGCGCCAGGATGTGTTGGCGCTCGCCTTTTCCCCCGACGGAACGCTCCTGGCGGTGAGTGGACGGACTGGCCAGGCCGAAGGCGAATTGGCGCTGCTCGACGTCCGCAGTGGCCGGCGATTGGCCACGCTGAGAGACCACCGTTCCATCCAGCCGCCCACTTACGCCCTGGCCTTCACGCCCGCCGGCACCCGGCTCGTGACCGGCGGTCTCGGCACCAAGGTCCAGTTTTGGGACATGGCGAAGCGCGAGTTGGTCGATGAATGGGTCGGGCATTCGGCCTACCTCGAGAGCCTGGCCATTTCACCCGACGGCAGAACGCTGGCGACCGGCAGCGCCAAAGGCGTGATCAAACTCTGGAGCCTCGAACAACGGACCGAGTTGCTCACCCTCCCCGCCCACAAACGCGGCGTGGTCTGGCTGTGCTTCTCGCCGGACGGTCAGGCCCTGGCCTCCAGCGGCAGAGACGGCACCGTGCACCTATGGCGCGCGCCCGCCGACGCTTTTGGAATCAAATGAACCGACAGGGACACCAGCGGCGACGAGCCGAAGTCGTAGCGCAGGTTTCCAAACCTGCCGCTGGCCCGTGCGGCTCGCACTCGCCGGTTTCCAAATCGGCGGGGCGTGCGGACTGGGGGCGCATGCGGGTTTGGAAACCCGCGACACAGCAGACTTGGAAGTCTGCGCTACAAGATTCACGCCAACCGGCTGCTTTCACCTTGATTGAACTCCTGGTCGTCATCGCCATCATCGCCATCCTGGCCAGCCTCTTGTTGCCCGCGGTGGGCAAAGCCAAGGCCAAGGCGCAATCGGCCGCGTGCCAGAACCACCTCAAGCAAGTCCAACTGGTCTGGCAATTCTACACCGACGACCACAACGATCAGATGCCGCTGAACCTCATGCTCGGTGGCGGGCCGTACGCCGACCCGTCCTGGTGGACCCCGCCGACGCCCGCTTCCTGGATCGCCGGCAGCGCCCACTGGGACACCACCACGACCAACCTCGAACGCGGCACGCTCTTCCGCTATCTCACGACCACGACGGTGTTCCGCTGTCCCGCCGACCGATCACGAGTGGAGAGCCAACCACAACTGTTCCGCACCCGCAGTTACCTGCTGAGCCTCGGTTTGAACGGCAACGACCCCAACTCCTGGCCGTCCACACAGGCCATCATCCGCAAAAAAGCCTCGGAGCTCACCCGGCCATGGCCTTCCCGAATCTGGGCGTTCGTGGACGGCAGCGAGGGGACGATCCTCGGCGGTGCCTTTTGGATCTGGCCTCCAGGCCAACCCGACCCGTATCGCGACCACTGGCTGGTCCAGCCCTCGGACCGGCACAGCCTGGGCGCGAATCTCTCCTTCGTGGACGGGCACGTGGCCTTCCAGCGGTGGCGTTGGCCAAAGCGTTTGGGGCCGGGAAAGAACGAGCCGGCGGAAAACCGCCTCGACCTGCAGGACCTGCGTTGGTTGCAGGCCGGCTTGCCCGAACCGTAGATCGCAGCGTATGCCAGCGAGTCCGCGTTACACTTCACAGAAGGAAACAAAGGCAACGAAGAGGCGGTCCCTTGACTGGGCTTGGCGCGCCGGTCCGCCATCGCAGTCTGGATGGGCCGCTGAACCAAGGGGCGCCTGCGGCAAGTCTTTCTGGCCTTCGTTTGCTTCGTTGCCTTCTGTAAAACTGAACCGCCGGTTTGAGGATGATCCGCACCGAGCGTCAGAATCAATGAACCGGTCTCAACTCTCTTTCTCTCCGCATTCCGCGTTTCGGCTGATTTCCAACCGGTCATCGCGCTGGTTCGCGGTTTCCCCGATGACAGCTCCCCGCAAGGAGCCGAAGAATTTCCCGTCACAAATCCCGCCCGTTGCTTCTGTAGGTGGATGAAGGCGCTGGGCACGGTTGCCCGCCGACCGTCCATGGGCGGCGGCGCCAGTTTCACTCACCTTGAAAGGCCAATGGCAGGGGTACGCCCGAGGGTGGGCGCGGGAGGTCGCGGTCCAGGGGCAGTATGCTTACGTGGCGGCCAGCGAGGGTGGCCTGATCATCATTGACGTAAGCGACCCAGCGAACCCCGTGCGGGTGGGCGGTACCAGCGGGGCTGCCTCGCGCGTGACGGTGTCGGGCAACTACGCCTATGTCGCGGCTTATGGTTTGGGCTTGGAAGTCATTAACGTGAGCAACCCAGCCAACCCGGTGCGGGTGGGCGGCGTTGACACCAGTGGGTCTGCCGAGGGCGTGGCGGTGGCGGGCGATCATGCCTATGTAGCGGATTTCGATGCGGGCCTGCAAGTGATTGACGTGAGCGATCCGGCCAACCCCGTGCGCGTGGGCGGCTATGACACCGGGCAGCGTGGTTGGTTTGTCTTGGACGTGGCGGTGGTAGGCGATCTGATTTACGTGGCCAACCGCGAACAGGGATTGCTGATCCTCGAACAATCCACTGCACCGCCGCCTCCAGCCGAGTGGTTTCGCGTCCAGACGGACCTCGCGAGCTCCCCTCCCGCAAGCGCCTTTCATGGGATGGTGTATGACAGCGTGCGCGGTGTCGTGCTTTTGCACGGCGGCAATCCGGCGCCAGGGTCCCAGAGCTTCACCGACACCTGGGCGTGGGACGGCACCAGTTGGACGCGCCTGACGACGCAGGGGCCCAGCGTCCTCGGGTTCGGCTTTGCGTTCGACTCGGATCGGGGCGTCGCCGTCGTCCTGCACGGCGGCTTGGGAGACGGCTCGCCCCAGCCGGTGCTCGCGGCCACGTGGGAATGGGACGGTGAGCAGTGGCGTCAGGTCAGCAACGGCGTGGGGCCAGGCGTTCGTGCCGCTCCCGCCATGGCCTACCATCCCCTGCGCAAGCGGGTCATCCTGCACGGCGGAACTCTGGATATCGATTCAAGTAGAATTCTTTCGGACACCTGGGCGTGGGACGGGAGTTCGTGGCAGGAAATCCCCAATGCCAACGGTCCTTCCCGCGACAAGCATCAAATGGTCTTCGATGAACGGCGGCAAGTCCTGGTGCTCTTCGGCGGACTCGAGGCGCGTGGTTCGGCGCCGACGGACACGTGGGAGTTCGACGGAACCGAGTGGCGGCAAGCGGCCACCGCTGGACCGCCCGGCGGACGTGAGCTTCCGGTCCTGGCCTACGATTCCGTCCGCGGCGTAACCGTCCTATGGGGCGGCGGCGAATGGCAAAACGACGGTTTTCCAGTCCACGAGGCCTTCGACGACACGTGGGAATGGAACGGCGATGTGTGGACCCAAGTGGCCACGGAGGGACTGCGGCCAGCGGCAGCGCAAGGCACGGCTGGGGCTTACGATCTGCGGCGCGGACGGTTGGTCCAATTCGGCGGCACCCGAGGCGGGGGCGACCTCGTCCCCCGGCAGACTTGGGAATACGGCCTGCCGCCGTTGCGCATCACCGGCATCACGTCGCAGGGGAACGTCCTCGAAATCCGCTGGACCGGCGGCGCTCCATTCTATCAACTCCAGCGCCGCTCCAGCCTCACCGCCGGCGAATGGCAAGACGTGGGCGGCCCCACCATTGAAACCAACGCCAACGTCCAGGCGGACGGCGCGGCGAGCTTCTTCCGGGTCGTGAGTCTGTTCGGCAGCACGCCGTGATCCTGATCCAATGGCGTGACAGCTCTCGGGTTCCACCCGTCCGGGATCGCCCGCGCCGTAGCGCAGGTTTGCACCCTGCCGTATCGCGGGTTTTCAACCCGCAAGGCGTCCGCCACGTCTGGCCGCATGTTCGTCGCGGCACGCCGTCAGTAAGCACTACTTACGGCGTGATTGCCACGCTCTCCAGTCGAGGTCAGATCGTCATCCCGCCGGCGGTGCGCGAACGCTGCGGCTTGGGCGCAGGCGACCACTTCGTGATTGAGGACGACCCTGAAACTCAGGTGGTCGCCCTCAGCAAGGTGAAGGCGCCCGGTTATCGGTTCGAGGTTTACAACTTCGTCATTATCCCCGACGCGGCTGCGGAGAACCACAAGGGGCGGGCCTGCGGCGTGGGACAATACCGCGACGCGGACGGCGACCGCATCCTGGACTGGCGGGAGCAACAGTATTTCGCGTCCCTGACCAACTGCGCTCCTGACGCTGACCCCAGCCGATATCGGGGACCGGAGTTGGCAGTTGATGGCTGACGGAGCGCAGGCGTATGCTGGCCCCATGAAAACGATGACCGTCAGTGAAGCTCAAACTGGGTTCGCCCGATTGCTGGGCTGGGTAGAGAGGCGAAGAGGTGGAAATCACTCACCACGAACAGCCGGTGGCGAAAGTGGTGCCGGTGCGGAAACCCGCCAGTCTGGCCGGCAGTGTCCTGGAGGAGAGCGACCTGGTTTCTCCGACCGGCGCTCGGTGGGAAGCGGCGTCATGATCGTGCTCGACACCCACGCTTGGATTTGGTGGGCCAGCCAGTCGCCCAAGCTGTCCACCGCCGCTTAACAGGCCATCGCGAACGAGACGATCCAAAGGTCCGGCCTGGTGACGACGATTTGGTGAGCCAAGATCAGACAAAGCGCCGTCCGTGAAAGACCGGTTCGACCTCGTGCAAGTTCAAGCTGTCCAGTCGCCGCCGCCTGGGGCCGACAGGAGGCCGAATTCCAGCGCCAAGGTTGCCCGATGCCGATGCCGGATAGTTTCATCGCCGCCACCGCCCGCCGACACAATCTGACCATCGCGACGCGGAACGTCGCGGATTACAGCCGGCCCGGTTTGACGGTTCGCAGCCCGTTTGCCGCCGAGGCGCCGCCGGGCGACTGATCCCGCTTGGAGCTCGCGTTAGCTTTGCTGTCGGCGTGCGACCTGGTCCTGCATAAACTATCCGGCGTAATCCTCGTGACGCAGGCCGCCCTTCGCCGCCGAACTGGTCGGCGGTAAAGCGCGGATTCGGTGGCCTACCGGCTTGGCCCATTCGGCCGGCGTCCAAACGACCTCATCGGTTTCGCGCGCCGTCACCTCCCTTCGCGGTTCCCCACTCGAATCGCCCTCCCGAAAGGCGCCGAAACATTTCCCGTCACAAACGCCGCCCTTTGCTTCTGTAACCGGGTGAAGGCGCTGGGAGCGGTTGCCCGACTGGCTGCCACCGGCGGCAAACCGGCGGGCACCGAAACCAGCGTGCGAAGACAACAGTACCAATTCGCCGCCACGGGCGAACCGAAAGACATGACCATGAAAACGAAGCGAACAGACGTTTTACACGGGTTTCCCAAACGCGCTCTCCACCGCTGGACCATCGTTCTTGGCGTCGGCCTGATGGCGCTGAGCGGGACGCTGTTTCCAACCCCGGCGCAAGCGGCGGCACCAGTCTCACTCACCTTGAAAGGCCAATGGCCGCCACACGCCCGCACAACCGCGCTCAATGTGGCTGTCCAAGGCCAGCATGCCTACGTGCCCACCACGACGGGATTCCTCATTCTCGACGTCAGCAATCCAGGGAATCCAGTGCCAGTGGGCAGTTCTGCCGAGGAACTTCCCTCGGAATACCGGGACGCGGTGGCGGTGTCTGGCAGCTATGTCTATCTGGGAAACAGGGGATACGTGTGGGAGCCTGAGCGAAAGATATCGGACGGCGACTTTCAGGTGATCGACGTCAGCGATCCCGCCAATCCCGTGCGGCGCGGCAAGCTCCTCAACATCGGCGTCTTGGATGTGGCGGTCTCCGGCAACCACGCCTACGTGGCGGGATCGCGCCCAGACGGCACCAACTGGATCAGCGGACTGCAGGTGATCGACGTGAGCAATCCGCACGATCCCCGCCGCGTAGGAGGCCAGGATACCGAGGGGGAAGCCCGAGGCGTCGCCGTTCTGGGCAATCACGCCTGCGTGCTGCAACAGCGACGATTGGAGGTGTTGGACATCAGCAATCCGACTGACCCGCAGCCGGTCGGCACCTCTGATTTTGAGGTGTACGTGACCGCGATGGCAGTTGCGGATAATTACGCTTACCTGGCCGCAGAGGGCGTCGACCTGATGGTCATCGACATCAACGACCCAACCGATCCCAAGCCGGTTGGCCAGTATTCGGACGCCGATTTCTACGCATGGTATGTCGCTGTCACCGACAGCCGCGCCTATGTGATCGGGCATGTGCCGGACGACTACGGGCCCGAGTTGCGAGTGCTCGACGTGAGCGATCCGGCTAACCCAACGCATCTGGGCAGCTCCGACGATGTTGGCTATTTTGGACCTGGGAGCGGCGGCGTGACGGCAGCCGGAAGCACTTTGTTTGTTGTGGCGAACAGTTGGGATTGGTTTTCCCCGGAGGGTCCGGGTGTCCAGATCATCGACGTGAGCGATCCGGCGAATGCCGTTCGAGTCGGCGGCTACAATCCAAACCCGCGGGTGCAGGACCTGGTTATTTCCGGCAACTACGCCTATCTGGCGGACAGCGAAGCTGGTTTGCACGTGATTGACATCAGCAACCCCGAAAAGCCCGAACGCGTCGCCGGCTACGACCTACCCGCCTGGTGGGCACAGGCCGGCGACGTAACCGTGGCTGTCGCGGATCACTACACCTATCTGGCAGATCTCAGCAATGAAGTGATTGAGGTGATTGACGTAAGCAACCCGGCCAAGCCCGTGCGCGTGGGCGGCTATCGCAGCAGGGGAGGAGGCCATGGCATGGCGGTGGCGGGAAACCATGCCTATGTGGCGGAAACCCGGTGGACAGGCTCCGACTATCGTGGTGGCGGCCTTCAAGTGATTAACATGAGCAACCCGGCCAACCCGGTGCATGTGGGCAGCTATTACACGAGCGAGGCTCTGTGGGACGTGGCGGCAGGGGGCAACTATGCCTACGTGGCGAATGGGAATGCGGGCTTGCAAGTGATTGACGTAAGTGACCCGGCCAAGCTCATGCGCGTGGGTGGCGCCAGTGGGCCGGCTTGGAGGTTGGCGGTGGCTGGCGACTACGCCTACGTGGCGAGTTCGCGCCAGGAAGGGACAAACTCGGTCCCCGTGATGCAGGTGTTCGACGTGAGCGACCCGGCCAATCCCGTACGCGTTGGCGGCGTTGACACCAGCGGTCCGGCGCGGGACGTTGCGGTCCAAGGCCAGTATGCCTACGTGGCGCAAGGATGGTGGGACTCGCAAGCCAAGGTAAGCCGCGGTCGGCTTGAAGTGATTGACGTCAGCAACCCAGCCACCCCCGTGCGCGTCGGTGGCTTTGGCACCAGCGGATCTCCCTTGGGTGTCGAGGGTGTAACCGTGGCGGGGCATCTCATTTACGTGGCCGATGGCACAGGGGGATTGCTGATCCTCGAACAGTCCACTGCCCCGCCGCCGCCAGCCGAGTGGGTTCGCGTCGAAACCGACTTAGCGAGCACGCCGTTCGGACGCGCTTTCCACGGCATGGTCTATGACAGCGTGCGCGGTGTCGTGCTTTTGCACGGCGGCAATCCGGCGCCAGGGTCCCAGAGCTTCACCGACACCTGGGCGTGGGACGGCACCAGTTGGACGCGCCTGACGACGCAGGGGCCCAGCGTCCTCGGGTTCGGTTTCGCGTTCGATTCGGATCGGGGCGTTGCCGTCCTGCACGGCGGCCTGGGAAACGGCTCACCCCGGCCCTTTCTCGCGGCCACATGGGAATGGGATGGCGCGCTGTGGCGACAGGTCAGCAACGGTTCGGGACCCGGCGTTCGTGCCGCCCCCGCCATGGCTTACGACCCGAACAGCAAACGGGTCATCCTCCACGGAGGGACCTTGGATCTCGATATGAGTCGAATCCTCTCCGACACGTGGGCGTGGGACGGGACCGCCTGGCAGGAAATCCCCAACGCCAACGGCCCTCCACGCGCGAAGCATCAGATGGTCTATGACGAGCAGCGCCAGGTGCTCGTGCTCTTTGGTGGAGCGGAGGCCCGCGGCTCGGCGCCGGTGAACACCTGGGAGTTCGACGGCGCCCAATGGCGCCAGGTGGCCACCGCAGGTCCGCCGGGCGGACGCGAGCTTCCTGTCCTGGCCTACGATTCCGTCCGCGGCGTGACCGTCCTGTGGGGCGGCGGCGAATGGCAACAGGACGGTTTCCCCGCCCACAAGGCCTTCGACGATACCTGGGAATGGAACGGCGAGGCGTGGACAGAAGTTGCAACAGAGGGACTCCGGCCAGCGGCAGCGCAAGCCACGGCTGGCGCCTACGATCCGCGGCGCGGACGATTGGTCCAGTTCGGCGGCACGCGCGGTGGCGGCGACCTCGTCCCCCGGCAGACCTGGGAATACGGCCTGTCGCCGCTGCGCATCACCGGAGTCACCCTGCAGGGCAACGGCCTCGAAATCCGCTGGACCGGCGGCGCCCCATTCTATCAACTCCAGCGCCGCGCCCGCCTCAGCGAAGGTGGGTGGGAAGACATCGGCGCCCCGACCGACCAAGTCACCGCTACCGTGCCAGCAGACGGCGCGGCGAGTTTTTTCCGCGTCCTGAGTCTGTTCGGCAACACGCCGTGAGCCATGAAGACAAACACTGATGGATCTCCGCGGAAACGACTTCGCTCGTCATCGTCCCTGGGAACAGCGGCGTCCTGCCGGTGAACCAGAACGTTCACCTGGCGAAGTGTTCCGGCACGTGGTCACCAAATCCGCTTGACGCCGTAGGCGTCAAAGGCCAGATCGTGGCTCACCACAGGCATGTTCTCGATCAGGCTCTGGGAAGCAAGGAGCCGGTCAAAAGGACCTCCATGATGCCGCGGCAATCTCGCCACCCTGGCCACGTGAACGTATTCGATCGACAGAAGAATGAAACCGTTCTCGATCAAGAACTCCTCCAGTTCGCCTTCCAGCTTCAGCCTCAATCGGAGCTTTCCCAGTCCGACCTTGCTGGCGATCTCCCAAATGGTGGCCAGGCTGACAACGATGGAATTCCGATCGTTCTCGACCGCCGCCCGCGCGCCTCTCGACAAGTGCTCATCCGCGTTAATGAACCAGAGCAAGGCATGGGCATCGAGCAGGATTCTCACTTCACGTACTCCGCGAAATCCTCGAGGGGAGCATCGAAATCGGGAGCGATAAAGGTGACCATCCCCTTGCCGCAGCCGAACCTCGGCTTCTTACCCTTCTGCGGCAGCGGCCCCAGCTCCGCAACGGGCCGGCCATGCCGCGTGATGTAACAGCGCTGACCCGCCTCCACTTTGTCCAGCAACTCGGAAAGCCGGGTCTTGGCCTCGAGCGTGCCGATTTCTTTGGCCTTCACATCGAGAACATGGTCAGAATGGTCAGCGTGGTCAAGCGCCGTTCTGGCGAGTTCGAGTTCGACTTCGGACCACCAGGCGTTTATCCCACCGATCTCCCCGCATCGGATCGCAAGTTCACCCGAACTTGCAACATTCTCCGTCACAAAATCGGCCCGTTACTTCTGGAAGCGGGTGACGGCGCTGTGAGGCATCGCCCTTCGCCGGGCACGCTAACGGACCGGTCGCCCGCCGCCAGCCGACAGCCGAACCAGTTTGCCCCGAGCGCCCGTTCGGTCACGCACAGCTTCGCCTACAATTCTGACCACTTTCGGTCCTTCCGCGCGATTCCCGTTCAATCGAGCGTTCGTGTGGGATGCGCATCGGAACGTGGGCGTGCTGTTCGGTGGCGCAGCCAGTCCGTCGACGTGGTTTGATGACACTTGGGAGTGGGACGGTACCCAATGGAAGCAAGTCAACCTCTCCGGCCCTGGCTGGGTTCGGAGACGCTGATGAACTGGGGTACGTCACTGTCGCCGTCTTGCCTTTCAACGCCGGACATCCACTCCGCGGGCAACGCCTGCCGAACCACACTGTGGATCTTCGGAGTGACGGTCTCAGGCACGCCCAAGGCAAGAATCTGCTGTTCTGCGATGGCCACGTCGAGTGCGGCAAATCGAATCGCTGGTACGCCGGTGCTTGGTGGTACAGCAACTGGTTTTACCCATAGCCCGACCGCCTTTCGCCGTAGGGACTCGCCAACAAGGCGGACAAAGTCGGCTTCGGCGAAGGACGCTTTGCCGCCGGACCGCTCGCGCGCCGGTGGACCGCGAATGATGCGACCGCATCATCTATGGTCACACCCTGCTTCGACCAGGGCTCCGAGGGAGGCCATTTTCAGCCTTTCCAAGGCGGCTGAAAAGGCCAAGCTTCCATCATGCCTGCGCAAGATGACGCGCCACCTTCGCCGTTCGCAGGTTGCGGCACCTTCCCGCCGACCCACTGGAGTGTCGTCCTGACAGCCCGGCAGGCCGACGCACCGGGCGCACGCGAGGCCCTGGAAGCCTTGTGCCGCGCTTACTGGTATCCGCTCTATGCCTATCTGCGCCGTGACGGTTGGTCGGTGCCGGACGCGCAAGACTTGACCCAGGGATTCTTCGCGCACCTCTTCGAGCATCAGACATTGGACCGGGCCGCGCGGGAGAAAGGACGGTTTCGGTCCTTTCTCCTGGCCTGCTTGAAGTATTTTGTCGCCGACCAGCTTGCTCGCGAGCAGCGGCAGAAACGCGGCGGCGGCCAGACGGTGGTCTCGTGGGACGCCGTCGCAGGCGAGGAGCGCTATCGGCTGGAGCCGCGAGACGAGCATACAGCGGAACAACTCTTCGAGCGGCGGTGGGCCATGGAGTTGTTGGATCGTACGTTGGCCCGGCTGAGCCGTGAGTACGCGGAAGGAGACCGGCCCGGGCTGTTCGCGGCCAAGGAAGGGGGCGAGTGTTATGCGGCCGTGGCAACGCGGTTCGGACGTTCCGAAGAAGCGATCAAGAAGACCGTACAGCGGATGCGGCGTCGTTACCAAGTGCTGTTCCGCGAAGAAATTGCCCACACCGTTTCGTCGCCGGAACAGATCGAGGACGAACTGCGGTACCTGTGCGCGGTGATGAGCGGCGGCTCGTGAGAGCGCTGTTCACCTCGGCTTCACAGCGGGCGGCGCCCTCCCGCGAGGCGCCGCTACCGGCCCGGAAATGAAAATTCTCTGTCCCTTGCGAGCGGTTTTGACGGTGTAAGAAATGGCGAAGCCTGACGCGAATCGTTGTGAAGCGCACCGTCCAGTGCTCGAATTGCAGCGCGCCACTCTCCGCGGATGCGCGGGGAGGTCTGTGTCCGCAGTGCCTGTTTGCCGCCGCTCGTGCTCCGTTGGCTTCGGCGAACCTCAATCCATCGGCCAGCCTCCCTGAACCGGACCCTCGCCCGCCGCCGAGCGCGGGGGACTCGCCTGCCTTGCCGCGCCGCTTCGGCGATTACGAACTCCTGGAAGAACTCGCCCGCGGCGGCATGGGCGTGGTCTTCAAGGCGCGGCAAATCAGCCTGGACCGCATCGTCGCGCTGAAGCTGCTGCTCGGCGGCGCGTTGGTCGCCCCGGAGTACATCAAGCGCTTCCGCCTGGAAGCCGCGGCGGCGGGCGGTTTGCAGCACCCGAATATCGTCGCCATTCACGAGGTCGGCCTCCACGAAGGCCAGCACTTCATCGCGATGGACTACGTCGCGGGACCGAACCTGGGGAAGGTCGTCGCCACTCAGCCGTTGCCCGCGCGTCAAGCGGCCACTTATCTCAAAGCCATCGCCCAGGCCATCGATTACGCCCACTCGAGGGGTATCCTCCATCGCGACCTCAAGCCATCGAACATCCTGCTCGACGCGAACGATCAGCCGCGCGTGACCGATTTCGGCCTCGCCAAGAAACTCGAAAGCGACGTGGACCTCACCGTCACCGGCCAGGTGCTCGGTTCGCCGAACTACATGCCGCCGGAGCAGGCTACGGGGCAACGCGGCAACCTGGACCGCACGGCCGACGTCTATTCGCTCGGCGCGATCCTGTATCACCTCTTGACCGGGCGGCCGCCGTTTCACGCCGACACGCTGGCGACCACGCTCGATCATGTGCGCACCGCCGAACCGGTTTCCCCCCGCCGGCTCAACGCCAGTCTGCCGCGCGATCTCGAAACGATTTGCCTCAAGTGCCTGGAGAAGGAGCCGGCGCGACGCTATCCCGCTGCGCAATCCTTGGCCGAGGATTTGGACCGTTTCCTCAACCGTGAACCGATCCTCGCGCGGCCCATTGGCTTCCTCGGGCGAACTTGGCGCTGGTGCCGGCGCAAACCGGCGTTGGCTTCAGCAAGCGCGCTGGCCACTATGCTTCTGCTGACGCTGGCCGTCGGTGCCCCAATCGTCGCTTCGCAGCAACGCGCCGCCGCGGAGGAGTATCGAAAACTCCTTTATGCGTCGGATTTGAAAGTCGCTCTTCAGGCTTGGCAACAGGCGCAGCTTCAGCAAGCCGTGACGGCGTTGGACCGGCACCTTCCGCAACCAGGCCAACGCGACTTGCGTGAGTTCACCTGGCATTATTTGAACCGGCTTTGCCGGCCGTACCGTCAGACGCGCACATTGAAAACCCCCAACGCCGTGCTCGCTTTGGCGGCGACACAGAATGGCAAACTGCTGGCCGCCGCCGGCGGTATGGACTACGTCACGATCTGGGACCTGGAGGCGGACACGGACCGCCCGTTCCGCGAGTTCACGACGGGGGAGCCGTACCTGGCCGGCCCGCTCACCTTCTCGCCCGATGGCCGCTATTTTCTGGCGGGAGGACTGAGCAAGAAGCGAAGCCGGAAAGGGCTGCAGGTCTGGGATGCCCTCGCCTTGCGGGAAACAGGCCGGTTGGACTTGGTCTTTGGCGATCCTGGCTTGCCCGGACGGCACTGCGATTTCTCCCCGGACGGAAAGCTCCTGGCCGTGCCCTCGGGCAACGAGGTCGTCATCAAACGCGCCGGCGGGGATTGGGAAGAAATCAAGCGGCTTACCCATCACGAGGACTCGGCCTGGTCGGCGCGCTTTTCCTCAGACGGAACACGACTGGTGACGACGAGCTTCGATAAGACCGCCGTCCTGTGGGACACGATCACCTGGGAGAGAATCGCCGTCCTAAGTCACACGAACGGGGTCCTTCTGGCCGTTTTTTCTCCGGACGACCAGCAGGTGGTCACCGCCAGCGGAAACACCGTCCGCCTCTGGGACCTGAATTCACAGCTTGAGGTAAACTCCTATTCGCACGCGGGTTTTGTCACGGGCCTGGATTTCAGCCCGGATGGCAGGTTGGTGGCCTCGGGCGCGTACGATGGCCTGGTCAAAGTCTGGGATTGGAAAGCGGATACGATCCGCACGCTGCGCGGGCATTCCCAACTGGTGTCGCCGGTCAAATTCGTGCTCGGCGGAACTCGGCTCGCTTCGGGATCGTGGGACCACACGGTCAGAATTTGGGACCTCGACCCACCGCCGCCCAACGACCTGCTGGAAGGACGCGGCGGCGAGATCTCGCCTCTGGCCTTTGCGCTGGACGGCCGCCTAATCGCCACGGTCAGCGCGAGCGCCACCAACATCCTCCTCTGGCGCCCGGCCACCGGCGCGCTCGAAACCAGCTTGCCCGCTCCGGCCCTGGGCGCACTTCTCTCTCCGGAAGAAATCGCCGGGGCGCACAAGGTTCGCATCGTCCGCATGGCGGTGAACGAGCTTGCCTTTTCACGGAACGGCGCGCTGGCCGCGGCTCGCGGCGTCACTTTGAATCTGGCGGGCACAAACTCGTGGCAGGAACGGATCGAGCTTTGGGATGTCCGTCGCCGCGTCCTGACGAATTCCTTTGCCGGACAAATGCCGATATGTTTCTCACCGGACAGTCGTTGGTTCGCCTGCCAGAATGCCACGAGCGGCGCGATCCAGTTTCACGATCTGGAGACCGGCCGGGAATGGACCAGCCAGGGAAGCTTCGAAGCGACTCCCGACAAAAACGAGTTCGCGTTCTCACCCGACGGCCGACTGCTGGCGTCCTCCGGCGCGGAGACGGTGCTCTGGGAAACCGCAACCGGGCGCCGGCTGGCGACGTTGGCTTCAACGAGCCGCGACCGGGAGGAACCGATTCGGACCGTGGCCTTCACCCCGGACGGTCAATGGCTGATCGCAGCCGGCATTAGTGCCGAGATCGAGATTTGGGAACTGACGACTCCCCGGCGGATTCACTCGACCGCCAGCCACATGGGGGAAATCACGAGCCTGGCCATTTCACCGGATGGCCGGACGCTCGCCACCGGCAACCAGGTCGGGGTGATCAAACTCTGGCGGTTGCAAGCCCCCGAACGGCGTTACCGCTCGCGATGGGAGACTCGCGAGCTCCTGACGCTCACTGAACACCAGGGAGCGATTTCCCACCTGCGTTTCTCCCGTTCGCCGGATGGCGACATGCTGGGTTCGAGCGACAACGCCGGCGTCGTGCGCCTCTGGCGGGCGGATAGTGCGCCATCGCAAAGTCAAGATCGCAAGCCGCTCCAAAAACGCGAAACAGGCCGATGACCCGCGCATGAAAGCCTTTGCACCTCGTAGCAGCGGACATGAGTCCGCTCAAATTTCGCCGCTCCTCAACCGGATATTCCCCGCAGCGGCGGCTCGTGAGAGCGCCGCATTCTTCGCCGCTGAAACTTGCGGCGCTCTCACGAGACGTCGCCACAACCGTTGGAGACCAGCCGCAGTCGCAGTCGTAGCGCAGGTTTCCAAACCTGCTGTATCGCCGATTTCCAAATCGGCGCGCCGTCCGACCGTCCCCAAGCACGTCGAAGTGTCGAGCGCGCCGCGGGTTTGGAAACCCGCGATACAGCAGACTTGGAAGTCTGCGCTACGAGGGCCGCGCCATCCGTCCGCCTTCACGCTCATCGAGCTGCTGGTTGTGATCGCGATCATCGCCATCCTGGCGGGCCTGCTCTTACCCGCGCTGGGCAAAGCCAAGGCCAAGGCCCAATCAGCCGCTTGTCAAAATCACCTGCGGCAACTCCAACTGGCGTGGTTCATGTACACCACCGATCACGGCGACTGCCTGCCCTTGAACCGAATGGACCAGGGAGACCCCGCCGGCGAGGTGTGGAGTACGCCCGGTTCGTGGGTCGTGGGCAACGCGCGCTGGGACACGACGGCCACCAACCTCGAGCGCGGCGCGCTGTTCCCCTACGTCCAAGCCGCCATGCTTTATCGCTGTCCCGCCGACAGATCCGCAGTCATCGGCCAACCGCAACTTCCCCGCACCCGCAGCTACATGCTCAGCGGCTTCATGAATGGCAACCCGTTGCCCCCGTCCAGCCAGCCCGAAGTCGTCGCGCGGATTCGCGCCACCTACGCCAGCATCGTTCGCCCGGCGCCGGCGCAAGTCTGGACGTTTCTCGATGCCAGCGAAGGGACGATCAACGGCGGAAGCTTTTTCATCTGGCCTCTTGCGAAAACCAACCAGAACGGCAATTGGCTGCATCAACCAGCGACCCGCCACAACGGCGGCGCGAATCTCGCCTTTGCCGACGGACACACCGAGCATCACCGGTGGCGCTGGCTGCACAAGGAGTTGGGAAACGAGCGGAACGAACCCGCCGCCAACGCCGCCGATCTCGAAGACCTGCGCTGGCTCCAGGCCGGCTTGCCGGAGCCGTAGCCCCTTTGCTTTGGACAATAGATGATGCGACCGCATCATTTATTGTCCACATTCCTTGCCGCTCCTGGCAAGCTGCGGCGATGAAAGCCAAAACCGAAGAACTGCTTTACCTGGCGCTGTGGGCCTGCGACACCCTTTCCCGCCCCACCTTCCGCAATCTGACCGACTCGTTCGAAGGCTGGGCCTACCGCAACGGCTTTCTGCGCCAGTTGCACCGATTGGAGCGTCGGCAATGGCTCGAAAGCCAAACCAGCCCAACCGGCGACCGTTTGCACCGATTGACTGAGGAGGGTCGCCTGCAAGCCCTGGGGGGGCGCGATCCGGAGGCTTGCTGGCGGCGCCGCTGGGATGGACGCTGGCGCTTGGTGCTCTTCGACGTGCCCGAAGCGCGAAGCAGCACGCGCAACAAACTGCGGCGCTATCTGCAATCTCGCGGCTTCGGCTATCTCCAAAACAGCGTGTGGATCACGCCCGACCCGGTGCATCGCGAGCGGGCGATTCTCGCCGACGGCCCGGTGGATGTCGAATCGCTGATCCTGATCGAGGCCCGTCCCTGCGCCGGCGAGAGCGACGCCGAGATCGTCGCCGGCGCCTGGGACTTTGAGGAGATCAACCAAGGCTACGCCCGGCACCGGGAGATTCTGCTTCGCCGACCGCGCCGGCGCCTCGACACGGAAGCCGCGGCGAAGGCCTTTCACCGGTGGTTGCGCGAGGAACGCGTCGCGTGGCTGGAAGCGACGGAGCGGGATCCACTGCTGCCGAAGGCGCTGCTGCCGCCGGGCTATACCGGTCAGCAAGCATGGCGTCTCCGCCAGGAGATCCTGGCGGAGGCGGGCGAACAGATGCGGGCGTTCAAGTGGCCTTGAGGGGCGCGGACAATAGATGATGCGACCGCATCATTTATTGTCCAAAGGGTCTTTGCTGCAAAGCCAAAGCAACGACGAGTTCCACTGAATCCACAGGAGGCTCGTTCAAAACCGCTTGGCCGATGTCCGTCGGCGCAGGCTTGCCGGGAACTGGGGCGGACTCGTGTTCGCGGCCACAGTTCTGAAACAGGTTCCCAATCGTGACAATCCTTGATGCGACCGCATCAGGGATTGTCACGGTTGGGCACGGTGGCCAAGCCGTCCGGGATGCTCTGCCCCGGCCTTCAACACGGCAGGCTTCCGCATCACTTTCCATCGCCTGAAGCAAGCCCCGCCGAAGGCTCCGAGAATTCTCGAGATTCTTTGTCCCTTCCGCGCGGTTTTCGCTGTGTAAGGAGTGACAGCGATCTGCCGCCACCGCGCGGGCGGGACTGGGCGGATCGCAACGAAAAGCGATGCAACGTTCGTTCCAACCATGAAAACCAAGACACCCTTCGTGAAGACCGCGCCCGCCGCCGCGCTGGCGCTGCTGCTGGCCGCGTCGGCCACTGAAATCATATCGCCGCCGCTCGCCCGGGCCGCAGCCCCGGTCTCCCTCACCCTCAAAGGCACCTGGCCCGGGCACCCCCGAGGAGAGGCGGTTAATGTGGCGGTCCAGGGCCGCTATGCCTACGTGCCCACAACGGCTGGCTTTCTCACGCTCGACGTGAGCGTTCCGGAGAATCCAGTGCCCGTGGGAAGTTACAGGGAGGAGATTCAGTGGGGTTGCTGTGACCTTGCGAATGACGTGGCGGTGTCAGGCAGCCATGCCTATGTGGTGTTTGACGCGAGCAATTGGTGGCTCGGTGGTGGATCCTTTTGGGTTGTTGATGTGAGCAACCCGGCCAATCCCGTTCGGCAGGGCCGGCTTGAGAATGTCCGCGGCAGCGGTGTCGCAGTGTCGGGCAATTACGCCTTCGTGGCTGGCGCGCACCAAGCAGGCACGAATTGGATCCCCGGCTTGCAGGTGATTGACGTGAGTGCTCCAAACAATCCCGTGCAGGTCGGCGGCTATGACACAGCCGACGATTGTCGAGCCGTAGCGATTTCCGGCGATCGTGCCTATTTGGCGGAAAGCTGGAGGTTGACGGTGATTGACATAAGCAACCCGGCCAATCCGCAGCGAGTCGGCACGTATGAATTCGCCGAAGGCTTCATCGCGGCGATAGCAGTGGCAGGTGATCACGCTTACGTGGCTGCGGGCGAGGGCGGCCTGATCGTGATCGACGTCAGTGATCCGGCTGATCCAAAGCAGGTCGGCGGTTACAGCGCCAGCGACTTTCTGGCGCACGAGGTTGCGGTGATGGGGAGTCAGGCCTACGTGGCCGCATACCGGCGGGACGCGCACCGTGGAACGTTGCAGGTCTTTGACGTGAGTATTCCGTCCAAACCTGCGGCCCTGGGTGAGAGTGATCTCGGCTCTGCCGGAGAATTCGGGTTGGCGATGGCGGGAAACACGGCGTTTGTGGTCGCGAATAGTTGGGACTTCGGTCCCCGAGGGTACGGCGTGCAGGTCATTGACGTTGGTGACCCCGCCAATCCTGTGCGCGTGGGCCGCTATAACACCAGCGGGGAGGTTCGTGACGTGGCGGTGGCGGGCAACTATGCCTTCGTGGCGGATAGTTGGGCGACGGGCCTGCAAGCGGCGGGCGCTGGGGGCTTGCAAGTGATCGACGTGAGCAACCCGGCCAAACCCGTGCGCGTGCGCGGCTACGACACCAGTGGGAGTGCCTCTGGCGTGGCGGTGCTGGCCAACCATGCCTACGTGGCGGATGAAGATGGTGGCATGCAAGTCCTTGACGTCAGCAACCCGGCCAGCCCCCAGCGCGTGGGCGGCTATGACACCAGCGGGCATGCTCAGGGTGTGGCGGTTGCGGGCAACTATGCCTACGTGACCGGAAGCCGCCGAGAGGGGACGAACGAGATCATGTGGCCTGCAAGTGATTGACGTGACCAACCCGGCCAACCCCGTGCGTGTGGGCGGCTATGACACCAGCGGCTTTGCGGCTGGTGTGGCGGTGGCGGGCAACTATGCCTACCTGGCGGAAACGCAGCAGTGGACAGGCTCCAATTACATTGGTGGGGGCCTGCTGGTGATTGACGTGACCAACCCGGCCAATCCCGTGCGTGTGGGCGGCTATGAGACCAGCGGGTCTGCCCAGGGTATGGCTGTGTCGGGCAACCTGATTTACCTGGCCAGTGGCGAGGGGGGATTGCTCATCCTCGAACAGTCCCGCCCGCCCTGGCTGGAGATATCCGCTCTTAACCCCTTCGCCTTTCGTGTCTCGGGCGAACCGGGCGCCAGCGTCCGCGTTCAGCGCAGCGGCAACCTTGCCGACTGGGAAGATTGGCAAACCGTCACCCTCGGCGAGACGCCCGTTCAATTGTCCGATCCCGACGCCGCCACCAACAGCGCCCGTTTCTTCCGCGCGGTGCAGCCGTGATCAATGCTTCCGCTGCTTGGATCAATTCAAAAGGTTCGCTGCCGGCGGGATTGAAGCTCTTGGTCTTCCTCAAGATTCTTTGTCCCTTCCGCCCGGTTTTCGCTGTGTAAGGGGTGACGGTGATCTGCCCCCGCCGCGAGGGCGGGACTGGGCAGACCTCAACGAGAACCAATGAAACATTCGTTCAGACCATGAAAACAAAGACGATCTTCGCGAAAGCCGCGCCCGCCGCCATGCTGGCGGTGGTGCTGGCCGGCGTCGAGCCGGCCTCTGCCCAATTCCAGTGGTTCCAGGTAGCGGCACCCCCGGCCACCAAACCTCGCGCTCGCGCTCACCATGGGATGGTGTACGACCCTGGTCGCGACGTTGACCTCCTGCACGGGGGTGTCTCGTCGAGCGTCGCAGAGGGCGACACTTGGGCCTGGGATGGCCAGAACTGGGTGCGCCTTTCCCAGCAGGGGCCGACGACGTTCGGGTTTGCATTTGCGTTCGACTCGGATCGCGCCGTCGCCGTCCTTCACGGCGGGTTGGGCAATGGTTCGCCCCGGCCCACGCTTGGCGCGACCTGGGAGTGGGACGGACAGCTCTGGCGAAAGGTGAGCGACGGCGCCGGCCCCGGACTCCGCGCCGGCAGTGCGATGGCCTACGATCCCAAACGCAAGCGCGTGTTGTTGCACGGCGGGGCGTTGGACCTCGCGGGGAACACCATTCTCGCCGACACCTGGGCGTGGGATGGAACCGCATGGGTGGAAATCCCGGACACGAACGGCCCCGCGCGGGCGCAACATGCGATGGCATACGACGCAAGGCGCCAGGCGATGGTCCTTTTCGGTGGGTTCGATGTCCTTGGGTCCGGCCCCGTGGACACCTGGGAGTTCGACGGCAGTCAGTGGCGACAAGCCGCCACCGACGGCCCGCCCGGCGCGCGGCAGTTTCCCATCCTGGCCTACGACCCGTTCCGACATGCGATCCTCCTGTTCGGCGGAGGCGAATACCCGCCCTATGGTGGACCGGCCTACAAATACTTCAACGACGTCTGGGAATGGAACGGCGAGGGCTGGTCGGAGGTTCCGGTGGAAGGCACACGACCAACCCCGGTGATCGCTGGCGCCGGCGCTTACGATCCCCGGCGGGGCCGATTGGTCCGATTCGGGGGCGTGACTGACTTCCCCAACCGCATCACCGCGGACGAGACCTGGGAGTACGGGCTGCTTCCGCTGCAAGTCAGCGGGATCGAGCGCCAAGGCGAGGTGTTCGAAATCCGATGGACCGGCGGCGCGCCACTCTATCAACTCCAGTGCCGCTCCAGTCTCAGCGAAGGTGAGTGGCAAGATGTCAGGGAGCCGACAGACCAACTCAACATGACCGTGCAACCAGACGGCACGGCGAGCTTCTTCCGCGTTCTGGGTCTATCTGGCAACACGCCGTGAACCGTTATGATCTCTCCACGCCTCCTCTTACAGTCGCAGCATCGCGTCGCTCTCCTCTGCTTGCTTGCGGGTGGTCTGGACCAGGCGGCAGCGCAACC
This sequence comes from Verrucomicrobiota bacterium, assembly GCA_016871715.1. GTDB lineage: Bacteria > Verrucomicrobiota > Verrucomicrobiia > Limisphaerales > J093 > VHCO01. The sequence continues at coordinate 31,657 of VHCO01000038.1, forward strand.
GCGAATCATCCTGCAGCCTGGCAACGCCGCCGTGCAGGTTGGGCAGAACGCGCAGTTCACGGTCACCGGTACCGGCACAGCCCCGCTGGCCTATCAATGGCGGTTTAATGGAGACGAACTGCCGGGCGCCACCGACCGCACCCTCGCCGTGACCAACGCGGCGTTGCCTCAGCTTGGCCGCTATGTTGTCGTGGTCAGCAACAGTGCTGGGGCAGTGACGAGCGCCCCCGCCTGGCTCCTGCTGGCGACGCGTTGGACGGAACTGGTTTACTTCGGTGCCAGTGAGGGGCTGCAACGCTGTGATGGTCCGCCTTGGACAGATTTGCTGGCCAATCGGCTCGGCGTCCGCTTGCGCAACTATGCCGAAGGCGGAGCGGACAGTTCCGAAGTGCGCTCGCAGATCGCGGGTTACCTGCGGACCCTCACGCCCACCACGAACACCCTGATCTCGCTGTGGACGGGAGGCGCGGGCATCGATGTAAAAAACGGCTTGCCGATGGAGCAAGCGGTGTCCAATCGCCTGGCCAATCTGCGCCTGTTGGCCGAGGCAGGCGCCCGTCACATTCTGCTCCCCACCTTCCTGCCGCCCGAGCGATTGCCAGCCTTTCAAAAATATCCGCACATGACCACGGAATTGTTCCGTGAGTTTGACCGGCTGGTGGATGAAGGCCTGGAATCATTGCAGGCGGAATACTCGCTGAGCTTCTACCGGACCGACATGTGGCTCCTTTTCAATGCCATCTGGCAAGACCCGGCCGCCTACGGTTTTCGCGTGCCCCCTCCGGGCAGCGAGACCTTCGGGAGCGACATCTATTGCGATGGCGGGCATAAAAGCGCCGCAGCCCACCGCCACGTCGCCGAGCATCTTTACCGTTCACTGACGCCGCCGTTGCGGATTGACTCCTTTGGACGCACGTCCGATGGCGGCCTGAGGCTCGATTGGAGCGGCGGTTCGCCGCCCTTCCGCGTTGAACGCACCACGGACCTGGCTTCGGGCCGATGGGAGCCGGTCGGTGAAGTCAGCTTTCTCCCGAGCGCAACCTTCGAGCGAGAAACCGCGACTGAGTTTTTCCGGGCGCTGTTCCTGGGGCAATGAGCGCCACGTCTTATGAATCTATTTCAGATCGAACTAACCCGTGAAGCTCGCGAAGCGCGCCGCGTTCGCAGGCAACGACGCGCGAAAACCCTCAGCCACCGAAGAACGGTGAATACAACGAAAACGATACGGGCAACCGGGCTCTCCGGCTCCGAAGCCGCAGAGCATGACACTATCGGAAACCTCACGCCCCGGCACGACAACCTCGCTGCGCGGCGTCGGTTCACCCGGCCCGCGGCAGTTTCCCATCCTGGCCTACGACCCGTTTCGGCTGGCGATCCTCCTGTTCGGCGGCGGCGAATACCCACCCATCGGCGGCCCGGAGTACAAGTACCGCAACGACGTCTGGGAGTGGAACGGCAACGCCTGGTTGGAGATTGCGGTGGACGGCACACTTCCCACTCCGGTGATCGCGGCGGCAGGCGCTTACGATCCGCGGCGGGGCCGATGGGTCCGATTCGGCGGCGCGACCGACCTCCCCAACCGCGTCACCACGAACGAGACCTGGGAGTACGGGCTGCCTCCGCTGCGAGTCACTGGAATCGAGCGCCAAGGCGAGGTCCTTGAAGTCCGTTGGACCGGCAGCGTGCCGCCCTATCAGTTGCAGAGCCGTTCCGATCTTAATGCGGGCGACTGGGGGAACGAAGGCGCGCCGACGGGCGCCCTCAGCACAACCCTCCAGATGGATGGCGTGGCGAGCTTCTTCCGCGTTTTGAGCTTGTTTAGCAGCACCCCCTGAACCGCCATGCCCTCTCGACGCCTCCTCCTGCATCCGGTCCGTTGCGTCGCTCTCCTCTGCTGCCTCGCCGGCGGTCTGGACCAGACGGAAGCGCAACCGCGAATCATCCTGCAGCCTTGCAACGCCGCCGTGCATGCTCGCCACCCAGGATCGGTGGAACCCAGTACTCTGAAACACGCATCGCGGACTTGGTGCTCAAGCGTTTCCGCGGCCTGGAAGTCGCCCAAACTGTATTGCAGGTCAAACACTCGACCTACTGCGGCGTCGACCCCGCCACGATCCCCTCGCTCGCCGCCGAAGCCGCCCAACAGTGGACGGCCCGATTCAATCCCCGGCAGGTCAATGCCGCGGACTTCGAGGCGTTGTACACGGCCGCCTGCGAGCCGCGCGGCGGCGGCGTTCAGGGTTCCAGATGATCCACCGCGCGCACGCCGGGGATATCGAAGAAGTGCGCGTCATACGTCAGCACTAGGGCCCCGATGCGGATCGCGCAGCAGGCGATCACGACGTCGGTCAACGGCAGGACAGTCCCTTTCCGGTCCAGACTCCAGAGCGTGCTCTCGACCTCGGCCCAGAGCCGGTTGTCGGTCGGCACGTTGATCATCACATCCCAAAAGGCCTGAAACCGCTGCCGCAGCGCAGGCGGGCGCAGCGCCCGCCCGACCTCGCAACGCACGACCCCGCAGATGGCGAGGTCGCGCGTGGCGGCCGCCAAGCCGAGTGCCCGCAGGGGGTCTTGGTTTTGGCGCAGCAGCCGGATGTAGTAGCTGCTGTCAGCGAGAACGGGACTTACGGCCATAACGAACCGGGGTTTCGCGGCGACGCAGCTCTCCCAGGTCATAGGCGGGATCCACCGCATCTTTGAGTTCCTCCGGCCCGAGTCCGAGACCCTCGGCGCACAGCTTGACCAACTTGGCTTTCCGGTCCATTTCCCGCAACGCCAAGTCCACCGCCATGGTCTTGCTGCTCGCCCCGGTCGCGTCCATCACCCGCTCGAGCAACCCGTCATCGATGTGCAAGGTCATCTTCATACCATCCAAGGTATGGCATATGGACCATATCTTGTCAAGTCCTTTGGATGGCCAACCGGGCCTGCTTTCGAGTCCGAAGCCCGAACTCCGAAACTTCGGAGTTGGGAGGGAGCCCCGATGCCCACCGACGCTCGCAAGCTCTCCGTGGAGGTCAGAGCAGCCCTGCGGCTGAACCGTCTTGCTGGGCCCAGGTCTCAGGCGCCCCCGCCCCCCACGGTGTCACTGAGTCCGCACCGCGCGGTAGAATCTCGAACCGGCACGGCCGGCCGCCGGGTCGCGGAGGTCGGCAGCCCCACCCGTGAGAACCACAGCGTCAGTTTTGGCCCACTGCCGCAGGTCGGTCGACTGTTGGATCTCGTAGGTGCCTGGCGGACCCTCGAGCCGGAAGACGAAGGCGTCGGTCGTCTCGAAGCCGACAGCCCGGAGAACCACGGCCGGTGGCACCTCCCCTGAGACGATGACGAACTTCGAGAGGTGGCCGACCCGGGCCACGATCAGGTTCTTGGTCGTGTCCAAGCTGGCGGTGCGATCGATCCATCGGCCTTGCTCGAGGTGGAGCACCCGGAGCTGCGATTCGTTCGGGAAGTCGCCCTCCTCGAACTCGAACTGGACGTCCAGCGAGCTGGCCGGATCGAGCTGCGCCGTGGTGGTCACTTGGTAAGTCACGTGCGGTTCGCCACGGTTCGCCGGCGGGATTTCAACCGGGCCCGGCAACAGGCGTGCGGTGGTCTGGCCCGAGGCGAGGACCGAACTGAATGTTGTGGCCACGCCGTTGCCGAGGTCGAGGCGGACGCCCTTGCCCGTGGGGGTGACGACTGGCCCCCGGTCGAGCGAACGGGCGTCGATCTTGGCCGCGTTGACGACGGCATGAACGGCATCGACCTCCGCTTCACTGACTTGGCCTTGGCCGCGACCGAGGAGCTTGGCCACCTGATCATAAGCGGCGAGTATGGCAGCCTGGCTCAGGTTCGCGCCGGTGGGAAGGTTACGCAGGTCGCCCACGAGCAGGCCCAATTGCGCCAGCCCGTCGGCGGGCGTTCCGGTCGTTCGCAGGCTATCCAAGCGATCTGCCACTTGACCCACCGGGTCGGGGAAGTCCTGCCCGCGTCCAGTCACGCGGAAGGTAAGCCCGCCGGCCGCCGGCCCTCTGCCAGACTTGCCCTCGAGCAGGACCGAATAAAGGGCCGGAGGCACACCCGCCGGCACGGTGGCCCGGAGGCTGGGCCCGGCGGCATTCACCTGGAAGCCGGCCAGCGGGAGCACTTCCCCGCCGGCCAGGAGCGTGATGCCCGTGACGGCGGACAAGTCGGTGTTCGGCGCGAACCACACCTCGATGGGTGTGGCCCGGTCATTCGGGGCGCCCGGGGGGAGCACGGCGACGGGCGTGGGCAGTGCGGCGTCGGCGACCACGGTGGGCAAGCTGATGCCGCCCACGGTCACCACGAAGGCCGCCAATCCGGGTTGCGTAAGCCGGAAGGTCTGGCGGTAGCTCCCGTCGAGGTTGTCCAGCACACCCGAAGTGGGTTCGGCCTGGCCGCCAGCGGTGATGGTCACCGAGCCCGAAAAGCCGGGTCCCACATAGAGCCCGCCGCTGCCGACCGGCGTGACCGTGACCACCACACCGCCTCCCGGATTCCCGGGATCTAGCCAACCCACATCGATCGGGGTCCGCCCCGGGTCCGGCGCCGAGGCAATGCCGATCGAGCGCACGCCCTCGCGCTGGAACGGTTCGCAATCTGGGGTAAGTCCTTCGGTGCGCGCCAGGAAGCTGTAGGTCCCATCGATGGGCGCGCGTGGGAACTGGCCCACGTAGTGCCCCGCAGTCTCCCCGGCCGCCAGTTCGAACGGGGCACCCTCCCCGCTACGCACCAGGTTCCCGCCGCCCACCCGGTTCTGCAGGGCCAGGTAGAGGCGTTCCCGCTCGCTCAGCACATCGCCGTCTTGTACCAGCGGGACCCGGGCCAGCTCGGCCGGCGTGATGCCGGCGGCGGCGAGCAAGTTGCCCAGGCTCACCAACGGAACGGTCGGCGTGACGACGACGCGTGCCCCGGACACCGGGGTGCCGCCCCGTGCCTGCACCGTGACCTCGAGCGGAACCGGATCGTTGAGCTGGAAGGGACCGCCGCCCGGGCGCTGAGGCTGTTGGAAGTTGGCGCGCAGGGTGGACTCAGCGATGACCGAGGCGGCGTAATGCACCGTCGCCGCGCCCGGATTGCGGAGGATCATCGTCCAGCGGCCCGCGTGATCCCGGGAAGGCCCGGTGGTGAGCGGGAAGCGCACGCTCATAAGCCGGTAGGCGGGGCGTTCGAGGAGCGTCACCCGGTCGGCAAAAGCCCCGGCGTTGGCCGCGTCGAGCTCGAGGCCCGCGGGGCTGCGCACGGCGAGGTTCAACGTCAAGGCCGGGTTGTCCCAGGTCAGAATGAACGTGGCGTAGGCGTCCTGGCGGTTCAAGACGGCGTCCACGGTGGCGCTTTGGCCCGGCAGGAGGTCGGCCTCCGGATCCACGACCACCTCGGATTGAATGGCGCCCGCCACGGCGTTGACGAAGAACTTGTCCAGGGAGGCTGCACTCTCGGTTACGTGAAAGAAGCCGGTCTCGGCCGGGTTGGCGTTGGCGAGCGTCTGGAGCAGCGGCACGTCGATGCCGGCATCGCCGCTGGCTCCCACGGTGCCGAAGCCCACGGAGTAAACGGTGACGTCGTTCGCGCCGAACTGGTTCAGAAACGCGGCCGCGGTCGGATCGCCCCCGGCGGTCTTCATGCCATCGGAGAAGAAGATGAGCACCCGCCGATGGCTCGGGTTGGCCGCGGCGGTCAGGAGGTCCAAGCCGCGCTGCAGCCCGTCCCGGATGTTGGTCTTGGTGTCGGGCTCCAGATCGTCCACGGCCTCCTTGGCCTGCTCGAGGTTGCCCGCCGTCAACGCGGTCAGGTTGCCGTCTGGGCCGAAGTCGGTGGTGACGTCAGCCGAGAAGCTCACCGCGCCCAGTTCGTCGCCGGTGTCCAGGCGCATCAAATCCAGGAACAAGTTCGCCGAGTCCTTGAGGATGTCGATCTTCCGGCGGTTGCCACTCGAGACGGGCACCTCCTCGCCCATGCTCCCGCTGCGGTCCATCACCAGGACGGCGTCCACCAGGCGCGCGAGTTGGACCGAGGCGACGTTGGTCTCCTCGTGCTCGAGCACAACGTCGCCGGAGTCCGCCTGGACGAGCAGAAACACGTCCGCGTCAATCAGGTCCTGAAGGGTGGTGGTGCCCGGGGGATTGCCGAGCAGGGCATCGGCCTGGGCCTGGCTGATCTGCACCGAGCTGTTCTGGTCCACGGAGGCCCCAGCGGCCAGCGGCCCGAGCGCTGCCTGGTTCGCATCCACGAGCGCCACGTCGCCGGCGTCGACGAAGAAATCGCGCGAGAGCCAAACCTGGTAGGCGAAGCCGCCGGGGGTCGCGACCGCACCGACGTTGGCGACGGTCCAGGTGAAGGCGAGCGGGGTGTTGAAGGCCGGGAGGCCGACCTTGTCACTGCACGAGGCGATGAGCTCCGGCAAATCCGGGTACGGGAAGCCGACCAGGGAGAAGTCCTGCGGGCCCTGGCGGACGTCGAAGCCGAGGACGCGGGCTTTCCAGTGGCCGACCTGGTCGAGTTGGACGTTCGCAACGAAGACCTGCTCGACGTTGTTTAGGTGATCCTTGCCCTGGGTAGCCACCCATGCGCCATTCCCGGTCAAAGCGTTGGCGGGGATGTAGTCCACGTTGCCGGGGCCCGTGCCGGGGCCGGTGGGGGACCACTGGGTTACGCAGCCCGCCCCTGCGATGCAGTTCGAGACGACCCAGGTGTAAGTCGGGTTGTTGATCGCCAGAATGGGCAGTTGCACCTGGATGTCCGTGCCCGGGGGCTGGGCGTTATTGGCCAGGGGATTGCCCGCCAGGTCGAGGATGGTCTGGCCCAGTTGCCAGGGGTAAAGGACCGCGCCGTTGGGATCGACGAGTTCCAGGTCCAGGTCGTTCACCAGCAACGGGGCGGCCACCGGGTTCTGGACCGCACCCTCGACATCGTCCCAGGCCAACGTGACCCGGAGCGGTCCCACTTGGCTGACAACGAAATCATACTCGCGGACGGCGCCCTGCTGGACGGCATCCTGGATGATGCGGTTGGGTACAGGCCGGCCGTTCTCGGTGCGGAGGTCCTGCGCCAAGGTCAGCGCGGCTTGGGCGTTGACGAACCCCCAGCCGGTGGTGAAGTCGGGGCCGGCGGTGGCCGTGGCCAGGCCATTGCCGTCGGGTTGGCCGCCGTTGTTGGCGGGGTTGCTGTCGCTGTCGATGTCGACACTGGCCTGGCCGCGGACGTTGTTGGCGACGATGTCCGTGGCCGTCTGGATGAGGAGGGCGCGGAAGGTGGAAGGCAAGGGCGGGCTGGCGTCGATGGTGGTGCCCAGCGGCGTGCTGTAGGTGTTCTGCCAGCCCTGCAGCAGCAGGGCGATGATCCCAGACACCGCCGGCGTCGCCATCGAGGTGCCGGAGGAGAAACGGTAACCATTGGCCGTGGTGCCGGTGCCGGTCGAGACGACTCGCGTGCCGGGGGCGACGACGTCGGGCTTGAGTCGGCCGTCGTAGGTGGGGCCGAGGCTGCTGCTGGCGTTGAGGCCGTTGTCGTTGCCCAAGCCATCCACATTCGAGTCCCAGTTACCCACCACGATCGTGTTCTTGGTTTGCTTGGTAATCGAGAAGTAGCCCACTTGGCCGTTGTTGAAGAGTTGGGTGGTGCCGACGGCGGGGCCGCCGGCGGCGGGCGACGCAGGCTTTGGGGGTTCTTGGTTCCCCGGGACGATGCCGTGGTTGCCGGCGGAGTACGCATGCGGCCGGCGCGGGATGGCCGTCCCGCCCGAGCTGCTGCCACCCCGGATATTGGCGTCTATGGTCTGATTCGCGAGGTCGTAATTGCCGTCGTAGGTGACGGACTGGGAGCGGTTGACCAGATCGAGCGAGTTGCTCTGGATGGCCGTCAGGAGGTTCGCGCCGTTGACCAGGTCACTGGACGAGACCAGGGCCGCCTGCGGCGCCATGCCGCGCCACTGGAAGGGCGCGCCGTTGTTCGGGTTGCCTCCGGCGTCGTTCAGACTGCTCTGCACCCCGCTGCCCGCGAGGGTGCCGGCCACATGCGTGCCATGAGCGGCGACCGCGTTGGGCGCGATCGTGGCCACGATGTTCAGATCGGCGTGGGTCGCATCCAGCCCCGTGTCCTGCACCCCGGCCGTGATGCCCGCCCCGGTCAGGCCGCCGTAGGTGATGTTGGGCGGCGGGCCGGCGTTGACGGCCGCCACGTTTTGCAGCCCATTCACGTTCAGCGCCGCGCGCGAGTTGTTGTTGTCCGGCATCGAGAGCGCCGGGCCGGCGTCAATCCAACTGACTGCATCGTAACTGGCCAGGGGCCGAAGGCGGGCCGGGCCGATTGTCGCCCGCCACGCGTAGTCCGTGATCGGGCTGAACGAAACAGCCTCCGCGCGCAGGATGGCTTGGAGGGTGGCTTGGGTCGTGTCCGGAGCGAACAGGACCGACAACTCGAGGGTGCCGTCCGGGTTCAGCACCGCGTTGGCGACCGTGCCATCCTCGGTCAAGCCCCGGAACCGCGAGTAATCCCCGACGAGGATCGGCGGGTTGATTTTGTCTTCGGGATCCAGCGGGGTGATCCGGCGCAGGAGCGCCGCCAGGAGCGGATCGGCCAGGTTGATCCCTTTGCGAACGAGCCCGACAGAATGATATCCGGGCCGGGCCAGGTGATGTTGGCGGACGAGGCCCAATCGCTCCAACTGCTCGGCCTCGTCGCAGGTGACCGCCCGGGTCAGCGAAATAAGGGCATGCAAACCGGCCGCGGGGGTGGCCGCCAGGTTCGCCAGAAAGCCGGCCTGCAGTCCGGCACCCGGCCAGAGATCGCCACTCCGCAGCGACACCTTCTCCCGCTGAAAGGCCAGACTAAGCGCCGCGTCGAAAGGAACCGTGAGCGTGACCGTCCCTTGGGCTTGCCCGAGGCCGGCGGGATCGCTGATGACCAATCGCCAAGCCACGCCCCGTGCCAAGTCCGCCTCCGTCACCTCGTAGGAAAGTGAGAGGGGCGAGGGTCCGGTCGCACTCGCGTAGGCCGTCGTGGGATCCGGCAGTTCGGCCCGGCGCCGGCCGGTCAGTGCGAGCGTGAGATTCGGGCTGGTGCCCTGCCACGTGGCCTCGATTTGGATGGCGGCGGTCGTGTTGACGTTGAACAGCCGGAAGAACACCGAGTGCGGCCCGTCGATCGCAAACGAGAAGGTGAACCGCTGCGTGGAGGGCAGGCGCACATTCGGGCTGCAAGGCGTCGGCGTGAGGGGGAGGATGCGCGTGCTGCCATCCGGCCACCTCCCTTCGCTGACGTCCGCCTGCTGCGCCCCGTAGCCGACCTGGTCGATCACCGTCGCGCCATCCGGGGCGTAAAGGAGGAGACTCCCTCCGCTCCCCGAGAGCTTGAAATTCGTGTGCTGCTGCCGGTCCTTGCCGGAGGCAAACACGCAGTGATACCCGCCCCCCGCGATGGCCGTCCCGGCGGGCACGCGCCATTTTGTCGGCGCCGCCTTGGTGTCCGTGAGGTAACAGCCACTCAGATCCAGAGCCGTCGTGCCCCCGTTGAACAGCTCGATCCAGCCGGGCCGGTCCTTGTCCTCATCCAGCCGTCCGGTGACGTTCAGCGCCAGCCATTCGTTGAGGAAGAGATCCTTGAGCGGCGGCAATTCCACGCTGAGCGAAGCCGCCGCGCTGGTCCGCGCGCCATAGCGGTTGCTCACCACGACACGGTATTCGCCCGCGTCGGTTTGGCGGACGTTCGTGAACTTGAGGGTCGCCGTCGCCGACCCGCTAATCCGCCCGTCATCGGCCAGACTGCGGCCGTCTTTGAGCCAGCCGTAGGTCAGCGGCTCCGGCCCGGCGGCCTTCACGGTAAACGAGACACTCGCCCCGAGCACCGTCTGCTGGTCCTCCGGCGGCGCGACGATTTGCGGTGCCCCATCCTGGTGCAGGTTGAAACTCTCGCCGCCGTGCGTCGTCTTGCTGTCCGGCGGGGCCACCACCACCAGGGATACGCCCCGCGCCACCTCCGGGTCGGCGATCGCTTGCTGCCAGGACTTGAGCGTGCCACCGCGGTTCTCCCAAACCCGGGCCTGCCAGGCAAAGGAACTGCCGGGCGGCAAACCCGGCACGGCGACCGTCGCGGGCACCAGCAAGCCGGCCGAAGTGCCGGTCCGGAACGTCGTCGCTGCCACCGGAACAAGGCCGCTTTCGCCGCTCTTGGCCGGGCCCACCCTCAACTCCGCGGTGAATCCGGTGCCGCTGACCAGCCCCCCCGTGTAGGTCTCTTTGCCCGGCGGCCGCCCGGAATCCGTGTTGCCTTGCTTGGCAAGGTAGGGGTCGCTCTTCTCCAGCAGATAGATCGGCCAAAGAAAGGACCCCGCCGGCCCAGCGCCTTGGTTCTCGAAGGTGAGCGATAGCTGCGCCCGGGCGGCCCAGGCCACGACCGCGCTGAAAATGAGCACGAGAGTTCCCGCTGAAGAGTAACTTGCCTTTTCCATACTATGAGGGTACACGAGCCTCATAATCGCGGAGAAAAGCAAAGTCAAGCCGGAACCAGAATCCTTAGCGAGTGCCAACAACCTTGGCGTCACGCCGAGCCGCGAGGCTACGTTGCAGATCGTCGAGGAACCGGCGGCCGGCTGGGTGGACTTCAACATCCGCCTCACTGGCACGAGCATTGACACCAGGGTGTACGATGTCGACGGGGTGAGAGCGCTAGCCGGCGACACCTACGAGCAGGCGCGAGCCACGGGTGGCCGGGCGGGAGCGTCCCGGGTGATCGCCCTAACGGCTCGAGGGTTGGAGGCGGCGCCTGCGGCTTTGATCGGAATGGCGTGGTTCGGGCTCAGTGCCCCGAGGCCGGCCATCGTCCGGGATGGCAGCTTTGGCGTGGTGTCCAATCGGTTCGGGTTCAACCTCGACGCAGCGAGCGGGCACGTGGTGGTGGTCGAGACCTCCACCAATCTGCAGCCGGGCAGTTGGCTGCCGCTCTGGACCAACACGCTGAGCGCCGGTCCGCTTTACTTCAGCGATCCGCAACCCGCCACCAACGCCGCCCGGTATTACCGGGTGCGTCTCCAGTGAACCCGCGCCCTTGGCCGGAATCATGTTCCGGCAATCTCACGCGT
>VHCO01000039.1 GCA_016871715.1 Verrucomicrobiota bacterium
CCGGGCGACTTGGCTTTCGCGCGGCCGGCGGCGCGGCCCGACGCGATCCTCGTCGAGCCGGTGTTGCCTGAACCCGCCCCACCGGCCGAGCCGGCGCGGACGCGGCCGCGGACCGTTGCGGCAGCGCGCGCGGCGCAGTTGCATCCGGACAGTGCGCTGCTGGGGGAGAAGTATCGGCAAGAGGGAGGGGTGCGGCGGTTCAGCGTCGAGTCGTCGATGGACGTGCGGGCGAGTCCCTTTGGGCACTATGACGCGCGGTTCATCGCGGCGGTGCAGCAGTGCTGGTACGAGCTGTTGGAGCGGCAGCGTTACACGTTGGACCGGATGGGAAAAGTGGTGTTGCGCTTCGATCTCGAGTTCGACGGGCGGATCGGCAACCTGATCGTGGCGGAGTCGAACGTGGGCGAGATCTACACGTTGCTTTGTCAACTGGCGATCACCAAGCCCGCGCCGTACGAGCGCTGGCCCATCGAGATCCGGCGGGTGCATCAAGGCGACTCCCGCCACATCGTGTTCACGTTTTACTATTGAGGCGTCGCGAGCGGGGAGTGTGGATCCAGGACTATGTGGGAGTTTCTAATTCAAGGCGGGCCGTTCATGCCCCTGCTGGTGCTGACCTCGATCGTCGGCCTGACGTTCATCATCGAGCGGGGCTTGGCCTTGCGCCGGGGCAAAGTCGTGCCGCGCCGGATCGAGGAGGCGCTGGACCAATGCCACCGGCGGGAGGACCTCGGCCGCCTGCGGGAGGTGTGCCAAGCTCGACCTTCCGCGCTCGGTCGAATTGTGCTCACGGCCATCGAGCATTTGCCTTGGCCCAAGCTGGACAACGCCGATTCGGTGCAGACCAAGGCGCGGCAGGAGATGGTCGGCCTGGAACGCGGCTTAGTGGTGCTCGAGATTGTCGTGGGGATTGCGCCGTTGCTGGGCTTGGTGGGGACGATCCATGGGTTGATTACCTTGTTTGGCGACCTGAGCCGGGCTGGGTTGGGCGATCCGGGCGTGCTAGCCAAGGGGATTGCGATCGCGCTGAACACGACCCTGAGCGGCCTGTTGATCGCCATCCCCACCATGGTGGCCTGGAGCTACTTCAACAATAAAGTCGAGTCCATGGCCGTCGAGATGGAGACCTTGCTGGACGATTTCCTGCGGCGGCACTACCGGCGGCGGACCAAGGCCGAGCGTGACGGGGGCCGTGAGGCGACGGCGGAGTGACTCGGACCAACGCCCGCCCCGCCATGCGCTTCAGCGAACGCAAACGCCGGCAGCCGCCCGCCATCATCATCGTTTCCCTGATCGATATCCTCATTGTGCTGCTGATCTTCCTGATGGTGACCACCACCTTCAAACAATTCCCCGCCATCAAACTGACCCTGCCCGAGTCGCGCCAGCCGCGTGAGGGCGTCTCCGACACTGAACCGGTCGTGGTCAGTATTGCCCGGCAGCCGCCCCATTTCTACCTCGGCGACCAACCCGTCACCCTCGAGCAGCTCCAAGCCAACCTCCACGGCCACCTGGCCCGGAACCCACAGCTCGAAGTGGCGGTGCGCCCGGACACCGACGCGCCCGTGGGGCAGTTCGTGGGGGTCATGGATGCCGTCAAGGCCGCCGGGGTCCGGAAGCCGGTCAGCATCTTCACCAAGAAACCGAGCACGCCCTAGGCCGATCCTCGCGTCGCGCGGCGGCTCAATCTGCGGACCTCAGCCGGGACCTTACCTTGGCTCAGCGGGTTCGCCGAAGGCGAGCAGGCGGCCGTCCTGTAGGGCCACCAGGATGCGCCCGGCGCGGTCGATGGCTACACCCCACGGGACCGGTTCCGCGGGCAAGGGGCGCGACCACAGCACGTTGCCCTGGGTCGATTCGAGCGCGATGAGGGAGGCGGTAGCGGGTTGGTCGGTCTGGGCGGGGTCGTGCGCGCCGGCGATGACCAGGGCCTTTGGGGTCATGGCCAGAGCGTACAAGCGACTGACACTGCGTTGGGACCAGAGAGGCTTGGCTCGCTCGACCGGTCCTTGGGGCGGGATCAGGGAGATCCGACTATCGTGGGGGCCGAGGGTGGCGACGATGCGCCCGGCGGGCGTCGGCAGCACCACCGGCCCGGCTAACCGGTAGTCGCTCGGGCTGGCGTAGAGCGGGAACCCGGCGGAGACGACTTGATCGCCGGCCAGGAACAGGTCCGACCCGGCGCGGAACTGCGTGTGCGAGGGAGGCGCGTTCGGGTCGGAGACACAACGGCCGTTGCCGAGGTCATAACGAGCGGCGGGCACCGTGTTGCCGCCGGCGAGGTAGAGATGACCCTGGTGTAGTAGTAAATGGCCATTGACGCTGACGCCTGCGGTGCCGGCGGGGCCCAGCCAACCCGAGGTCCCGTTGTGCCAACGCACCTGGCCATTCGCCGCATCTAGGGCGTAGAGATGCGTGCCGTCGTAGTTGGCTAGGCCAGCGGCCGCATAGACCACGCCCCCGTCTACCAGGACGCCAGAGGCTACCGGCCAGGTCGACTGCAAGGCGCCGTAAACCGGGATCAACCGCTCACGCGGCGCGGCGCGGAACCGCCACACGGTTCGGCCGGTCCGCGCCTCGAGGGCATAGAGCCAACCATCGCTGGAACCGACAAACAACCGCCCGTCCGCAACCTCCGGCGGATACGTAATGGCCCCGCCTGTGCGCGCCGTCCAACGCGGCTGTCCGGTGGCGGCCACCAGCGCGCGCACAACGCCATCCGCGCCTCCGCGGAAGACCAAGTCCCGAGCTGCGATTGGGGCCGTGGCCGGCAGCCGGTTCAGCGGCGAGTCGGTCCAGAGCAACTGCGGTGCGGCGCTGACTTGGGCGCTGCTGAAGGCGGTTCGTTGGGGGTTGGCTCGGAACGCAGGCCAATCCGCCGTCTCCAGTGGCCAGGGTTCGACCTCGGCTCCGTCAGGTTCGCGGGCCAGTCGGCCGGTCTCGCGTGCAGGGGCCTGGAGATCGTCGTTGCCGGCTGGGGCCAGGGCGACCACGCCGATGAGAGTGAGGTTGCAGTCGCACATCCAAGGTCCCCAGTAGAGGTGGCCGTAACTGACGACCACACCGTCCTGGCACGACGGCCGCATGGGACTCAGATGCTCGGCCTGGTGGCTGCCCAGATCGTAGCGCAAGGTGCCGTCCCGCCCGCCGCGCACAAAGATGCTGTCGGCGCTCCCGGTCGCCCGCGTGCAGTTAACCCGCGGCCCGAGCGTCCGGAGGACCCGACCGCTCTGGACTTCGTACAAGACACTCTCGCGCGTGCCCATGGCATAGAGGCCTTCGGGGCGCAGGACCAATTGGCTGTTGCCCCGGCCGGTCGCCTGCCAGAGGAGCCGTCCGTCGACCGCCGAAAGGGCAACCAGATGATGTCGGGTTGGGCCGGCGAACAAGAGGGCTTGATCGTTCGCCTTCACGAAGGAGGAACTGGAGAAACCTTCGTTCGGGTTCTGGGCGAACTTGTCTTCGCCGATCGCCGCCAGGACCTCTGCGGCGGTGGTTTTCCAAAGGGGCGAACCCGTTCGACTGTCCAGGGCGCCGACGTACCGGCGCTGGCTATAGAAGAAGAGCCGGCCAGCGGCCAGGCACATGCCGCGGGCATCCAGCGGCGCGGCTTCGCGGCGGCTCCAACGCACCTGGTGCGTGGCGGGATCGAGGGCCAGGAGCGTTTGGCCAAAACCCCACGGGTAGGTCTTGCTGTTGTAGCCTCTACCCAGAGCGTCGCCACCCCAAGGCCAACCGCGCGCTTGCCGGGTCCCTTTCACCGTGGGATCGGGATCCTCGGCAGGCCCGATCAACGCGTAGAGCGTGTCGTCTACTAAGGCCATCCATTTCCAGGACGACCCCGCCTCGAGGCGGTCGGGCACGCGGATCTGATCCTTGACCTCGCCGGTGGCTGGATCCAGCAATCGGCACGACCGATCGTCGGCCACGAACAAGGTTTCCGGCGTGGCGATCAGGGTGTTGCGGTGGACCATGAAGCCCTCCTGCAAGGGGCGCTGCCACAGCACCGTCCCGTTGAAGGCGTCCTGCGCCACCAATGAGTTGAGCCAAGGCCACTCCCGCTCCTTGACTGCGATGTGGCCAAAGGCCTTGAAGAGCCGGCCCCCCGCCGCCACCGTCATCAACGGCATCGGGCTGTACCAAGGCTCGGCGATGAAATGGGTCAGGTACGGCGCGCGCGCCACCGTGTCGCGCGATTGCGGGTTATTGTCCGGTCCGTGATAGGGGTGACTCCAATCGTCGGTGCCGCTGGGGACGGGCTTTACGACAGGCGCGCCCGCGCTCAAGACCTGGCCGCCGGGCCGCACCACGCGCAAGCGTTCCGCGGGTGGCACCGCTGCGGCGTCACCGCGCACCACCACCGCGTCCATCAAGTTGTCGGCCAGATGCAACCGCTCCCAGGGTCCCACGTGCACAAACACGCGGCCACCCAACAGCCCTGCCTCCTCCGCTGCCCGAAGGCACCGCTCGGCTTGGGACGATTCTGGTGTTTGGATGTAGAGGCGCAGTTCGCTCGATCGCGCCAGCTCGACGGCCAGCATCCCCGTTGGGTCCCCGAGTACGGCGCACCAGCCACGTGGGCCGGCGAGTTGCGACCGGATCTCGACCGCCTCTTGGCGGGCCGCCTCGGTCTCGGCCGTGGCCGCCGCCCGGGCCAGTCCTAGCTGGGAAGCGAGCAGTCCGAAGGCCAGGGCCAGGCGGAGTCCAACGGAGACGGCGACAGCCGAGCTTGGCCCGCCGCGAGAGCGCAAGAGTAGGGGTAGGGTGGGGTGCATACGGGATTGACCCTGCGCGGTTTCGCGGGCCCTGTCGAGTCGGTATTGCGCCGCGCGCGGGTTCCATTGCATGCTGCGGCTCGACGCGCGCTATGATCAACCGACGCACCTTCCTCCAAACCACCGGCCGGAGCACCGCCCTCGCCGCCCTGTCGGCCAACACCCTCCCCGCCGCTCAGCCCCCTGTTGTGGCACCCGAGGTTCGGCCGGCCAAGTCCGCTTCGGTCCGCGTGGACGGCGATCGCGTTTTGGTCGAGACGCACACGCTGTCGGCGGAGTTGAGCCAGGGTTTTGTGGTGTCCCTGCGCAGCAAGTTGACGGGGCAGGTCTTCATCGGCCCCAAGGCCGCGCCCGGTGGGGCGCCGCTCGAGTTGGTCTACAGGGGCGATGACATCGTCCGGGTCGACAGCTCGAAGTTCGGCAGCATCACCGTCCACGCCCTCTCGCCCCAACGCGCCGAGATGATCTTCCATAGCTGGGACGGCGATGGGGTCCTCGCCATTGGGGCGGATCCGGAGACGGGGGATCTGTTGGTCGAGCCGAGCGCGTTTTCGTCGCGTCCGGGGGTGCGGGCCTGTCGTTGGCACCTGGCGGGTTTACCACCTGAGCTCGAGCTCGTGGCGCCCTTCTTTCAAGGGGTGCGCCTCAAGCTGGACGATCCGCTCATCCGCAACACGCATTGGGATTGGCCGCTGTATTGGGAGGCCGGCTTGGTCATCCTGCAGGGTCGAGGGGGCGGCCTGTGGGTGCACACGCAGGACCCGCGCTACCATTACAAGGCCATCCAGGTCGGCACCGGCACGGACCCCTTCCGGCTGGGCTTCGACAGCGAGGCGTATGGTCCCATCGACCAAAACCTCAGCGCCGGCGGTCTGACCTGGCGATTGAACGTGTTCGGCGGCGACTGGACCGTGCCCGCCGAGCAATACCGGCGATGGCTGTGGCAGGCTTACGGTTTGCAGGCGGACGAAGACGCCCGGCCGCCCTGGACGCGCCAGATCGGCTTCGCGGTCTGTTGGTGCCCGGGCCAGCCGGCCCTCCTCGAGGCCTTGGCTCGGCGGTTGGACCCGCGCCGCGTGCTCATTCACTTTCCGGATTGGCGCACGGACCCTTACGACGAGAATTACCCGGCCTATGTGGCGAGCGAGTCGGCCAAGCAGTTCGTGGCCAAAGGCCAGGCCCTGGGCTTTCGGGTCATGCCCCACTTCAACGCGGTCGACATGGACCCGACCCATCCGGCCTATGCTTACCTCCGCGATTTCCAGTACCGAGGCATCGACCGGCAAGACCTGCGCGGCTGGAGTTGGTACCAAGGCCGCGGGCTGGGTGTGCCGGAGTCCAATGCCAGCCGGCGTGAGAACCGGGACAAGAAGGTCATGGTGAAAATCCATCCTGGCTTGGGCTTGTGGCGTTCGATTCTGGGTCGGAACATCCTCGCCGCGGTGCAGGACTTGTCGCTCGAGGCGGTGTTCACCGACGTCACCTTGGTCTCGCACAACCTGCATAATTGCTGGGTCGAAGGCATGACGGCGACCGAAGGGATGAACCGGTTGATTCGGCATGTGGGGACCTTGGGCCCGGGATTGGTCGTCGGCGGGGAAGGCCTCAACGAGATCACCATGCAAGGGCAGGCCTTCGCCCAGGCGCACCTCTTCAAGAGCTGGCACCAATCCGTCGCCGGTCTCGAACGGACCGGCGGCTGCGACCTCAACCAACGCTTGTTCGGGCGCTTGTGCCGGACGATCGGGTATGCCGGTTTGGGTGGACGCGACGAAAACGAGGCCTTGCGCAGTCGCATCCATCTCGAACACGGGGCCATCCCCACGGTCACGCTCCGTTCCGCGCGGGACCTGGAAAACCCCAACGCCACCCTCGAACAACTCCTGGACTTAGCCAAATGAAGTGCTTCCATTGGATCGGAAGACAGGGCAGGGCGGTGGCCTGATTCGCCGGGATTACGGCCGGTCTCACGGAGTCGGTCTGGCGGATGCTTTGCTGGCAGCCACCGCGCTGGTTCACGATCTAGATTTCGCAACCTTGAACCGAAAGCACTTTCCCATGTTGAACAACGTCATCGTCCCTTACCGGTGATCTACAAGACCGAGCATGACGCCCTTGGCCGCCTCCCAGAGCCGGGCGACGAGGAACTGCTGCTTGGGATGCGCGTAGCCCAGTATCGCCGGCCCCCAGGTGCCGACGTAACCGATGTACTCGTTGCCGTCCATGTCTCAAATGCGGCAGCCGGCGGCTTTGTGGACGAAGAACGACTTGCCGCCCACGGCGCGGAAGGCACGCACGGGCGAGTTCACGCCGCCGGGAATGCGATTCAGCGCTTCGGCAAAGAGAGCTTCGGACTTCACTCGCAAGATCATGGGCAAAGCCTACCAGCCGGGCCGATGTGACTCGAAGAGAACGAACTGTCGCCGCAGGCCAGGCCTGCTGCCTCAACCAGCCAGGTCCTTGAACGCCAGACTGAATCCCGAAAGGAGCTTGGACTTCGCGGCCTGTCCTTTCACTGCGCGACTGTGTATTTGGTAAGCACCCTTGACCAATGTGAACACTTCGATGGTCTCGCCGTCCGGGTCCACGATCCAGTATTCGGGCAGTCCGAATTGCTCGTAGAGCGCCTTCTTCTGGATTCGATCCCTCTGCCAGCTCGTCTCCGAGATGACCTCCATCGCCAGGTCCGGGACGCCCTCAATGTAGTTCTTGACGATACCCAGCCGCGCCTTGGAAATGAACAGCACATCCGGTTGGACCACGCGCTTTTGGGTCAGGACCACATCCACTGGACTGAGCAACACCTCGCCCAGTCCGTTCTCCTCGACGTAACGATCCAGTCTCTTGTAGAACTGGCCGACGATACGCTGGTGATCTGGGTGGGGCGCAGGTGACATAACGATCTCTCCATTCCAAAGCTCCACCGGGAGGTTGGTTTCATCCAGCTCCGCGACCATTTCGTCGTAAGTCCATAGTCGCTTGGCCTTAGCCTTGGGGCGGGTCAACTCAGCCACTGTCATGGCGTCAATAAGCCTCGGGCACGGCGGAAAAGCAAACGGAAACCCTTCACTCCCGAAACCGCTGCGCCACTGGCACGCGGCGACCCACGCCGAACGCTTTGGTCGTCACCTTCAAGCCCGGGGCCGCCTGGCGGCGCTTGTATTCGCTCAGGTCAATCAGCCGGAGAACGCGGCGCACGGTCGCTGCGTTGTAGCGTTTGCTTGAGGTCGCCAGAACCCACCTTCCGGCGTGGCCAAGGCCCCGTGACGTTTCATGGTTGTTCGCAGCCAGGAGCAGCGCGACTTGCTCGATGAGGAGCTGAACCGTTCGTTCACTCCTCCATTTTCACCCGGAAGAAGCCCTTGTCGCCGATGAGGGAGAGAGGGAACCGACGGGCGACAAGAAGGTCGGTCCACCCTATCCCGGGCTCCTTATTGCCCGCTGAGACGATAGAACTTCATCCCGCCATCGGGCTGGAGCGTGATGCGCTTGCGGCTGCCGTTGGTCTGAACCAGCTCACTGGCCTCCGCCCAGGGTCCATTGAGGGAGGGCGCGCTCTCCAGCCGATACCCAGCGGCGGTGACGGGCCAGGAGATTTGGCCGCTGAACTCGCTCTGAAGCCGCGGAGGCTCAATCACGGTGAGGATCTGGTCAGCAGCAATATTGGCCAGTTCCTGCACCATGCCCGACGGCCAATCGATCCGGACCACTTCGGCGACGGTGGGTTCCGGATTGGTCTCTATCGCCACGGAGGACCTCGCCGTTACGGGAACACCCGCTGCCACGCCGCACCGTGCTGCACCTGCCAGCGCATGTCCTCGCCATCCAGATCGTTGACGGGGCGATGGCCCTGAGCTGAGATCGCAACGATGGGCGTGAAATCCCATTTGTGCGCCTCCACGCGGCCGTCCAGAAAGCTCAAGTTGGCGCCGCTCTGGTGTCGTTCGCCCGGCAGATGCAGCCAGCGATTGCGGTCTGGTTCCAGCAGATCGCGACGTAGCTCCTCCTCCGTTCTGGCCGCCGGACCGGGCAGGCCGAAGATGCCCGAGTCAATCGTCTCTGCCTTCACGGCCAGAAATCCATACGTCGCCGAGGGCCGGCGCAATTGGGACTCCTGGTGAAGGGCCTGGAGGATGGGCAGGCCAGACTCGGCGTCCGCGATAATCCAGTAATTCAACTCGCCGTTCAGGCTGTAACTTCGGAGTCGTGTCTGCTCAGGTTGATCCTTCACGGTCGAATGGTCGCTGGGGCAACGATACGGGCCGGTGCCCCCAATGTGCGGGTAGAGCGCGCCCCGCTTGATGTTCTCCGAGGTCGCATCGCGCTGCGCGTTGCCCAGAACCCAGGAATGGCGGACGCCCTTCCAGAAACCAAAGGGCAGGCCTTCGCCCAGGCGCACCTCTTCAAGAGCTGGCACCAATCCGTCGCCGGTCTCGAACGGACCGGCGGCTGCGACCTCAACCAACGCTTGTTCGGGCGCTTGTGCCGGACGATCGGGTATTCCGGTTTGGGTGGACGCGACGAAAACGAGGCCTCGCGCAGTCGCATCCATCTCGAACACGGGGCCATCCCCACGGTCACGCTCCGTTCCGCGCGGGACCTGGAAAACCCCAACGCCACCCTCGAACAACTCCTGGACTTGGCCAAATAGCCGGACCGCGGCCGGTTGGAAACCCGGCGGTAGTGCGCTTGGGAGCGCACCTGCACTGGAGGGTGGAAGTCCCTCCCTGGCGGCGCTTCCCACGAGAGAACTGGATACCAACATCTCGATCGACTACCTTCGCGAGCAACCCCAGGCGGTGGCCTACTTGGAGGGACTCACGAAGCGTGTCTGCGTTTCCGCCGTCGCCGTGGGTGAGCTTTAAGCAGGCGTGCGGGATGGACAGGAGCGCACGGCACACAGGTCCACGGCCCCAAGGGCCGCGAGGAGATCTTCGTTCGGCTTTTCCCGCCGGGTCCGGTGTTACGGCCCCTCGTGCCACGAGAAACTGGGGGTTGGAGAGGAAAGGTCATGGCGCAGGCACGGCAGCAGCTCCATGAAGCGCGTCGCCTATCACCGGCTGGGCCGGTCGTATGGATTTCGTTACCGACTCGACCGATTACGAATCGCCCTTTTTCCGGATCAAGACGCAGTGACCAATGACGAATGACGAATGGCGAATGGCGAATGACGGCCAAGGGTGACCGATGAAGCCTCCGAACCACAGATGGACGCAGATGGACACAGATGAGGGGGCGCGGCATACGGCGGAGCGACTGCGGACCACAGACCACGGATGGGCACCCCTCGCCCATAACCTGCAGCCCAGCAGTCGCAATTCAGCCCCGTCTCGCCTTGATTTGCCCCTCCTGTTCCGGCGCGCTACCGCAAGCTCGAAAAAGCAAATGCCTATGGGTTTACTCGCATCCGCAGGCCACTGCCAATCCCGACACGAACACCGTAGCCACCCCTGCTGTTCCTTCGTTTATGCTTCTCGTGTTTATCGTCCTTCTGACTCTCTTTTTCCAAAGTTGCGCTGTGCAGTCCGGTAGAGTAGAACAGCGCGTAGCCTCGCTCGGCCGAACGACCGCTGCGCCAAGCCAACTTTCTTCTGCTGCGGTTGACCCGCCTGTTCGACCGATCGGGCTGGCCGCGGTTCCGATGGACAGCGCAGACCAGCCAACCAGTCCCATCACTCCCGATGACGTGGCCTCCGGCACTCTTGCTGAGACCTTGGGTCTAGCGAAGAACCTCTACCTGGGCAGGATCTATGCTGGGGGCGGCGGAGTCCTCGAACTCGTGTCCGGTGACTTCAACGAAGACGGCCATATCGATTTTGCGGGCAGCGGCAGCCAGAGTTCCCTCCTCTTTGGCCGTGGCGATGGCTCGTTTCCTCACTCCACGAACTTGAACGTCAATAGTCTCGGGGCGCCGCCATCGCCGACCTCAACAGCGACACGCACCTTGACTTGGTCCTCCTGGGGGCCAACAAGAGACTCACGGTCTTACTCGGCAACGGTGACGGGACGTTTGGCGAACCGGTGGCCTACACGCTCGCACAATCGGCCTCGGCTCACGTCGTGGGCGACTTGAACGCTGATCGGCATCCGGATGTAGTCGTGGTCCCAACCCTCGGAGATCTGGTCGTGTTCCTGGGCAATGCCGACGGCACCCTCGCGCCCGTGGATGCCGTGCCCAGACCTGACCCGAGCATCGCCGAGGTGCTCCTGGCGGATCTTGACGGAGATCAGCGCGCCGAGTTCATCTGGTCCAATCCAGGAGACCCCGTGATTCGGATTCTGTCCGGGGTTGGGACCGGGACCCTGGGCGACATTGTCGAGGTCAATGTAGGGGAGGTCTTCGGATCGGCGCCCGTTCTGGCCGTGGCCGACCTGAACCAGGACAACCAGCCGGACCTTGTGGTCGGAAGGCGCACCGGCGGCAATGACGCTGTCACGATTGTCGCCAATGCCGGTGGCGGCTCACTGGTCGTGGACCAAGCGATCGAGCTCGACGGGACCCGTGGCATCGCCGCGGTGGAGGTGCTCGATCTGAATGGTGACGGACGGCAGGATATTGCCGCGCAATCCCGAGGCGCATCCTCGAACGGAGCTTTTGTGGCCTACGGCCTCGAGGCCGACGGCGCGGGCGGATACGCGTGGCGAAGGTTGTGCGAAGGGTTGGCGGTCCAGCCCGGAAGCATCCTGGAGGTCACGGGCGACGATTACGCCGACGGGGTGTTCTGCGCCGACGGAGGCATCATTGCCTTCGAAGGACAACCCGACGGGCGGATCGAGTCGCCCAGCGTCATAGACATCGGGCATTCGGGGCGTGTACGTCCCAAACGCTTGGCCGCGGGCGACCTGGACGGTGACGGCGGCACCGACCTAGTGAGCCAGGGTGGGGGCGTGCTCTTCAATCAGGGGGGCGGGGTCTTTGAAGAGATCCCGCTGCTATAGGACACGGGTCTTCTCTCGATACTCGCCACGACGTGGCGGTAGCGGACGTGGACGGTGACAGCGATCTCGACGTCTTGATCACACTGGGCTCGACGATCCAACTCACATCGGACGTCGTGCGCGTGTTCATCCAGGGACCGCCGCGGACTTATTCGACGTTCGCTGACTACCCCGTAGGACCGCGCCCGGGCTCGCTGAAGGTGGGCGATCTGAACGCGGATGGTCACCCGGATGTGGTCACGTTGAATCGTCCGGCGCCGGGAACGCCATCGGTCTCCGTGCTCTGGGGTGACGGCGGCGGCTTTAGCGATCCCCTCAGCATCCTCTTGCCCGACATCCCGGAGCTCCTGACTTACGAAAGCATCGCGTTGGGCGACGCCACTGGCGATGGCCAAGCCGATGTCCTTGCCCTGGGCCTCGATGGCGCCTTGGACCTGATTGCGAGCAGTGGTCAGGGGGTGACGATCTACTCCGGGGCAGGAGATGGCGCTTTTCCCATCGCGGAGGATTACTTCCTCAACGGTGTGAGCGGCGACTTCATCACCTTCGCCGACCTGAACGGCGACGGGTGGCCCGAATGGATCGCTGGCGAAGAGCGGCTCGATATTCGCCCCAACCGAGCCTTCCCGAGCGAGGTGTTGGTCTTCCGCAGTGCGGGCCAACGGTTGAAGCCGATGGACGGCGACTATCCCTTCCGCGAGCTTTTCGTGGAGCACGGGACCGAGTTCCTGGAGATCACCGCGATCACCGATGAGGACTTGCAGGCCTGGGCTGCCGCCCGGGAAGCCGCGTGGAACCGATTCTGGGAGTTGCTTCGAGATTGGCAGCTAGGACGAAAACCCATCGTGACGAGCGAAACAGTGGACGACACGATTACCATGCTCGACGAGATGGAGAAACTGGGCTCTCCGGAATTCCGGGCGGCATTGGTGACCGAGCGTGCCGCGGTGAATGACTTTAGCGACTTCGTCGGCCTGCCCCTGGAAGCGGTGCTTGGCCAGCTCGGCCTTAAGGAAGAGCTGGTGATCCTCGGCGTCGCCCTTGAGGGGGGAGGTGCGCGGCTCCGGATCAACGGCTCCCCCGGAGGCCGCTTCATCCTGGAGCGGACCGACTCGCTGCGATCGATCGACTGGCAACCCGTGGTCGGTGCGGTCAAGGAGGTCAGCGCGGCGGGGGTCTTTCTGGTCGATCCGGCGCCGCCGCCGAAAGAAGCCTTCTACCGCGTGCGGGAAGTGCTGGACCAAGGGAACTGAGTCGTGCTCAGGCAGGTTTCGCCGGCCTGGGCAAGCGTCTCGTGCAAAGCGGCGAGACCCCAACGACCAACTCCCACGGGCCGTACATGGCGTGGAAGCGCGCGGCGAACTCGCGGACAAAGGCCATGCGTATCACAATCCCGTAGAATTTTGAAAGCACTGGCCTGCGCTGTCCCATTGGACCGATCATCCTGATCGCCAGAAGCTGCTCAAGCCCGGGCTGCCAGGATCAGGTTCACCTGCACGATCGGCAGCGTGAGCGTGGCGTTGGTCGCGCCGGCAAGGTTCGCGCCGTTGCGCCGCCATTGGTAGCGCAGCGGTTCCGTCCCGGTCGCTTCGACCACGAAGACAACCGTGCTGCCCATCAGGTTGGTTTGGCTCAACGGCAGACTGGTGATGCTGGGCGGCACCAGCACGGTCAAGAGGGCGACGGCGCTGTTGGTGACGCCGCAGGCAACGACGAATTCAGAGCCAGTGTAAGCAACTAGGTATTAAACTGGGTATTCAGGAAAGGCCAAGTTCGCAATGTTGAACGCCGAAAACAGATTGGCGAGTCGAGAACTGAAATCCAGTTCAGCCTTTAGCCTTCAGCCATGGGCCTTGTTTCGGCCCGCCGTCAACCAACTCCAATCGCTGCCGTATGCAGCTTGAGTGGACATGACCACGGAATTGCAGGGCTCTGCCTGTCGCCGGCGGCGCTGGGATCGGACTGGGTAGGGCTGGCGCGCAGCACCGCCCTGTTTCGCGATCCGTCCAATGCCGGGCGCCGCTTCATCCCGCTCCTGCTGGCCGACTGCAAGCTCCCGGATACCGTACGGCAGACACGCCACGCCGCTAGCCCACGGGCGGGCAGGTCCTCGGCGAGGGCCAGATGTTCCTCTGCCGCCATCATCTCAGCCGAACGTGACTGCTTGGATGCGCGATGTTGAAATGGGTCGGCCCTTCACCGACCACCACAAAAGGCCTCCGGCAGCCGCCGCCAGGAAGCACGCATAGGCATCGTGCGCTTGCGCCAGATCCGGGGCCAATGTGATGGCCCGCGTGAGTTGGCTTTCCGCCTTCTGCCAATCCCAGTCGTCGAAGAGGATGGCCATGCCGAGGGCGACATGGGGGTCGGGCAGGTCGTCCTGCAACTCAAGCGCCTTGCGGGCGGCTGCCTTGGCTCTGGGATAGGCCTCCGCAGGGGGAACGCGCGTGATGGAACTGGCCGACCAGGCGTCGGAAAGCCCGGCGTAGGCGAGGGCGAAATTCGGGTCGAGGGCGATGGCTGGGTCGAATTGGACAATCGCGTTGGAATAACCCGCCTGGTCGCCGCGCACCCAACTCACCCGCCCTTGAAGGTAAGCCTTCATGGCTTCGGGATTCTCGGTTGACCGCCTCGCCAGCTTCGCCTTGTCGGCCGGGCTAAGGTTAAAACTCCTGCGCAGACAACGTTCGCGTCCCGTGCCGCTGAGCGCGCTGCCGGCCAGCGAAGCCAGCGCTGGCGAAAAACTGCTGGAACGACTGCCGGAGGCCCAACCGCCCGCGTCTGCCGCGGTGGCCCAAGCGGAAGCGGACGCGCGTTTGCGCGCCGCGGTGGACCTGTTGCCCGAGAAACACCGGCAGCTCGTGCAGTTGCGCTTCTTCGAGGACGCGTCACTGCCGGAAATCGCGGCGGCACTGCGCGTCTCCGTGGGCACGGTCAAATCGCGGCTGCACCACGCCCTGAGCAAGCTGCGGCGGATGAAATCCGTCGAGGGTCTCCTTACGCAGAGTTGAGGGGAAAACGGGTGGCAGGAACATGCATTCCAAGCTCTCTTGCCCGTCGTTCTCCTGTCGGCGGTGGGCTGGACGCGGTCGTGGTCTTGGCGGCGCCAACCTCCGCGTCCACGACACGCCCGCGCCCCCGTGCCGGCACCCTGCCCGGCAAGGTGGAATTGTCCCCTGATTTCCATGCGCCGCTGGAGGAATGAGTCACTTCAACTGGACACCAATGGATTTGGACTGCTCCCCATCGCACCCGCCCATTGTGCCGCGTTGCTGACGCTGCCGTTTCATCACGGCGACCCGTTCGACCGCATGCTGCTGGCCCAGGCGAAAGCGAAGGGCCTGACGCTCGTGACGGATGACGGGCAGTTCGCGCCCTACGGCGTCCCTTTGCTCTGGTGACCCCGTGGCCAGTCCGAGAGCAGAACGTCCATGGCTGCGCGGGCGTCTCCGCGGGCGGGGTTGGCCGTGCGCGGGTGGGTGACCGGCGCCTGCGCCTGCGCCGACTTTCCGCGAAGGCGTGAATGTCCTCCTCGCCCGAACAGCGAAATCGAGAACACTTCGGAGGTCCTGCCGCGTCACCGATTCAAGATTGAGCCTGCGGTCCCTCGGCGAGCTTCAGGCCAAGCACCTGAGCGAGTGCTTGCTCAATTTGGCCCATTTGATCCGCGTTCACCGTTCCAAGACGCTGGATGAACTTGATCGCCTGGACTGCCGCGGTTTGCTGCACGTCGAATGCTCCCCCGGCCAGGACGGGATGTGGCACGGAGATCTCGAAACGCGTGCCGCGAAGCGAATTCGTGTGCGGCACCACGATGCAAAGCGTGCGTTCGTTTTCCAGAAAGGTAACGCTGACGACAAGCACAGGACGCACCTTGCCCAGGTACCCGAGATCCACTCGCCAAATCTCACCGCGTTGGATGCGTGGGAGGGGCATGGCGGTCGTCCTGATCCCAAATCTCGGCGGCGAGTTGGTCCAGGGCCTCGCCGGGCACGTCGCCGTAATCTGCTTCCACGCGGTGGATCCAGGCGACGAACTCGTGCCGCTCGTCCACCGGCAACGCCAACACACCCTCTTTCAGTTCGGCCAAACTCATTGCACCTCCACCATTGGCTCGCGCGACCCGAGATTTCAAGCCCAAGTTCTTCACTGCTGCACCCGGGCCCAAACTCAGTCTCCGGTGGCGGTGTTACCGCTGGCCGCGCGGTCCGGGATGGGAACCGCCGGCAAGCTCGACGGTCGGCTGCTGTTGCTTCCGCGGACGGCACCCGCGCCGGCTTTCCGCGAAAGCGTGAATGTCCGCCTCGCCGGAACGGAAGGTATCAGGGAAGCGCGGTGACGACCTGGGAACCATGAACTGGCTCCGGCTCAGTTGGATGAACTGTGCTGGGTCAGGAAACGGCTACCGCTGAGGCGTGCGCAGTGCTTCCTCCGCTTGAGCCAGGTTGCGCGACGCCATGCCGTGGCCATCCGGAAATACCTCGGCAGTCCACACCGTGAGCGCATTCCGAAACGCCGCCACCGCCTCGTTTAACAGCCGCACCGCCTCCGCCCCTTCGCACCGCTTGGCCTGATCGCCCAACGCAACGCCCAGATTGTTCTGCGTCATCGCCCAATCCTGCGGGAACTGCTCGCGCGTCCGCACCGTCAGCGCCTCGCGATACGCCGCCACCGCGTCCCGGATGTGCTGGTTTGCCGCCGCACCTTCCACCCGAATGCCCAACTCCCGATGGCAGATTCCTGAGGAGACGTGGAGGCTGGCCCATTCCGGGGCTTCACCGGTTTGTGAAGTCAGCGCGAGTGCTTGTTGGTAGTTCTCCAACGCTTTGGAAAACTGCCCGTCGGCCAGAGCGCCTGCGGCCAGGTCTTTGTAGGCGTCTCGTTCGATCTGCTTCAGGCAAGCCGCCTCCGATTCGGAGGCCCGGCGCAATTTCCCAGCAAGCTCGATGCGTTCCTCTGCGCCGGCCGCGGCCTGAAGGATTCTCTGACGCAACTCATCCACGGTCATCGCCCGCTCGCGCGCGAGGTCGGCGAGCGCGGTGGAGACGCGCTCATCCGGGTCCGCCTTTCGCGCGCTGAAGCTCGTGGCCTCCAGGCGCTGGCAGAATTCCGCGATCAACTGGCTCCCCGGAGCGGCCCGCTTTACCGCGGC
Organism: Verrucomicrobiota bacterium; assembly: GCA_016871715.1. GTDB lineage: Bacteria > Verrucomicrobiota > Verrucomicrobiia > Limisphaerales > J093 > VHCO01. The sequence continues at coordinate 16,867 of VHCO01000039.1, forward strand.
GTCATGGGTGAGAACACGGAGCGGAGAAGCCACACCTGCCGCCACATGCGCTCGCGAACATTTCCAGCGTGGGCTTGCCCGAGTATGGGGTGGCAGTGACTTCTGCCATTTCCGCGGAAGGATGCACGCCCGCAAGGCTAGAACGATGACTCATAGAAATCTCCTTTTCCGACGCGACTGGGGTGTGCGTGATCGGGGCGTGCCATTGAAGCCGAAACGCGGCGGAGTTGCCCCCTGCCAAATGCTTGCCCGGCCTTCGGGGGCTGGTTGGCGACCGCCGACCAGCCCCCGAAGGCCGACGTTACACTGAACCCTGAGTGTTTCCAGGAGCGCACCAGAAGCCATAGCGCTCCTGATGGCGCTCCTCGTACACCGCCTCGAAGACCACGTAGAAGCGCTCGACCAGTCGTTCGCGTTGCAGCAGGCGGGCGTTCAGGCTTGGACCGCGCACGCAGCCGCCGGCACTTGGGACCGTCGGCCCTGACGCAACTCCCCTTGGGGCAACGGGGCGTTGTGACCGTGCCTTGTGACCCTGTTCGCGAGGGCATCAGCGTCCGAGTGGGGGCCAGGACGCGCGGCGCTGGACGAGTTGCGAGGGGAGCTCTAGTCTCCTGGAATCCAGCACGGACCCAATGGAACAAAGACAGGAGCTGAGGCGTTCAGTATCGTTTCACGCGGAGGAAGTTGCGGTCACCGAACTTCGGCAAGCTGAACAGGAAGACGCGTCCATCGCCGGGCTGGGGAGTCCCCAGCAACCAGAACTCGAAATCCTCGGATGTCTCGCTCGCATAGGCGCGACCCGGTTCGGTAGGCAGGGCAAAATAGGGCAGGCGCGCCGCGGCCGGCACGTCCATAACGCGCCGTGGCCAGAAGCTGCGGAGGCGCCAGAAGCCGTTGGCCGGTGGGAAGACCGTTTGGGAGGTCATCCCGGTGCCGAAAGGCAGCAGGGCGGGACCGTTCTCGGTCCAGTTCTTGCCGTCCATCGAGTATTCGACGCGCCACGCCTGGCCTTCCTGAACGGGGAATTCCAGGGCCAGCGCGTGAACCGGCTCGAGTCGGAAGGCACCGCCACGCAACCGGTCGGGACCGCTATCGGCGCGGGGCGCAGCCGGCTGGTTGATGGGTACCGGCGAAGGCCATTGGCCCGCGCCGATCCCTTCGACGTTCGGGTAGCCGGGCAGTGTTTGTGCCGCCCCGAGCGTGAACGTCCAGGCATCGGACAGTCTGAACCCGGACACGGCGAGCAGGTAGTCGCCGGGCGGTTGGGCTTTGGTCTCGAAGACGAACGGCGCGCTTTGCGGGAAGTAGAAGAGGTCCGGCGCCTCGCCGTCGGTCGCCTGCAAATCCCGTGTCGCCGCGCTGCCGACCGGCGTGCCGTCGGTGGTGCTGAAATCGAGGCGGATGCTGGCGCCCGGCCCGCCGGGCACGGCGCCTAGGCGGAGGGGACCGCCGGTGTGGTTCAGCAGAAACAACTGGCCGCGCAACGAGCGACCGGCCATGTCGGTGGGCCAATTGAAGCGGACGATCTCCTCGGTGAAGTCCCGGTCGAACTCGATCGGCCCGTAGAGCCGGATCAGGCGCAGCTCGCGCAGGGCCTCCCAGAACTCGAACGCGCCGCTCCGCCCGGAACGCGCGGATGAGCCGCCGGCTGCGGCTTCGGTGAAGCTGGTGGACGGAATGCAGAACGTGACGACCAGGTCGAACTCGGTCGCGGCGCTGCCTTCCACCTTCAGCAGGAGCGGCAGCGGGTGTGCGTCCGGGTTGATCTCGACGCCGAGACCGCCGCCATCGCCGATGGCGGGCGTGGGTTCGAGGTGCAGCGGGTCGCCCTCGGCGACTTCCTCGAAGAACTGGAGGCGAACGCCCGGCATGCGTGGCTGCAACTCGGCGCGCAACGTGCCCCAGCTTGCGCGGGCAGGATCATAGCCCGCCCAGGGTTGGAGGCGGAACCAATCGACATCGCCGCAGCCATGCAGGGTCAGACGCTGGACCCGCAAGATCCGTGAGGCGGTGCTGCAGAACACCGACGGGCTGCCGGACAGCGGCACCCAACTCGAGGGAGAGAGATCGACCGCCCCTTCGGGTGTGTCGTTGTTCGGCTCCCGGCGATCGTAGGCGTCGCTCTCGGCTCCCGGCACGGAGGCGAAATCGTGGAACGTCAGGCGGTAGAGAACGTCGGCGCGCCGCAGCGGCGAGGCCCCTGGGGCCCAGGCGCTGCTGCCGCTTAAGCGCACGTCGAACCGCGCCAAGCGCCCGTTGAAGCCGCCAGCGTCGAGGGCTGGGACGCCTGCCAGGTTGCGGGCGGCGGCGCGAGCGGCGTACGCGTTCACCAAGAGCCCGCGGCGAGCGACCTCCGGATCGCCTTCCAAGGAGGCTGGCACTTCGGGAATCGAGCCTGGCGCCGTGGCCGACTCGCGCAGCAACCGGGTGACGGTGCCGACGATCTCGCCGCGTTGTTCCGGGGTGGCGCGATGAGGGTCCAGGGCCGGGTTGACCGCCATCATGTGGGCGATGATGCCGCTGACGAAGGGGGCCGAGGCGCTACTGCCGAAAAAGTCGAGGATCACCTGGGCATCCGGCGCCACGTTCTCATGGCTGGGATCGGCCTGATCGCGCGGCAACATGATCGGCTGGCCTTCGGGTGCCCAGAGATCCACCGTGGGCCCGAACATCTGCCGATTCGGATAGGGCGGTTGGGGCGTCGTGGCGCTGACGCAGATGACGTCGGGAATGACGCCGGGCACCTGTTCCCATTCGTCGGCGCGGAAATTGCCGCTCTCAAAGAGACCCACCCACTCGCCGAGAGCGCTCCAGTCGATCTGGTTGCCCGCGCTGGCCACCACGGGCACGCCCGCCGCGCGGGCCGTCGCCACGCCGCGCTCCATGGCGTGCCGCGGATCGCCCAGCGCCGAGTTGAGGAACAAGGCGTCGAAGAGCGCGGTCACCGCCGTGACACCCGTCGCCGTCGCCGAGGCGCACGCGGCGGAACCGGCCCCTGGCAGGAAGAAATCCAAGCCCGCGCCCAGGCCGCAGATGGCGCCCGTGCTGGTGGCCACGAGCGCGGCGATATGGGCCCCCAGCGCAGCTCGTTCCTCCTCGGAGCAGATGCGCACGGGCCCGAGGATCCCCAGGATGCGGCACGGATACCCCGCGCTGATGTTGATCACGTCCGCCCCATCGCGCACCGCGAGTTCCATGGCCTGACCCATCTCGAAGGCGAAGGCGCGCGTGCCCATGTAGTAGAGCATCGGCTGCACGAGTTGCCCGCCGACGCCCGCCACCCCGTAACGGTTGCCCATAACTCCCGCCGCGACGGCGACCGTGCCGTTGCCGTGCCAGACTTGGGAACGGACCAAGACCGGCGACTCCGGGTGTTCGGCCACGTGCGGCCCGCGTTCGCCGGTCTCCATGTTGAACTGCGGGATGTCGTCGGGATAGCCGCGGAAGTCCGGGTTCGGCGCGAAGGCGGAGTCGATGAAGGCCACGTTGATTGTCTCGCCGTCGGAATCTTGCATGGCGGCTTCGGCCCACAGGTCTCGTAGATTCTGCCGCGGATCGTCAAGGTGCGGGAACGGGCTGGTCATCGAGTCGAACAGGTCTGGGATCGCCGGGGTCACGCCGGCGAAGATGGAAGCGAAGCCGCTCCCCTCGAGCGCCTGCAGTTGGCCGTCGGTCAGCAGGCGCGGATTGACGGCGCAATTGAAGCCCTCGATCCAGAGTTCGAGGGCGGTGGCGAAGAGGCCCAAGACGCGCGGGTTGCTGGCATGGAGCGTGCCGACCCGTCCGGTCAGGGCCAGCATCTGGGGCAGGTAGGCCACGCGCGCCTGACGCTGCGCCTCCGCGGCAGGCGTGTCCAACATCGCGTAGCGCCGCCACACCGGCGTCGCGTTCGGTCCCTGCCAGACCGCGTCGGTGTCGGCCTCGACAGCGCCCGCCCGGGCGGCAAACTCCGCCGCCTGGGCGGCGTCGCGCGGGGCGAAAACCAGCTCGGCGCTGGCGATCTGCACGATGCCGGGCAACCCCTCGATCGCCAGGGTGCCGGTGCGTTTCATCCCCGCCGACGGCGCCTCTTCCTCGGCGCCGCCCAAGGCGATGCCCGGCGTGAGCTGGACCGTCACCGCGGCAGCCGCCGGGTCCAGCGCCATCCCCCAGTCGGCGCTGACGAACGGTTCGGTGGGCTTCAGCCCTGCGGCCACGTCCGGGGTGATCCGCTGCGACAGCGCATAGGGGTAGATCGCGGCGAAGGATTCCCCCGGCGGCACGTGCAGCTTGCCGTCGAACCGCGTGGGCGCGCCGGCGCTCTCGAGGGGCACGGGCGCGGCGATCTGCACCAGGGGATTCGCCGTGGCCGACAGAGTGGATTTCTCGATGTCGCCCGACGCCGGGCACACCCACACCAGGGTGTTGTGGCTGGCGACGTCGCCGGCCGCCTGGAAGGCCACGGTGGCGGAGATCGGCGCAAGCGCGGCATAGACCAACCGATCGAGCTTCACCACGGGCATCTCGCGCCGCACCGATTCCTCGGCGGCACTTGCCGCGCGCTCGGGCGCGGGCGACGGCCCGGCCGCAGTCCCCACCAGGCGGTAGCTGGTGACCGGGTCGCGCCCGAAGGGAGTCACGATCGAATAGGTCAACTGGTAGCGGAAGGTCCTGCGCCCCGGCGCGCCGTCGAGCGTCAACGGATAATCCACGCCGGCATCGCCCGGGTGGAAGAACCCCGCCACCGGCCCCTCGACCAGCGCCAGGAGCGATTGGGTCGAGGTGCCCGCGTGCGCCAACGCGGGCAGATCGGGCAATCGCAGTGCGCCGGTCACAGGGAAAGCCGTCTCGATCCGGAGTTCGCACTCGACAAAGGCGTCGGCCGGTTCAGGGGGCCCGCCGAAGCTGTGCCGCGCGCTGACGGCGCTCGTCGTGGTGGGGAGCGCCAGTTCGAAGCGGTCGACCTCGGCCGCTGCACCCACGTAGTATGTGAACTCGACCGCTCCCTCCGCTTTATCCTTCGCCGCGCCGGCGGTCGGCGCCAGCGACGCCGCCGCTCGAGGCAAGCGCACCGTTTCCCCGGGCCGGCGGTCGAAGGGCGCGATGACCAGCGACTGGGTGGCGGTCACGGCGTCCTCGACGGCTGTGCCCGCCTTGCGGAACCCAGCCTTTACGGAGGCGGTCACCGACCAACCGTTCCAGCCAGGCGGTTCGCTCAGGAGCAGGGAGGAGCCTGCGTGGCCTGCGGCGGCCCCGAGCAACCCCAGCGCTACGACTGCGAGGCAATAGTATACGTTAATGTTAACCATTGGAGGATATTGTCGTATGGTTCGTGGGAGCGCAAGTCAAAACTGGCTCGGTCGTGGCGTTTCCAAACCGGTGGGAGGACCTGGCCCATGTGCTCTGTACTGCTGCGCTGGCAGCAGGCCGGTATCGAGGACAAGGCTCGACACTGTCGCGGCCAGGTACTACCTTCACACCATGGGCCGAGTCATGGCGAAGATCAAAGTGCAGAATTGGGGCGACCTGGAGCTCATCGCCGCGGGCGCGCGCACGGAGTTGCCACGATCGGTGGATACGGAGGCGCTGGTCGACACGGGCGCCGGGTTGTTCTACCTGCAGACCTCGCTGGTGAAGAAGCTGGGACTGCGGCCCATCGACACCATCCGCTCTCGGACGATGTCCAATCTCCTCGAGGAACGCCGCGTCTGCTCGCCGGTGGAGCTGGAGATTGCCGGCCGCACCGGCGTGTTTCGCGTCGTCGAGGTGCCAGACGCCCTGCCGAACTTGATCGGTCAGATCCCTTTGGAGGAATTGGATCTGGTGGTCGACACCCGTCGGCACCGGGTGGTGCCCAACCCGGCGCATCCGGAGGGGCCACTGTACGACGAGTTTTGAGCCGCCGACGCCGCAGCGACGATGCGCGCTTGCTCGGGTCGGAAGGTCGTGCGGGTCATTTCGAGGCGGTTGCCGGATCGAGGGATCGAGCACCCACCGCGGGCAACCGCGCCACGGGCACGCTCAACAGTTCCAACGCCCGCAAGGTGGCGGCGGTGCGGCTCTCGACACCCAGTTTCGCGAAGACGCTGCCGAGATGGGTCTTCAGCGTCTTCTCCGCCATGTCCAGGATCAGCGCGATGCTGGCGTTGCTTTTGCCTTGCGCCGCCCACAACAACACCTCGGCCTCACGCGCGGTCAACCCGAGCCGTTCCAACGGCGCGGAGGAGGAGAAATCGGCTTTGACCTCGATGGTGGCGAGCTGGGCCTGGGTCCGTTTATCATGAGCCCGCTTGCGGGCGAGGCGGGCGCAGATGGCGGCCAGCAGATCCTCGTGCTCGACCGGTTTGGTCAGGTAATCGTCCGCGCCCAGGTTCATGCCGCGGCGCTGGTCAAACTTCCCCTCGCACGCGGTCAGGAAGATGAACGGAACCGTGGCCGTCTCTGGCGCCTCGCGCAAGGCCTGCAACACCGCGTAGCCGTCCACCCCGGGCATGATGATATCGCAGAGCACGAGATCCGGCAGGGCTGCGCGGGCGGCCTCGAGACCCAGCCGTCCGTTCTCCGCCGCGACCACCTCGAAGTTCTCGAGTTGGAGCAGCTTCACCACGCTCCGCCGCATGGGCGCGTGGTCGTCGATGACCAGAATTCTCGGCACGACGCGACGATGGCATCCTCTGCCTTGCATTTCAAGTTGCGAATGGAAGGCATAAGCGAGTGCAATGACTCGCTGGGTCGGGTGGCCGGCTAGGACGAGTGGGCCTGGTGGGCTGTCGAGTTGACCGACCTGCGGGCAGGAGTGTTGTGGTGACGCCGCGCCGCCTGCTCTGCGACTAAAGTCCCAGTTGGTCTGCGCCGGAGGACCCATGGTCGGTTCAGTCGGGCGTTGGCAGAAGAGGGGCGCCATGAGTACGAAACCATGTTGTCGCAACTGCGGGCCGGCCTGCCTGCGGGCCTCGACCTACCGCCGTCGCCCCACGGGCCCGGTCTCCTCCGCAGCACGTCAACTCCTCCGCCACGGCGCCCACGACCGCCGCGGCTCGGCCAGCCCGCTGCGATCCAACAGGGATGCACGCCGGTGGACGAAGGGGCTAGGGATCTGCCTGACGGCTTGTCTGTGGGTGCCGGACCCGCTGCAGGCCGCTCTGAGTCTGGATGCCGGATTTAAGCCGGCCGTTCGAGGCGGCGGTGGCGTCGTCCGCGCGGTCGAGGGCCAACCGGATGGGAAGTGGCTGGTGGCGGGGACCTTTGCCTTTGCGGACGGCCAGCCTCGAGTCGACCTGACACGACTCAACGCCGACGGCACGCTGGATGCCACATTCAATCCGGGGTCGGGTCCGAACGGGAGTGTGAGTGTGATTCGGCGGCTGGCGGATGGGAAGATCGTCCTGGGGGGCGGCTTCACGGAGTTCGCCGGCAAGCCGGCGCTGCGCCTGGCGCGCGTGTATGCCGATGGGGCGCTGGATGAGGATTTACGACCCGGCGACCTCTTCCCGAACGACCACGTTTCCGCGCTGGCCGTCTTGTCCGATGGGCGGCTCGCGGTGGCCAGCTACCGCCTCGATCGCCCCGCGGCACTGCCCCTGGCGCTCCTCCGATCCAATGGACAACGCGAGACCAGCTTCGCTCCGAGTTTCGCCAATGGCATTCACCCGCCGGCGATTTCCGCGATCCTCGAACAACCGGACGGTCGCCTGCTCGTCGCCGGCCTTTTTCTCGAGGTCAACGGTCAAGCGCGGCGCGGTTTGGCGCGTCTGTTTCCGGACGGCAGCCTGGACCCCAGCTTGAACGTGGTCTTGGACGCCCCGGCTGCAACCCTGCTCCACGCCGCGGCCTTGCAGGACGACGGCAAGATCGTGTTGGTGGGCGACTTCACCTCGGTTAATGGTCAGCCGCGCCACGCCGTGGCGCGGGTTGGCGCCAACGGCGAGTTGGACCTGGGCTTCCACGTTTCGCATCCGGCCCTGACGGCGCAGTCCGCGGTCTTCAGCGTTGCGGTGCAAGCGGACGGGAAGTTGCTGTTGGTCGGGCGATTTGCGTCCAACGCGCCAGGTCCACTCGAACTCGATGTGCTGCGCCTCAACGCCGACGGCAGTGCCGACGCAACGTTTGTGGGACACGTGGATGCGGACCCAGCCGAACTCACGCGCGAGGGCATCCGCGGCGTGCGCACTCTGGGCCAAGGGCGGTCCTTGATTTGGGGCGGGTTTCGCAGCGTGGAGGGCGTGGCTGTGACCGGGTTGGCCCGCCTTGACAACAGCGGGCTGCCGGAGGCTTCCTTCACGGCCAACCTCGAGGAAGGGGGACAGGTTTACTCCGTGGCACGCTTGCCGGACGGCCGGTTGCTGTGCGGCGGCGCGTTCCGAATGATCGACCAAACGCCGCGGGCGAACCTCGCCCTCCTGAACCCCGATGGCACCACCGACGGCAGCCTCGATCCCGGAACGACATTCGCCTCGGGCCACGTGAACCGCGTGGCGGTGCAGGCCGATGGCAACTTCTTGGCGTCGGGGTATGTCCCGGACGCGAACGGGGCGTTGCAGCCCAAGTTCCGGCGGCTGCTCACGAATGGCGCGGAAGACAGCTCGTTCGCACCGGCGTTCGCCCCCAGTGGCGGTGGCCAGTCGGTGCAGGCGCTCTTGCCCCTGCCCGACGGTCGTCTGCTCCTCGGCGGGGCATTCGTGATCGGGACCAACCCCCGCAGCCAGAACGTCAACGTCGTGCGGTTGCTCGCCAGCGGCGCCGTGGACCCGACCTTTACGGGCGCACCCCAGGTGGACCAACCCGTGCATGCGTTGGCCCTGCAGCCCGATGGCAAGATGCTGATCGCCGGCGGCTTCAACGGCGTCAGCGGTGTGTCCCGCCCCTGTTTAGCCCGGTTGCATGCCGACGGTACGCTCGATACCCAGTTCGACGCGTCGCTCACCGTGACGCAAGCGGTTGTGGGCGCCTCGAGCCGGTTGGAGAGCGTCTTGGTTCAACCCAACGGCGCCATCGTTGTGGCGGGGCTCTTCCGCACGGCCAGTTCCGAGGAGCGCTGGTCGGTGGCGCGCCTGAACCCGGACGGCTCGCGCGATCTGACCTTCCAACTTGCCCGCCCCAGCCAGGAGGAGGGCCGCCCGTTCCTGGCAACCGCGCTAGCGCCGGCGACCTCGAATCGCGTGTGGGTGGGCAGTGGGGTGTGGATTCCCGACCGTTCTTCGTCCGCGATGTTGACGCGGTTGGGTGCGAACGGCGTAGTCGAGACCGCGTTCCAAATCGTGGTGGAACGGCCCGGGTACCCATCGGCCACGCCCACGAGTCTTCTGTTGCAGCCCGATGGCGGGATCGTGCTGGCAGGGTTCTTCAGCAAGCTCGCCGGCCAACCGCGGCACGCCCTCGCGCGGCTCATCGCCAACGAGCGGCCGCGCCTCGACACGGTAGCGCGGCACGACCACGCCACGACGCTCGGCTTCGGAACGATCAGCGACCCACAAGCCACTTACCGGATTCGGCACACCTCGGCCAGCAACCTCCTGCTGGCAATCGCCCAGTGGTCCGTGCTGGCGGAGACGATCCCGGCCGACGGAACCCGGCGCACGGTCCTGGATTGGACGCAGGACCCGAACCGGTTCTACGCGCTGGAGTTGGTGCCCTGAAAGCCGGCGCCCAGACGGCCCATCTGAACGAACGTGTCCATGGGTCGCGGGGGTAGCGAAGCTCTGTCGCCATCACGACGCTGCCGAGTCCGAATGCTGTCAGGGCGCTGAGCGCTTCTGTGGGCTGGCCGAGCAACATCATGAATCGCCCGCTCCCGACAGATCTCTGACGCAGTTGCAGGTTCCAATGGCTGCGTCACCAGCCCCGGCCACCGGGTCCATGGCCGGCGTGTCCACAACCGCGTCCACCTGCAGAACTGCCTGGCGATTCGCTTGGTCGAGCGCCCGCCCGGTCAAGCCGACAAGGTTGCGTGTTTTGTTCTTTACATTGGGTCTGGATTCCGTTAGCCACACAGCGTGCGTGTCACGCCACAACCTTCACCTTCACCCTTCATCGCTCATTGAGGGCCATACGATGAAACGAGTCCTGCCTCTAATCCTGACGGCGATCGCGTGTGTGTATCTGCCGGGTAGCCACGCGAACGACATCGAACCTGGCAAGGAGTACTACAGCGCCATCCACACCCCCCGCCCGGTGGTGGTCGATGGCGACCTTTCGGAATGGTCCGGAGTTCCGGTGCTTGCAGACCCGAAATTCTCTGTCCCGAAGGGTTCCGGCCCTGCAGGGACCGGTACGCTGGTCCTGTTCGAGGAGTATGCCGGCGGCACATGGACCGGGCCCGACGACCAGACCTCGGCCGTGCAGATCGCCTATGACGCCGACAATGTGTACTTCGGGTTCGTGGTTACGGACGATTATCACGAGAACGCGGCTCGGAGCGCGTGGAACGGGGATTCCATTCAGTTGATGATCGCCAACGCCGACCGCAACCAGCAGGTGGCCCTGTACAACTACGCGCTTGGCGGTGTGGAAGAGGATGTGGGCCTCAACGACCCCTCGAATCTCGTCGAGGCGAATCGGCACGAGGCCGGCCCGGCCTGCATTGGGGCTGGCACCTGTCTGACCGAAGTGGCCATTAAGCGCAACACCACGACGCACAAGACCACCTACGAAATCAGGCTGCCCAAGGCGTCCCTCGGGCTGGCGACGCTCACCGGCGGCGTGAAGTTCGGCCTGGGCATGGCCATCAACGATGGCGACAAAGACACGCCGGGCCAGAAGGGGTGGGGCGGCTTGGGCGCGCACGCGATCGTCTTCGGCAAGTCGCCGGGAGAAACCGCGCTGGTGACGCTGGCGCGGCGAAACGACATCGAACCCGGGAAGGAGGTTTACACGGCCAACCCCGCGCCGAAGCCGATCGTACTGGACGGCAACCTCTCGGAATGGTCGGGAGTGCCTGTGTTGGCCGATCCGAAGTTCTATGTCCCCAAAGGATCCGGGCCTGCGGGAACCGGAACGCTGGTCTTGTTCGAGGAGTATGCCGGGGGCACGTGGACGGGCCCCGACGACCAGACCTCGGCGGTGCAGATTGTGTATGACGCCGAGAACGTCTATTTCGGGTTCGTCGTCACGGACGATTACCATGAAAACGCGGCCCGGAGCGCGTGGAATGGCGACTCGATTCAGTTGATGATCGCCAACGGGGCCCAGACCCAGCAGGTGGCTTTGTACAATTACGCCCTGGGCGGTGTGGAAGAAGATGTCGGTCTCAACGACCCCGCGAATCTCGTCGAGGCCAACCGGCACGAGGCTGGCCCAGCGTGCATCGGGGCTGGCACCTGCCTCACGGACGTTGCCATCTTCCGAAACACGACGACCCACAAGACCACGTATGAAATCAAGCTGCCGAAAGCCGCGCTGGGGCTCAACCAGTTGGTGTACGGGACCCAGTTCGGGCTCGGCATGGCGATCAACGACGGCGACAAAGACACCCCGGGCCAGAAGGGTTGGGGCGGCTTGGGCGCGCACGCGATCGTGTTCGGCAAGAGCCCCGGGGAAACCGCGCTGGTGACACTCGGGGTAGGCGGAACTGCGGCCGACCTCATCTACTTCTCGGCCGTGAACCCGACCACCGAGGGCTTCTCCTTCCGCGTGAACAACCTGGGCTCATCGGTTTGCGATCCAAGCACCGCAAGGCTCTACATCGACGGAGCCGCGGTCACGCTGACCATAACGCCGAAGGGCGACGCCACCGACTTCGCCTACGTTCGCCCGACGCCTTTCCCGCCGGGTTCCGAACACACGTACATCCTCGAGGTGAAAGATACGGCCGGACGCACCGTCAGCGACGCCAGTTCGTTCGTGACCGTCCAATACGCACTGCTGACCGCGGAGATGAAAGTGACGCCGAACAACAGCAGGCGCGGTTTCCTTTGGAACGTCCACCAGAACAGCGCCTTCCAGGCGAACAATAGCACCCGGCCGGTCGCCCAGTTGCGGGGCGAGCTCGGCGTCAACTACGCGGATCGGCTGGCTAAAGGCGTTGCGGTCGGGCCCGGCACCGCAGGCGCCAACAACCGTCTGCCCGTCTCGTTCGAGATTGCCACCGTCATCAACCTCAGCCAGGAGGGCCTCGACAACGCCGGTGACTTCGTTCCCGACGACGTGATGCCGGGCATCCCGGGCACCATGCTGGGCGACACCGGCCCCACCGATGGAATTGCCGGCGAGATCGTCACCTACATCGAGTTGCCAGCCGGCAAGCATACCTTGGCGGTCCGCAGCGACGACGGCTTCTTCACGACCGCCGGGAATGTGGCCGACTTGTTCACCGCCATGAAAGCTGCCGACTCGGCCGGCGCGGTGGCTAATCTGACCTATCCGGTGTACGTCCAGGAGGCGGGCGTTTACCCCTTCCGCACGGTGTGGGAAGAAGGGGGCGGCGGCGCGAACATCGAATGGTCGCAAGTGTTGGCTGGCGGCACCCGAGTGCTGCTGAACGACGATGCCAACGGCGCCTTCAAGACCTATCGGGCGTTGAGCAACGACGGCCTCACGGCGATCACGGGCGTGACCCCGGCGATCGGCAGCGGGAACGTCCTGGCCACGACCCCGATCCAGGTGGTGATCCAGGAGGGCGTCACGGCAGTCGACACCGGGTCGGTGAAACTCTACCTCAATGGAACGGCATTAACGCCGACCACCGTCAACAAGGTGGGCAAGACCATCACCGCGACACACCAGCCCGCTTCGCCGCTCGGGAAGCCGGCTGCATACACCGCCAAAGTGACCTTCACCCACGGCGGCCAGGCACGCATGGCCGAATGGAGCTTCACCGTGCCAGCCACGACGCTGGATAAACTGCACAGTTACCCCGGGTTGATCCTCGGGACTGCGGCGCAGACACCCGACAAGGGCGGGCGCACCGGGCAGACCGGCGACCGCGCCATGGATTTCGGGACGGGCGGGACCGCGCCTGGCGTGTTGGTGCCCGATGCCACGTGGGTCAACGCCACGGCGGCGGGTGACGTCATGACCGTTTCGGTCTGGGTCAAACGGAACGACCTCAACGACAGCTCGGCCTTCTGGTTCGACTCCCCGTCGAGCCCGTCGAACATGCGGGCCTTCCAAGCGCACCTTCCGTGGAGCGACAACAGTATCTACTTCGACACGGCCGGCTGCTGCATCGTCGACGAAACGCGCATCTCTCTGGGCCTGGTGGGCTTCCCGTCCTACGATGCCGTAGGGAACACGACGTGGTGGACGGCGCGCTGGCACCACTTCGCCTTTGTCAAGGACACCATCATCAAGACCATCTACATCGATGGTGAGTTCTTCCATAACGGCTACGGCATTACGCCGCTGCCGACCGACATCGCCCGCCTGTGGATCGGTGCGCAGGGCGGGGGCGCCAACGTCAACCCCACCAGCAGCATGCACGGCTTGGTGGACGACTTTGCCGTGTTCGGCACGGCCTTGACCGAGGCCCAAGTCAAGCAACTCGCCGCCGGAACGCTGCCCTCGGCGTTGCCTGCCAGCGCGAAGGCTCTGGCCCACTGGGACTTCAACGAGGTCCCGGTCACCACGCCGCCCAAGCTGACGATCACCCTCGCCGGCTCAGCGATCACCATCGCCTGGGACCAACCTGGCTTCCGACTCCAATCGTCCGGCCAGGTGAACACGGGTTACGCGGATGTCCCGGGGGTTAGCGGGATGTCCTACGCCACGCAGGCGACCCAAGCGGCCAGGTACTATCGCATGGTGAAGTAGTTTCGCCGTCACTCACGAGCGCCGGAGCCCAAACTCCGGCGCTCGCTTTTTCTCGGACCGATTGCGCAGCGGCAGCCACTGGCCGATTCATAGGAACACGACGGGGCCATCGTCAACGCCGCATGGTCCAGGTCGCGCCGTGTTTGTCACGACACACTGGTCGGTGGTGCTGACGGCGGGCCGCAAGGACACGGCTGCGGCGCAAGCTGCCCTCGAGAAGTTGTGCCGCGCTTATTGGTACCCGCTCTACGCTTATGTGCGACGGCGCGGCTATTCCGTCGAAGATGCGCAGGACCTCACGCAGGAATTCTTCGCGCGCGTGCTCGAACGCCACTGGCTGGCCGAGGCCGACCAGTGCAAAGGGCGCTTTCGCACCTTCCTGCTCACGGCCATCGAGCGTTTTCTGGCTAATGAATGGGACAAAGTCCGCGCCCTCAAGCGCGGTGGCGGCCTCAAGCATATCCCCATCCAACTCGACAGCGCCGAGACGCGCTACGGTGTGGAACCAGCGGACACCCACACGCCCGAGCAGGCCTTCGAGCATCGTTGGGCGGTGACGCTGCTGCAGGAGGTGGTGACGCAACTCGGGGCGGAGTTGCGGGCCCGGGGCCAGGGCGAGCTGTTCAGCGCGCTCAAAGGGTGCCTGTTGGGTGATGGCTCGGCACAGCCCTACCGCCCATTGGCGGCAAAGTTGGGCATGGAGGAGGGGGCGGTGAAAGTGGCGGTGTACCGCTTGCGGCAGCGGTACCGAGAACTGCTGAGGGCCGAGATTGCCAACACCGTCGCCTCGCCGACCGAAGTTGAGGCGGAGATGCACCATTTGTTCAATGTGCTCACACGCTGAGGTCGCTTCTTGTGTAACCTCGGGGAGCAACATCTTAACAGAGAGGTGGACGCAGTCATGAGCAGCGAACGAAAGTGTTCGGAGTGCGGGAGGCCCTTGGCGGCCGAGGCGCTCGAGGAGCTTTGCCCGGCCTGCCTGATCGAGGGGGGCTTCGGGACCGGGTTGGCGCCAGAGCCGGGCCAACCCGGCCGCACGCACCGTTTCGTCCCGCCCGCGATGGCGGAGTTGGCGGGCCTTTTTCCGCAACTGGAGATTCAGCAGTTGCTGGGGCAGGGGGGCATGGGGGCGGTGTATCGAGCGCGGCAGCCGGCCCTGGATCGGCTGGTGGCGCTGAAGATCTTGCCGCCGCAGACCTCTGGCGATGCCGGTTTTGCGGAGCGGTTCACCCGCGAGGCGCGCGCTCTGGCGCGGCTCAACCACCCCAATATCGTGGGTGTGTACGATTTCGGCGTCGCCGACGGGTTGCATTATTTCGTCATGGAGCATGTCGAGGGGCTGAATCTGCGGCAGGTGCAGCAGGCGGGCAGACTCTCGCCACGCGAGGCGTTGAAGGTGATCCCGCAAATCTGCGACGCCCTGCAGTTCGCGCACGATGAGGGCGTCGTTCACCGGGACATCAAGCCGGAAAACGTCATGCTGGACAAGAAGGGCCGGGTGAAGATTACCGATTTCGGGCTGGCGAAGATCTTAGGGCGTGACACCAAGGGGTTGCGGCTCACCGGCGTGCAGGAGGTCATGGGCACGCCGCACTACATGGCGCCCGAGCAAATCGAGCATCCGCAGACCGTGGATCACCGCGCCGACATTTACTCGCTAGGCGTGGTCTTCTACGAAATGCTGACGGGCGAACTGCCGCTGGGCAAGTTCCAGCCGCCCTCCAGGAAAGTGCAAGTAGACGTGAGGTTGGACGAGGTGGTTTTGCACGCGCTGGAAAAGGAACCCGAGCGCCGCTACCAACAAGCCAGCCAGGTCAAGAACGACGTCGAGACGATCGTGTCCCGACCCGCCCCGGGGCCGAGCGGGCAGACGCCGGAGGCGCCGGAGGCGAGGCCGCGCGAACGCCTTCAACTGCGAAGCCGGTCCGTCCTGGCGGTCCTGCTGGTCTCGGTGGTGGCGGTCACGATGCTCCTTAACTTCGTGACTCGGCCGCGGCAAAAAAGTCTCGGAACAGAGGTCCAGACGCCTGACTGGCAATGGCCCGACACTCCTGCGATCGCCGACAGCAAGACTCCAATGATTCAAGATAAGAGGATCGAGTTGTCTCTGGACGGCGTGGCGTGTTTCCGCCTGCACGCGCAGAAATGGAATGACACCGGAGCGGCCTTGCAGACCATCGAGTTCATCAACTCTGACTTTGTGAATGTCACCAACATAACCGACGCGCACCACCACCCGATCGCCTTTACAAAGACCCACGAGATGGGCATGGGGGGGATCTTCCGGTATTCGTTGACGCTCAACGAGCCTGTGCCTCCCGGCCAACCGGTCTCGCACATCGTGGAAGGAACTGAGACCGGCTTGGTCACACCGACGGGCGCTCCGGGCGTATTCGAGTACTCGGTGCGACACCGGCCCGTCGCTGGGCAGCACACCCGGCGGATTGAACGGCACCGTTTGCCCCCCGGCGCGTCTTTGCTGGAGAAGCAACCCAACGACCTGCGCGAGCGCGTCCGCGACGGGCGAATCGAGCTGTTCATTGACCGGCTTATTCCTCCGGGCGACAGCCTGGAAATCGAATATCGCTTTCGCCTGGACCAAGGTGACAAGAGCGCGATCCGCCTCCGCTCAGAAGCTACGGCGGACAGGCCGCCCGAGGCCGCGCACAGCTTCGTTCAAGCAGCACTGGCGGGCGCGAACCAATCGGCAGCGCCAAGGAAGAGCGACGCTTCCGGCGCGTTGCGGCGGATCCACGTGGATCCGCGGGTCGAGTTGCTGAGCCTGATCTTTCGGCTGGCCGGCAACCCTGAATACAACCAGGCCCGCGTTGCATCCTATGCCGCGGATGCGGAGAGGCAGTTCGGGAGGTTTCGCGGTCACCCGGTGGTCGCGCTGGCCGCCAAGCTGCGGAATACGCAAGGGGTTTCCTACGACGCCTGCATGGGCATGGCTGTGCACTTGACGGATCCGGACGATATGCGGTTCAGAACGCCACTCGTGCCCTGGCCCGAATCTCTTGACCGGCGCTGGACCGTCAAAAGCGCCAGCGACTTTCTGGCGGCCGCCCGGCGATTCGTCAAAGACACCGGCTTCGATGATTTCACAGCCAAACACCGGGCGCTCTACCAGACCACGGAAAGCCGGCTCAAAGCGCTGCTGGACCAGCACGCGCACCTGGAATGGTTCATCGACTTCTTCGGTGAAAAGCCAAACGCGGCCTTCACGGTGATCCCCGGAATGCTCAATGGCGGCTGCAACTATGGCGCGCACTTCCGGGCGGCGGGAGGACCGGAAGAGCTCTTTTGCATGCTGGGCGTTTGGCGGACCGATTCGGACGGCCTGCCCGAGTTCACCCCCGGCATGGTCGGGACGGTCGTCCATGAATTTGGTCATGCTTATGCCAACCCGCTGATTGACCGCCATTGGGACGACTTGCGGGCGCCGGCGCAGATCCTCTACAACCCAGTGGCTCAGAAGATGCGTTCCCAGGCGTATGGGCAGCCCGCCACCATGCTGCGGGAGTCGCTGGTGCGCGCTTGTGGGGTCCGCTACGTGCGCCGGCACGAAGGAGACGAGGCCGCCTCCGAGGCGATTCGGCGCGAAAAGCGCCGCGGCTTTTTGTGGATCCAGGAACTGTCGGACCTGTTGGGCGATTATGAAGCCCATCGCGATCAGTACCCCACCTTGGAAGCGTTTGCGCCCCGCCTGGTCGCGTTCTTCCAAGACTGCGCCACCCAAGCGCAACGGAGCGGGCGGTAACAGCGTCGCGGGCAGCCAGTTTCGACTCGACCTTAGAAGCGATTTTCCGCACGGCAACGGCGGCGACGGTTGGATAGCGGCAGTCTCCGCCCGTGGCCGGAGGGCGCCAGCCGCTCTTGGTCTGGACCGCAGGGGCTGGGTGATTGTGATCCGGTTCGGCTAGCGAACCGACCCCGGTGCCATCCACCGAAGCAACAATCATCCAGCCCAGCCAAGGAAGGATCCATCCGCTCACACGCTGAGGTCGCTTCTTGTGTAACCTCGGGGAGCAAAATCTTAACAGAGGGGTGGACGCAGTCATGAGCAGGGGAACGAAACTGTCCGGCGTACTGAACCCCGTTGGCGGCCGATGTGGCGGAGGAGCTTTGCCCGGCCTGCCGGATCCAGGCGGGCTTCGGGACCGGGCTGGCGCAAGAGCTGGGCCAATCCAGCCGAAGCGCCGTTTCGTCCTGCCACTAAATCTGGAACACGTATGAAAAGAAGATCCTACGGACATTCAAGGCCGAACGGTTTCAAGGAAGACTGGACCGGTTTGTTGTTTTTAATCGCCGCCGCGGCGCTGGCCTTATCGGCGCAGATGGCGCAGGCGCAAACGCACACGGTTCTCAAACACTTTGGTATCCTGAGCAAGGTGACGGGGTTAAATCCGCGAGCGCCGCTGGTGCAGGGACCGGACGGTACACTGTACGGAACAACGTCATCTTTGGGTGGGGGTGACGGTTATGGAACGGTGTTCAAGATCCAGCCGGATGGGACGGGGTTCACTGTCGTGAAGTGCTTCACCAACTCCGTCGATGGGGCGACACCCTATGCTGGCTTGGTCTTGTCCGGCGGCACACTCTACGGGACGACGCGCGGAACGGCCCAGGAGAGCGGCAGTTCGGGCCCGGGGATGACGGTGTTCAAGGTGAACACGGATGGCACGGGCTTTGCCGTGCTCAGGCGTTTCGCCGGTGGCAGCGATGGCGGGCAACTCAGCGCCGGCTTGGTGTTGTCGGGCAGCACGCTCTATGGGACCACGCCTTTCGGTGGCAGTTCGGGCAAGGGGACGGTGTTCAAGATCAACACGAATGGCACCGGCTACACCGTGCTGAAGAGTTTCGCTGGCAGTGATGGGGCGAACCCCTTTGCTGTCTTGGCGTTGTCCGGCGGCACGCTTTACGGGACGACATGGAATGGCGGCAGTTCGGGCAAGGGAACGGTGTTCAAGGTGAACACCAACGGCACGGGTTATACCGTGCTCAAGAGTTTCACCGGTAGCGATGGGTGGATGCCATGGGGTGGTCTAGTCGTGTCCGGCGGGACGTTGTACGGGACGACGTATGCCGGCGGCGATTCGAGTCAGGGAACGGTGTTCAAAATGAACACGGATGGCACGGGCCATACCGTGCTCAAGAGTTTCACCGGTAGCGATGGAGGGTATCCCCAGGCTGACTTGGTTTTGTCGGGCGGCACGCTTTACGGGACGACGCGTCAGGACGGCAGTTCGGGTGACGGGACGGTGTTCAAGGTAAACACGGATGGCACGGGCTTTCTCATCCTCAAACACTTCACCGGTGGCGAAGGGTCGACGTTTATGGCTGGTCTGGTCTTGTCTGGCAGCGCGCTTTACGGGACGACGGAGAGTGGCGGCAGTTCGGATGATGCCGGGACGGTGTTCAAGGTGAACACGGATGGCACGGGCTTCGCCGTGCTCAAGAGTTTCACTCGAAGCGACGTGGCGTTGCCCTCTGGTCTGGTGTTGTCTGCCGGCACGTTATACGGGACGACGGGTCAGGGCGGCAGTTTCAGTCACGGGACGGTGTTCAAGGTGAACACGAATGGCACGGGCTACACGGTGCTCATGAATTTCACCCCCAGCTCTGGGGCGCAGATGCCCCAGGGTGATCTCGTCTTATCTGGCGACACACTCTATGGGACGAGTTGGGACAACTGCGCCTCCCCTGTGGATTACGGGACGGTGTTCAAGGTGAACACGGAAGGGACGGGCTTTACTGTGCTCAAGAGCTTCACCGGTGGCGATGGGTGGGGTCCCCAGTCTGGTCTGGCCTTGTCTGACGGCACGCTTTACGGGACGACTCAGAAGGGCGGCAGTTTCAGTAAGGGGACGGTGTTCAAGGTGAACACGAGCGGAACGGGCTACACCGTGCTCAAGAACTTCACCGGTGGCGACGGGGACTTGCCTATGGCTGGTCTAGTCTTATCTGGTGGCACCGTTTATGGGACGACACTTCTTGGCGGCAGTTCGAATAAGGGGACGGTCTTCAAGGTGAACACGAACGGAACGGGCTACACCGTGCTCAAGCATTTCACGGGCGCCGATGGGGCGACTCCTCGTGCCGGTCTGGTGTTGTCTGGCAACACCCTTTACGGCACGACGTATTATGGCGGCAGTTCGGGCAAGGGGACGGTGTTCAAAATGAACATGGATGGGACGGGCTATACCGTGCTCAGGAGTTTCACCGGTAGCGATGGAATGTATCCTCGTGGCTTGGTTTTGTCCGGCGGCACGCTCTACGGAACGACCTGGAGTTCCGAAGTCCGGGATGACGGGACGGTGTTCAAGGTGAACACGGACGGCACGGGGTTTGCCGTGCTCAAAAGGTTCACCGGCAGCGATGGGTCGGGACCCCAGACTCTCGTCTCGCTCGGCGACACGCTCTATGGGACGACGGTCCTCGGCGGCAATTTGAACAACGGCACCGTGTTCAGAATTGATGTGACGGGAGGGATGGCTCCGGTGATTGACAGCCAGCCACAGAGCTGGCTGAACCGGGTGGGAAGCACAACCGGTTTCAGCGTGACCGCAATTGGCACCGACCCGATCGCCTGTCAATGGCGCAAGAACGCTGTCGATCTGGCGGATGGAGTGCAGCCTTCCGGTACGACGATTTCGGGAACCAGGACGACCGAGTTGACGATTGCCAACCTTCAGCCGAGTGACGCCGGCGATTATACGGTGGTGGTGACCAACCCCTACGGGAGTGTGACCAGTTCGGTGGCCGCGCTCACCGTGCAACTTCCGACGCCGATCGTCCTGACTGCGGCCGGCAATGGCGGCGTTAGCTCCAACGGGTTCGGGTTCAATCTCAGCGGGATGGCGGGGCAAACGGTGGTGATTGAAGCTTCGACGAATCTGATCTCGTGGACGCCACTGCTGACCAATGTGCTGGTGACGGGCTCTTTCTACTTCCACGATCCTGATGCGGCCAATTTCGCCCGCCGTTTCTACCGGGCTATCCTGGCCAGTGACGCCACGAACTCGACCGCCCCGTCGCTGCAAGTCACGGTGGACCCGCGGGTCGAGTTGCTCAGCCTGATCTTTCGCCTGGCAGGCAATCCTGAATACAACATGGGCAGGGTCGCCTCTTACAACCAGGACGCGGAGCGGCAATTCGGCAGCTTCCGCAACCACGCGGTCGTGAGCCTGGCCATCGAGCTCCGCCAGACACGCGGGGTCTCCTTCGACGCCGTGATGAGCCTGGCCGTGCATTTGACGGACCTCGAGGGGTTGAACCTGGCTGGGCCGCTCGATCCCTGGCCTGCGAACCTCGATCCTCGCTGGACCGCGAGCGGCGTAAATGACTTCCTCACCGCAGCCCGGCAATTCGTGCGCGACACCGGGTTCAGGACGTTTCTGGAACAGCACCAAAGTCTCTACGAAACCACAGTCACCCGATTGGGCGCGATGCTCGAAGAAAGCGCGCACCTGGAGTGGTACGAGAGCTTTTTTGGCGAGCGACCGGGCGCCAGCTTCACGGTCGTGCCGGCTCTCTTCAACGGCGGCGCCAACTACGGCCCGCGTTTCCGCGATCTGCAAGGCCGGGAAGCGCTTTACTCCATCCTGGGCGTCTGGAAAACCGACGGCGCGGGTCTGCCCGAGTTCACTCCGGACATGCTCGGCACGGTGGTGCATGAGTTTTCTCACTCCTTCGCCAACCCCGTCATTGACCGGCACATGGCAGAACTGGCCGCCGCCGGCGAGAAGATCTTCCCGCACGTCGCCGAGCAGATGCGCGCGCAAGGTTATGGAAATGCCGGGACCATGCTGCGCGAGTCGCTCGTCCGCGCCTCCACCGTACGGTTTGTTCACCGATACGAAGGCGCCGAAGCCGCTCGTCGCGCTGCTCAAGCCGAGGCCGACCGCGGGTTTCTGTGGACTGCCGACCTCGCCGATTTGCTGGGTGAATACGAGGCCCAGCGTGACACATATCCCACGCTCGATTCTTTTGCCCCGCGCCTGGTCGAGTTCTTCACCCGATACGCCGAGGACCTCGACGACCTGGCCGACAAACGTCCCAAAGTGGTCTCCATGACGCCGGCCAACGGCGCGCAGAACGTCTCTCCCGACCTGGCTGAAATCAAAGTGGTCTTCGATCGCACCATGCTGGACCGCTCCTGGGCCATGGTGGGCGGCGGCCCGAATTTCCCGGAGATCACGGGCCCGCCCCACTACGACGCGGCGCTCACCACCTGGACCGTGCCGGTCAAACTCAAGTCGGATTGGAGCTACGAGTTCTGGCTCAACCGGGGCCAGTTTGACACCTTCCGCAGCGCCGAAGGCGTGCCGCTCGATCCCGTCCATGTGACATTCAAGACCGCAGCGCAATAAACGCCGAACCCTCGCTACGTTTCTCGAACTCCTCACACCTATGAGACATCTCAATCACCGTCTGAAACCCATCGTCGGATCTCCGCTTCAAATTCTCTTCGCGCTGGCTGTGGTGGGAGGCTGGGTATCAGAGAGGGCGCAGGCGCAAACGCACACGGTCCTCAAGCACTTTGGTATCCCAAGCAAGGTCACGGGGTCAAATCCACGAGCGCCGCTGGTGCAGGGACCGGATGGCACACTGTATGGAACAGCGTCTCGGGGCGAGGGTCATGGAACGGTGTTCAGGATCCAGCCCGATGGGACGGGGTTCGCTGTCGTGAAATCCTTCACCAACTTGGTCGAGGGGGCAGAGCCCCATGCTGGCTTGGTCTTGTCTGGCGGCACGCTTTACGGGACGACGCGTGGACCGGTCCGGCCGAGCGGCAGTTCGGCACCGGGGATGACGGTGTTTAAGGTGAACACGGATGGCACGGGCTACACCGTGCTGAGGCGCTTCACCGGCGGTAGCGATGGCGGGCAGCTCTCCGCTGGTTTGGCTTTGTCCGGCGGCACGCTCTATGGGACCACCCCTGCTGGCGGCAGTTCGGGCAAGGGGACGGTGTTCAAGATCAATACGAACGGCGCGGGCTACACCGTGCTCAGAAGTTTCACCGGTAGCGATGGATCGCTTCCCAGCGGGGTTCTGATTTTCTCCGGCGGCACGCTCTACGGAACGACCGGCCGCGGCGGCAGTTCGGATCGGGGAACGGTGTTCAAGCTGAACGCGAACGGAACGGGCTACACCGTCCTCAAGAGTTTCACCGATAGCGAAGGAAGGTATCCGAGTGGCTTGGTCCATTCCGGCAGCACGCTTTATGGGATCACGTCTCGGGGCGGCAGCTCGGATAACGGGACGGTGTTCAAAATGAACATGGATGGCACGGGCTATACCGAGCTCCAGTCTTTCACTTATCGCGATGGCGCGGTGCCCCCGGGTGGTCTGGTCTTGTCCGGTAGCACGCTTTACGGCACGACGAGTATGGGCGGCAGTTCGGGTGACGGGACGGTGTTCAAGCTGAGCACGGATGGCACGGGCTACGCCGTGCTCAAGAACTTCACCGGCAGCGATGGGGCGGAACCCGCGGCTGGTCTATTCTTGTCTGGCGGCATGCTCTACGGGACGACGTCTAAAGGCGGCAGTACGGATGATGGAACGGTGTTCAAGCTGAACACGAATGGCACGGGTTACACCGTGCTCAAGAGTTTCACACCCAGCGACGTGGCGGCACCCCATGGGGGCCTGGTCCTGTCTGGCGGCACGCTTTACGGGACGACGTGGGTTGGAGGGAGTTCAAATTGCGGGACGGTGTTCAAGGTGAACGCGGATGGCACGGGCTACGCAGTGCTCAAGAACTTTACCGGCGAAGATGGGGCGTGGCCCCGCGCTCGTCTGGTCTTGTCAGGTGGCACGCTTTACGGAACGACGTACTATGGCGGCAATTCGGATAGGGGGACAGTGTTCAAGGTGAACACCAATGGCACGGGTTACACCCTGCTCAAGAATTTCACCGGGAGCGATGGAGGGTTTCCCGTAGCTGGTTTGGTCTTTTCCGGCGGCACGCTTTACGGGACGACGTATTCGGGTGGCAGTTCGAGTTATGGAACCGTTTTTAGGGTGAACACGAACGGCTCGGGCTACACCGTCCTCAAGCACTTCACCGGTGGCAACGATGGCTGGGGGCCGTGGGCTGGTCTGGTTCTGTCTGGCGGGACGCTTTATGGGACAACGATCTATGGCGGCAATTCGGATAGGGGGACAGTGTTCAAGGTGAACACGGATGGCACAGGCTATACTGTGCTCAGGAGGTTCGCCGCCAGCGATGGCGAATGGCCTTATGGAGGTGTGGTCTTGTCCGGCGGCACGCTTTACGGGACGACGTTTATTGGCGGCAGCTTGAATAGGGGGACGGTGTTCAATATGAACACAGATGGCACGGGCCACACCGTGCTCAAGAACGTCGCCAACCAGGGAGGGTGCCCCCAAGCCGATCTGGTCTTGTCCGGCGGCACGCTCTATGGGACGACCTGGAAGACACTGTCTGCGGACCCGGATGACGGGACAGTGTTCAAGGTGAACACGGATGGCACGGGCTTTGCCATGCTCAAGAGGTTCACCGACAGCGATGGGTCGGGGCCGCAGGCTCTGGTCTTGGCGGGCGACACGCTCTATGCGACGACCGCCGCGGGCGGCAATCTGGCTGCTGGCACGGTGTTCAGAATCGATCTGGCGGGAGGGATGCCCCCCGTGATCGACAGCCAGCCACAGGGCCGGGTGGATCTGGTGGGTACCACCGCCCGTTTCAGCGTGACCGCCATTGGCACGGCCCCGCTCACCTGTCAATGGCGGAAGTATGATGTCAATCTGGTTGAGGGTCTGCAGCCTTCCGGTGCGACGATTTCAGGAACAACGACGACCGACTTGACGATCGCCAACGTCCAGATGACTGACGCTGGCGATTACACGGTTGTTGTGACCAACCCCTACGGGAGTGTGACCAGTTCTGTGGCCGTGCTCACCGTGCAGCTTCCGCCGCCTGTAGTCCTCACCGCGGACGGCAGCGGCGGCTTCAGCTCCAACGGGTTCGGGTTCACTCTCAGTGGGATACCGGGGCAAACGGTGGTGGTTGAGGCTTCGACGAACCTGACCTTCTGGACGCCACTTCTGACCAATTCACCACCAACGGGCGGTTTCCACTTCAACGATCCTGATTCGACGAATTGCGCCCAGCGTTTCTACCGGGCGCGGTTGACGCCGTAGCAGGAGTGTTCCCTTGAGAATCCAGCACGGCCGCAAACCTCGAAACCAAAACCGACCATGAAGACCCGCAGACCATCAACCCAGCCAGGCCCAATCACAGCTTTTTGGGGCGGTCATGCTTGCGGTAGTAATCGATGCGGTGGCGCCGGAAGCCTTTGGTTTGGCCGCAGGCCATCCAGTTGGAGACTTTATAGCAGGTGCCTTCGTAGGCTT
>VHCO01000040.1 GCA_016871715.1 Verrucomicrobiota bacterium
CGCGGTCCGCTCTTGGCTGGTCCGGAGGCTGGAGCGGCAGTTGGCGAGTCGAGGAAGGTGGAGGTGCGTGAGTGGCGGGAGGTGGGTGCGGAGTATCGGCGGCGGCTGTTTGTGCGTGCGGGGGTGTCTGGGAGCAGCGGGAAGGTGGCATTGAGTCGGGAGCAGATTAGGCGGGTGTTGAAGAAGGGTGGGGAGTTGAGTGTGGCCGAGGTGTTGCGGTTACGGATTCGGCACATGACGGATGGGGTGGTGCTGGGGTCAAAGGGTTTTGTGGACGGGGTGTGGTTGGCACACCGGGAGCGGTTTGGGTCGAAACGGCGGAGCGGTGGACGGCCGATTCGAGGAGGGGGCGCGCCGCTGTCGGAGCTAAGTGCGTTACGGGACTTGCGGGTGGGAGCGATTTCGTGAGCAGGAGATACGGTCCGGGCGTGGGGGTGTGGCTCAGGGAAGCGCTGCGCGGGTTTAAGAGCTAGCGATTGGGTCGGCGCCGCGCGCGCCGCTAGCCAGGGGGGTGACTGTCCCTGCGCGGTTTTCGGCGATGCGGTTTTCGGTGTTCAGCGGGGGAGTATTGGTGTTTGATCTTGGCTTGCCGGTATGGCGAGCAAGCCGATGTTGTTGATTGTGGACGACGAGAAGCCGACGCGGGAGGGATTGCGCTCGGCGCTCGAGGATCGTTTCGATGTGTACGTGGCCGAAGACGCGGACGGGGCGATGAGTCTGCTGGAGCGGGAGCGGTTCGATGTGGTGTTGACCGACTTTCGCTTGCCAAAGGAGGACGGCATGCGGTTGATCGCGCGGGCCAAGTCGATGTCGCGGCCGCCGATCTGCATCCTGATGACGGCCTACGGTTCGGAGGAGTTGGCAGTCGAGGCGATGAAGCGCGGGGCGGACGATTACATTGCGAAGGGCCGGCTGCAAATCGAGGAGCTGGAGCTACGGATCACGCGGGCGCTGCGGCAGCAGCAGCTCGAGGCGGAAAACGTGTCGCTGCACGCGCAACTGGACGATCGTTTTGGCCTGGAACACCTGGTGGGGCGGTCGCCGCCCATGATGGAGGTATTCGACGTGGTGCAACAGGTGGCGCCTACGCCGGCGACGGTGTTGATACAAGGGGAGAGTGGGACAGGGAAGGAACTGATTGCGAAGGCGATTCATCGGCTGAGTCCGCGCGCCCGGCAGTCGATGGTGACGGTGCATTGCGCGGCGTTGCCGGCGACGTTACTCGAGAGCGAGCTCTTCGGTCACGAGAAGGGGGCCTTTAGTGGGGCGCACGAGCGGCGGATTGGCCGGTTCGAGCAGGCGGATGGCGGGACGTTATTTCTGGACGAGATCGGCGAGATCGACGCCAGCACTCAGGTCAAGTTGTTGCGAGTGTTGGGGGAACGGACCTTCGAGCGAGTGGGGTCGAGCAAGACCCTGGCGGTGGATGTGCGACTGATCGCTGCGACCAACAAGGACTTGCCGGCACTGGTCAAGTCGGGCGGTTTCCGCGACGACCTCTACTTCCGGTTGCGTGTAGTCGAGGTGTTTCTGCCACCCTTACGAGCGCGGGCGGGGGACATTCCGTTGTTGGCGCTGCACTTTTTGAAGGAGATTGCGGCCGAGTACAACAAACCGGTCACGGATTTCACGGTGGACGCGCTCCAGGCGTTGGTGAACTACACTTGGCCGGCGAACGTCCGCGAGCTGCGCAATGCCATTGAAGGGGCGGTGGCGTTGTGTCGGGGCGACAAACTCTCTTTGCGGGACTTGCCGGCCACGGTGCGGGGCGCGCCGGGGGGCGGCGGGGGGGCGGCAGCGGGCGTTCTCCTGGGGCAAAACGAGCTCACGCTGCGGGACGCGGAGAAGCAGCTTATCATTCGCGCCTTGCAAGAGGCCGGGGGCAACCGCACTCTCGCCGCCCAGAAGATTGGTGTTAGTCGGCGGACCCTGCATCGGAAACTGCACGCGTATCGTCTTGAGGGCTTTTGATCCGCCCGGCCGACCTGCCCCGGCTCGCCGTTGGGCCGAGGCTGCGCCTGAGGTTATGGGGCGCGCGAGCCGGGGACCAGGCCCGTTATTTCAGTAGCGCTATGCCCATGCCACCCATTCAAGAGGTCATTCACAAGTTCGAGGTTGGGGAAGGGACGCGGGTGATCCAGTCGTTGGTGGGGATCCTGCTGTTGATTGCCTTGACGGCGTGGTACGACCTGCACCAGTTCCAGAATTTCCACACGCCGGAGGCGATGGAATCGGCGCAGTTGGCGCGGAACTTGGCGGCGGGCGAAGGTTTTACCACCAAGTCCATCCGCCCGCTGAGCTTGTATTTGGTCGAGCAACACCAGGGGGTGGGGGCGCGGTTGTCGCGTCAGCCGCATCCGGACTTAGCGACGCCGCCGTTGTACCCGTTGCTGTTGGCGGTGTTGCTGAAGGTGGTGCCGCTGAACTACGGCATCGACGCCAGTTTTTGGCGCTACCCGCCCGAGCTGCTGATCGCGCTGTTCAATCAGGGATTGTTCTTCCTGGCGCTGTGGCTGACGTTCCGGCTGGCTCGGCGGTTGTTCGACTTGCCGGTGGCGGTGTTGGCGACGGTGTTGATGGCCGGTTCGGACGTGCTATGGCGGTTCAGCGTCTCGGGTCAATCGACTCTGCTGCTGGTGCTGATCTTGGTGGGTTTACTCTGGTGTTTGGTGCGTCTGAGCGAAGCGGCCCAGGCGCAGGAACCGCCAGAGGACGACGACGCGGGCGTGTCGGCTCCGCCCGGGCCGCCGGCGGGGTCGATGGGGCGTTGGCGGTTCGTCGGTTGGGGGGTGGCGGCGGGTTGGTTGGTGGGGCTGGGCGCGCTCACCCGGTACTCGTTTGGGTGGCTGCTGATTCCGGTGTTGGTTTTCTGCGTGGCGTATCTGGGCCGGCGCCGGGCGTTAGTCGCGGGTTTGGTGTTGGGGGCATTTCTGTTGACGTTGGGGCCATGGTGCGTGCGCAACTACACTCTCAGCGGGACGCTTTTCGGGGTGCAGGGATTTGCCCTCCAGCAACAGAGCACGGCCTTTCCCGAGACGCGGCTGGAGCGGTCGCTGCGACCGGACTTGCGGCAAGTGGAGCTGAAGGATTACGGGCGCAAACTCTGCGCCAACCTGGGGGAGTTGATGCGGGAGGATTTCCCGAAGTTGGGGGGTAGCTGGCTGGGAGCGTTTTTCTTGGCGGGTCTCCTGCTACCTTACCGCCGGCCGACGCTGCGGCGGTTGCGCGTCTTCGCGCTCTTGAGTCTGGTGACGCTCGGGGTGGCGCAGGCGCTGGGGCGGACACATTTGGGGGTGCAATCGCCGACGATCAGCAGCGAGAATCTGTTGGTGCTGTTGACGCCGTTGGTGTTGGTGTTAGGGGTGGGCTGCTACTACGTGTTGCTGGACCAGATGAAGC
The DNA here is from genome assembly GCA_016871715.1 of Verrucomicrobiota bacterium. Taxonomy (GTDB): domain Bacteria; phylum Verrucomicrobiota; class Verrucomicrobiia; order Limisphaerales; family J093; genus VHCO01. The sequence goes on from VHCO01000040.1 coordinate 3,400, forward strand.
TGCCCTTTCCGGAGCTGCGCCACCTGGTGACGGTGGTGGTGGCGATGGTCGGGTGCGCGCAGCTCTTGTTGACCCTGCTGCCGCCGCGGGTTTACCCGATTGTGTACCCGCCGTACTTACCGACCTGGATCCAGTTGGTGTCGCGCATGCTCAAGACCAACGAGCTGATGATGAGCGACATGCCTTGGGCCGTGGCCTGGTACGGCAACCGGTCCTGCGTCTGGACCCCGCTCAACACCAGCAACGCCTTTTACGAGATCTACGACCAACAGAAGCCCGTCGCGGGTGTCTACCTCACGCCGCTGTCGACCGATGCGCGGTTGCTGACCCAGGTCGCGCAAGGACCCGACTGGGACTGGTCGCGATTCGCGCTCAACACGATGATGCTGACCAATTTACCCGCCAACTTCCCGTTGCAGCACGCCTGGCGCGCGCTCATGCCGGACCAGTTGCTCTTGTTCGACCGGCCGCGCTGGCAGGAACCGCTGCCCGCGCCTTGAGGTGGTCGGGCCAAAAAATGGACAGAGATCGACAATCCAGGGCGAGCGAGTGGAAGATAAGTTCGCTACGATTAGAGCTCGTTTCGCACGTTGCGAACTGATAGGGACTGCAGGTGGCCTAGGCGGCCTTGGGCGATGGCGGCTGGGGTGTCGACCTCGGCGCGCTGCGGACAGTGGACCGCGGTGGCGCGGTTCGACGGTTCGCGCGGCGCGCTCGAGTTGGTGGGCACCCATGACGATGACGACTGAGTATGCTTGAAACACTCCTTTATCCAAAGACGATCGCGGTGGTCGGGGCCTCGCGCAACCCGGAGAAGGTCGGCTACGCGTTCATGTCGAACCTGACGCGCAGCGGGTTTGGCGGCACGATTGTGCCGATCAACCTAGAGGCGCCGGAGATCCTGGGGGTTCCCTGTTACAAAAGCCTCGAGGAGTATGGCGGCAAGGTGGACTTGAGCGTGATCGTGGTGGGCGGCCGTTATGTGAAGGAGGCTATCCAAGGCTCGATCAAGGCGGGCGCCAAAACGATCGTGGTCATCACGGCCGGGTTCAAGGAAGTGGGCGCTAAGGGAGCCGAGGCGGAGCAGGAGTTGGTGGCGCTGTGCCAAGCGGCAGGCGTGCGCTTGATGGGGCCGAACTGTCTGGGGGTGCTTAACACGCATCACCGCATGAATGCCACGTTTGCGCCGTCGCTGCCGCCCGCGGGGCCGATCTCGGTCATCTCGCAGTCGGGCGCGCTCTGCGTGGCGATTCTGGACTGGGCGGCCAGCCAGAAGCTGGGGCTGGCGAAGGTGATTAGTTTTGGGAACAAGGCCGACCTGAACGAGGTGGACTTCATTCAGGCACTGGCCGCGGACAGCGAGACCAAGGTCATCGCGGGCTACCTCGAGAGCATCAAGGAGGGCGACAAGTTTCTGCGCGTGGCCGAGCAAGCGGCCAATGTGAAGCCGGTGGTGATTCTGAAGGTGGGGATCACCCAAGCCGGCGCCAAAGCCGCTTCCTCGCACACGGGCAGTCTGGCCGGGGCGGACATTGCTTATGGGGCGGCCTTCCGTCGTTCCGGGGTGATCCGCGCGGAGAACTTCGAGGCCCTGTTCGATTACGCGCTGGCCTTCGCCACGCAGCCCTTGCCGGCGGGCGAACGGCTCGCCGTGATCACCAATGCGGGCGGTCCAGGCATTATGGCCGCCGACGCGGCGGAGTCGGTGGGGCTCAAGATGGTGGCGCCCAGCGCGGCCAGTCAGGCCAAGCTCCGGGCCGTCCTACCGGCCACCGCCGCCGTCGGGAACCCGGTCGATGTAATTGGGGATGCCGAGCCGGAGCGCTATCTGAAGGCCTTCGAGATTCTGCAGGCGGACGAGAACATCGACGCCATCGTGGTGGTGGCGACGCCGCAGAACATGACGCGGCCGCTGGAGTTGGCGGAGAAGCTCGCCGCGGCCAACCAGGGGCAGAAGCCCCTGCTGACGGCGTTCATGGGTGGGGAAGAAGTGGCCGCCGGCAAGGCCCGCCTCATGGAGTTGGGCATCCCCAATTATCCCGCGCCGGATCGGGCGGTGGCGGCGTTGCGCGCCATGTGCGACTACGCAGCGTGGCGCCGGAGGCCGCCGCGGATGGTGGACCGGTTTCCGGTCAACCGGCGGCGCGTCGACCGGGTCCTGCAGTGGCACACGCGCAGCGGGATCCAGCAAGTGGGCGAGGTCGAGGCCAAGGAGATCTTGCGCGCTTACGATTTCCACATCCTGGACGGTGTGCTGGCGCGCAACGCGGACGAAAGCGTCGAGGTGGCCAACCGCATCGGGTACCCGGTGGTGTTGAAGATCTCGTCGCCGGACATCATCCACAAATCCGACTTTGGCGGGGTGCGGATCAATCTAGCGAGCGAAGAACAGGTGCGGGACGCGTTCGACTTGATGATGCTGCGGGTGCAGAAGCGGGCGCCCAACGCGCTGATCCGCGGGGCGTACGTCGAGAAGATGGGCCATCGCGGCCGCGAGGTGATTTTGGGCATGACGCGCGACCCGCAATTTGGGCCGATGCTGATGTTTGGGCTTGGGGGCATTTTTGTGGAGGTGATGAAGGACGTGACCTTTCACCTGGCGCCGATCACGGCCGAGGAGGCGATGCAGATGTTGATGGGGACGCGGTCGTACGCGCTGCTCAAGGGGGCGCGCGGTCAGGCGCCGGTGGATTTGTATGCGATTGCCACCGCGCTCCAGCGCATCAGCCAATTGGCCACAGATTACCCGGAGATCCGCGAGTTGGACATCAACCCCTTTATTGTCGGCGTCGTCGGGATCGAGGCCTACGTGGCCGACGCGCGCATGACGCTCGCACCTTCCGCTAATTAACATGAGCAAGACCAAGGCAAGTTTCGACCCCGCCTGGCGGGAAAAGTACGCGTCGATGATTGCCACGGCCGACGACGCCGTGGCGCGGATCCGGCCGGGCCAACGCATTTTCATCGGGACCGGCTGCGCCGAACCGCTGCAGTTAGTGCGGGCGCTGACGCGGCGGGCCTACGATCTGCCGGACACGGAGATTGTGCATCTGCTGACCTTTGGGGACGCGCCGTATGCCCACAAGGAAATGACGCAGTTTTTCCGAGTGAACAGCTTTTTCATCGCGGAGAACGTGCGGGGGATTATCCAGGAAGGTCTGGGGGATTACACGCCCATCCACCTGTCGGACATCCCGCGCCTGTTCAACTCGGGCCAACTGCCGCTGGATGCGGCGCTGATTCAGGTGACGCCGCCGGACGAACGGGGCCTGTGCAGCTTGGGGGTCTCGGTCGATGTGGTGAAGTGCGCGGCGGAGAACGCCTCGCTGGTGATCGCCCAGGTCAACCCGAACATGCCGCGCACCTTGGGCGACTCCTTCTTGCACGTTTACGACTTGGACGCGCTGGTGCCGGTCGAGGATCCGATCCTCGAGTTGCCGCCGCTGGAGATCACCGAGGACACGCGCCGGATCGGCGAGCACATCGCCGCGTTGATCGAAGACGGCTCGACCATCGAGGTGGGCATTGGGCGCATTCCGCAGGCGCTGCTCGAGTTCCTCAAGCACAAGAAAGACCTCGGCATCCACACCGAGATGATCTCGGACCGGATTGTGGATTTGGTCGAGGCGGGGGCGGTGAACGGTTCGCGCAAGACGGTAGACCGCGGCCGCGTGGTGACGAGCTTCTGTCTGGGCACCAAGCGGCTCTACGAGTACATCGACGACAACCCGCTGTTCGCGTTTCATCCGACCGAATACGTGAACAACCCCTATGTCATCAGCAAGCAGCACAAGATGGTGGCGGTGAATGTCGCCCTCGAGATCGATCTCACGGGCCAGGTTTGTGCCGACTCGCTGGGCAGCCGCTTCTTCTCGGGCGTGGGCGGGCAGGTCGACTTCAATCGGGGCGCCGCCAAGGCGCACGGGGGCAAGGCGGTCATTGCGATTCCCTCGACGGCCAAGGGCGGCACGGTCTCGAGGATTGTGACCCATCTGAGCCCGGGCGCCGGGGTGGTGACGACGCGCGCCGGGCTCAACTACGTGGTGACCGAATACGGCGTGGCCTACCTGCATGGCAAGAGCATCCAGGAACGAGCGCTGGCATTGATCTGCATTGCCCACCCCAAATTCCGGGCGCAACTGCTGCGGGAAGCGATTGCGGCCAAGTACCTGTCGACGTCGATGGCGGACATCGAGGGCAAGATCCTGGTGGGGCCCAAGGAAGTACGGAGCACGTTCTTGCTCAACGACGGCACGCAGATCAACTTCCGGCCTATCCATCCCACCGACGAACCGCGCATGCGCGAGCTGTTCTACGCGCTCTCGCAGCAGACGATCTACTACCGCTTCATGAGCTTCAGTAAGATCATCCCGCGCAAGCAGATCCAAGAGTTCGTCTACATCGACCACCGCCACGATGTCACTATCGTCGGCACCGTCCCCGAGGCGCACGGCGAGGAGTTCATCGCCGTCGGCAGTTACTATTTGGATCCTAAGAGCAACATGGCCGAAGTGGCCTTCGTTGTGCAGGACCATTGGCAAAACCGCGGCATCGGCACCTACCTGCTTCGCTACCTGATGCGCATCGCCCGGCGCAACGGGATTCGCGGCTTCACCGCCGAAGTGCTGACGGATAACAAGGCCATGCAGGCCGTCTTCAACAAGAGCAACACCAAGATCAAGACCCGCTTCGCCGGCAACGTCGTCAGCTACGAAATGGCCTTCGAGTAAGCCCGCGCCGCCCCGTCCGCTCCAGGGCTGTCCGCCCGAGCTCGCCTCGAACCTCGGTGAACCCGCTGGGTGCGGCGGCGCCGACTCCCGGCGAGACTGCCCACGAGGCAATCACGGGGCATGCCCCAGGCAAGACCCGGACGGGCCGAGCCACCGTCTCTGCCCGGTCCGATGTGAGGGCTCGGGTGGGGCATTTTGGATCATGGAGCTATAAGCACATTGTCTAATCTCAATGTCCCAAAAAATGAGAAGATTTTGCCAAAAAGCGCGAAGCGAACCGGCGGGCATGCCCCTAGCGTCGGGCGCATGTCGAACTTGAAGGCCGACGGCCGGACCCTCCCCACCGGGGCGCATCGCCCGGCCGCGGGCGAGGGGCGGCGAGCCCGCGCGACGGCGGTGTGCCGGCCGTGGGCGGTGGGCCTGGCGGAGCTGACCTGCAGATGGTGCCGCCCATGAAGGATCGCAGACTGGTCTTCCTTTACCCACCGGCGGTCGAGGCGCTGAGCTATCCGCCGGACTGCCCGTTCAAGACGCAGCGGGCTGGGCTGACGCGCCAACGGTTGTTGTCCTTCGGCTGGCTCGGCGACGGGCACAGTCGGGAGGTGGCGCCCCGCCAGGCCACGCGGGCGGACCTCGAGCAATTCCATAGCGTGCGGTACCTGGACATCCTGCAACGCGCGGCGGCGGGCGAGTTGGGCGCGGAGGGGTTGCACATGGGATTGGGGACGCCGGAGACGCCGGTGTTTCGCGACTTGTTCGAGTACGGCACGTGGGCGTGCGGAGCGGGGTTGACGGCGGCGGACATGTTGCTGGCGCGGGAGGCGGACGTGGTGTTCAACCTCTTGGGGGGCTTTCACCACGCGATGGCGGAGCGAGCGGCTGGCTTTTGTTACCTCAACGATGTGGTGTTGGCCTGTCAACGGTTGGCGGGGGCGGGCCGCCGGGTGGCGTACCTGGACGTGGACGCGCATCATGGGGACGGTGTGCAAGCGGCGTTCTACCGGCGCAACGACGTGCTGACGATCTCGCTTCACGAGAGCGGCCAGACGTTGTTTCCGTGGGGTGGCTTCGAGAACGAGATCGGCGAGGGGCCGGGTCGGGGCTACAACGTGAATGTGTCATTGCCTGCGGGCACGTACGACGAGGCGTTTCTCGGGGCGATCGACCGGGTGGTGCTGCCGCTGCTTAAGGCGTACCGACCGGAGGTCATGGTGCTCGAGCTGGGTTTGGACACCCTGGCCGGCGATCCCCTCACCCACCTTTACCTGACCAACCAGGTGGTCGTCGAGTTGTTGAACCGGCTGTTGGCGCTCCGCCGCCCCCTCCTGGTGGCTGGGGGGGGAGGCTACCACGTCGAGCACACCGTGCGCGGTTGGGCGTTGGCGTGGCGCACTTGTCGCGGCGAAGCCGAGGAGGACGCGGGGAGTCTGGGGTTGGGGGGCGTGCTGTTGGGCAGCAGCGAGTGGGGCGGCGGCCTGCGCGACCGCGAGTTGGTGGTTCCCCCGGAACAGCGTCAGACCGTGGATGCGGCGCTCGAGGCCAACCTCGAGACGGTGATGGGCTGGGTCTTTCGTTACCACGGCCTGCGCGCGCCCTCAGCCGCCGTGGGGCTTTCTGCGGCCAGCGGTTGACCGCGCGGCAGGTTTTGCGGACCCTGGCGCCCGTCGAATGTAACTAACACATAACAAAGGAAGACAACATGGCAGAGCAAAGCAAAACCGTCTCGACCAGTTCCTTGCTGCAAGAGACCCGGACCTTTCCGCCCTCGGCGGAGGTAATTCAACGGGCGTATCTGAATGCCGAGCAGTACCAGCAGATGTACCGCCGGTCAGTCCGCGAGCCGGACGCCTTCTGGCTCGAGCAGGCTCGGACGCTCGAGTGGATCAAGCCGCCTACGGTGGCGTGCAAGTACACCTGGGACACTGCCGCGCGCCGGATCGAGCACACCTGGTTCGAGGATGGCCAACTCAACGTGAGCGTCAACTGCCTGGATCGCCACCTTAAGACCGCCACCCGCACCAAGCCGGCCATTGTCTGGCAGGGCGAACCGGAGAACGATGTGCGCACGCTCACCTACGAGCAACTGCACGCCGAGGTGTGCAAGTTCGCCAATGTGCTCAAGTCCCTCGGGATCCAAAAGGGCGACCGCGTCTCGATCTACTTGCCCATGATCCCGGAATTGCCGGTGGTGATGTTGGCCTGCGCGCGCGTGGGCGCCATCCACTCGGTGGTCTTTGGCGGGTTCAGCGCCGATGCCCTTTCCGGCCGGATCAACGACTCGACCTGCAAGCTGTTGGTGACGTCGAACACGTCGCTGCGGGCCGGCAAACAGATCCCGCTCAAGGCGATCGCCGACGAGGCCCTCAAGCAGACCACCAGCGTCGAGAAGGTGGTCGTCGTCAAGCGCAACGATACCCCCTGCAACATCGTGGCCGGACGCGACCTCTGGTATCACGACCTTATGGCCAAGGCCGGCGCCCAGTGCGCGCCCGAGACCATGAAGGCCGAGGACTACCTGTTCATGCTCTACACCTCGGGCTCGACGGGCAAACCCAAGGGCGTGGTGCACTCGACGGCGGGGTACTTGCTGCACACGGCGCTGACGCACAAGTACATCTTCGATGTGCATGCGGACGACATCTATTGGTGCACAGCGGACATCGGATGGGTGACTGGGCACAGCTACATCGTCTATGGCCCGCTCTGCAACGGGGCGACCAGCTTGATGTTCGAGGGGGTCCCCACCTACCCGGACGCGGGCCGCTTCTGGCAAATCGTCCAGAAGTTCAAGGTCACCGTCTTCTATACCGCCCCCACGGCCATCCGCTCCCTGATCCGCCTGGGCGAAGAATGGCCGAACAAGCACGATCTGAGCACGCTGCGCGTATTGGGGTCGGTCGGCGAGCCCATCAACCCCGAAGCGTGGATGTGGTACTACCGGGTCATTGGCAAGGAACGGTGCCCGATCGTCGACACGTGGTGGCAGACCGAGACGGGCGGGATTCTCATCAATCCCTTGCCCGGAGCGCACACGCTCAAGCCAGGCAGCGCGAGCCGGCCGTTTTTCGGGGTCGAACCGGCCGTACTGCGGGACGACGGCACGGCCTGCGCGCCGAACGAAGGGGGCAAACTGTGCATCCTCAAGCCGTGGCCGGGCATGATGCGCACGACGTGGGGCGACCACGACCGGTTCATCGACACCTACTTCGCCATGTACCCGAACATCTACTTCACGGGCGACGGGTGTCGGGTCGATCCAGACGGCGACTATTGGTTGATGGGGCGGATCGATGATGTGGTGAACGTCTCGGGCCACCGGATCGGAACGGCGGAGGTCGAGAGCGCCTTGGTCAGTCATGCCAAGGTGTCGGAGGCCGCCGTGGCGCCGATGCCGCACGACATCAAAGGCCAGGCCTTGTACGCCTTTGTCACCTTGAAAGAAGGGGTGCGGGAAAGCGACGAACTCAAGAAGGAACTGGCGCTGCACGTGCGCAAGGAGATCGGGCCGATCGCCGTGCCCGACAAGATCCAGTTCGCGCCGGGCCTGCCCAAGACCCGCTCGGGCAAGATCATGCGGCGCATCTTGCGGAAGATCGCCGAGAATCAAGTCGAACAAATCGGCGACACAACCACGCTGGCCGACCCACACGTGGTCGAGGCCCTGGTCCAAGGCAAGCAATAACCGCGACCGATCAGGGTCGCAATCTCGCGTGAACCGGGCGGTCCCGCCCGCCCGGTTCACCGGGCGACGGAGTGGATCTATGTCAAACCAGAGAGTCATAAACCGGTGGTGGGTGGTCGTTGGGGGTATCGTGATCCAGTTGTGCCTGGGCGCGATCTATGCGTGGTCGGCCTTCACCGGCCGGTTGACGGCCGCGGACGGCCCCTTTCAATTCACCAAGACGCAGACCCAGATCGTCTTCTCGGTGGGACTGCTCTCCTTCGCCGTCGTGATGGCGCTGGTGGCGGGACGTTGGCAGCGCCAGGCCGGCCCGCGCATCGTGGCCTTGACCGGTGGAGTCATCCTCGGTTTGGGCTACCTCCTCGGGGGATTAGCGGGGACGAGCTTTTGGGGGATCCTCATCGGGGTGGGTCTGTTGGGCGGGGCGGGCATTGGCTTGGGCTATGTGTGCCCGATCGCCGCGCTGGTGAAGTGGTTCCCGGACAAGAAAGGCATGATCACCGGGTTGGCGGTTGCAGGCTTCGGCTTTGGCGCGCTCATCTGGATCAAACTCACCAGCGGCTTCAAGTTCGGGCCCGTCGATCTGACGCCGGGTTGGTCTGGGCTCTACGGGATGGGATGGACGCCCAGCCATGTCTTCATGCTTTACGGGGTGCTCTTCGCCGTGCTGGTGGGTTTGGGGGCGACCGTCTTGGTCAATCCCCCCGCGGGTTGGCAGCCCGCCGGTTGGCAACCGCCGGCCGGGGCCCAAGCCAGCAGCACCGGCGGCGTCGAGTTCAACGTGGCGCAGATGGTGAAGACCCGCCAGTTCTGGGCGTTGTTCTTGACCTTCTTTGTCGGGGCCACGGCCGGCTTGATGGTGATTGGAGTCATTCAACTCTTCGGCCGGGACGCACTCACCGCCAACGGCTTAGCGCCCGCCAACGCCAACGTGGTGGCGGGCACGGCCATGGGCTTGTTCTATGCCTTGCTCAACGGGTTGGGGCGTATCGTCTGGGGCACCTTGTCCGACAAGCTCGGCCGGCGCAATGCCATTGCCCTGATGACCGGCCTGCAAGGGTTGGTCATGATCGCCTTCTACTTCATCGGCGGCCGGGAATGGGGCCTCTACCTCGGCGCGGCGCTGATCGGTTTCAACTTCGGCGGCAACTTCGCCCTCTTCCCCGCCGCCACCGCGGACTACTTCGGTAACAAGAGTGTCGGGACCAACTACCCGTGGGTGTTCATGTCCTACGGCGTGGGCGGCATCGTTGGACCCGTGCTCGGCGGCATCATGGGCGATGCCAAGGCCTGGATGTGGGCGTTTGTGCCCGCCGGGATTGGGTGCCTCATCATGGCGGCCGTCTCGCTGAGCCTCAAGCCGCCCACGGCGGCGGCAGCGGACAACCCGCCCCAACCGAAGCCCGCCTAGTTGCCGGAAGGATGCCGCCGCTCGTGACTCATCCGTGAAACCTATGGCCCATTCCCAACCCGCTTCTCCCGTGCGCCGCGTCGTCGTCGCCGCGGTCCTAGGCTGCTTGCCGGAGGCCTGCGTCCAGGCCGCCACCAACTTCAACTTCCAAGCCGAGCTGTCGCTCAAGGAGACCTTCGACAGCAACGTCTACCTGCAGGACGTCGTGCCCGATCCGGCCATCCCCGGCGCGGTTCAACCGCATCAGCATTCCTTGGTGACCACCGCCACGCCGCGCGTGGGCTTTACTTGGGTCCCTTGCAGCGCCGCCACGATCAGCACCTCCTATGCGCCGGAGGTGAACCGCTTCCATGCCGAATCGGACGAAGACCATGTGGCGCATCGGGTGGCGTTGCGGGTGACGGGGGATGTCGACATCGTCTCGTGGGAGCAACAGAGTTCATTCACTTGGATAGACGGCAGCGACGAGGGTCTGGTGTTCGGTGGACCGGGTGGTGCGCCGGCGATTGGGGGCATCCCGATTCGGGATCGGCGCGCGGCGATCATCGTGCGCAACCAGTTTCGGGCCATTCACGTGCACAACGGCTGGTTCTTTCGGCCGGTGGCTTCTTCCTACTTCCACGATTTCCGGATCAAGTACCAGCCGCCGTTCCATCAGTTCTATGTGGACCGCAACGACCTCAACACCGGGGTCGACTTCGGGTATAAGATCACCAAGGAAGCCAGCGTGACCCTCGGTTACCGGTTCGGATTCCAACAGGAACCGCCGCTGCCGGGGGCGAACGTGGACTACTCGAACGACTACCACCGGTTGCTGGTGGGCTTGGAGGGGCGCTTGACCAAATGGCTCAAGGTGAATTTGGCGCTGGGCCCCGATTACCGCGACTTCAACCACCGCACTCACCCCGAATTCGACGATCACCACACCAAACTGTTTGTCGACGCCACCGCCGCCATCACGCCCACGGCCAAGGATACCGTCACGCTCGCGGTCAAACAGTACGAGCAACCCGCCTTCGGCGCGCCTTCGGCCTACGAAGATATGACCTACGACCTCAGTTGGAGGCACCAGTTCTGTCCGCATGCGGGGGTGACCACCGGGTTCCGGGCCTACGGCGGCGACTGGATGGCGCCGGTAGCGCGAGAGGACTGGATCTTCACGGCCAGCGCTGGCCTGAATATCGCCTTCAACAAGCACTTCAGCGGCGAGGTGGGCTACTCCTACGACTGGTCCGATAGCCTGATCCCAAACACCGCCGGGCGCGAGTTCACCCGCCACCTCGGCAGTGTGGGTGTGAAATACAGTTACTAGGCGAAAGCCTCCACGGGGCGGCTTTCGGGGAGCTTGCTGTTGGGCGAGTCGTGGAGGGCGGCATGCACCGCCTCTAACAAGTGGCCGGCGGTGAAGGGTTTGGCGAGCAGGGCCACACCCTGGCTCTGCAGTTCCGCTTTGAGATCGGCCTTGTCGAGGACCCCGGACATGGCCACACACCGCAGGTTGGGCCGGAAGCGCCGGAGGGACTGGAGGACGGCTTGGCCGCCCATGGCAGGCATCATCAGGTCGGTCAGCAAGAGGGCAACCTTGTGCTCGTGCTGGAGGAAAGTCCAGACGACCTCCGTCGGATCCTGCACGGTCAAGGCTTCGTAGCCGTGGGCTTCGAGGGTGCCCTTGACCAGATCGCAAACCGCCGCTTCGTCGTCCACCACCAACACCAACTCGCCCTGGCCGAGCTGGTCCTCGGACAAGAGACCCTCAGCCTGGAGCGCCACAGTGACCGGCACGGCGGGGAAGTAGAGTTGAAAGGCGGTCCCCTGGCCCGGCTGGCTCTTGACTTCGACCACGCCGCGATGGCTCTTCATGACCTTGACCACAGTCGCTAAGCCCAGTCCGGTGCCTTTGCCGGCCGCCTTGGTGGTGAAGAAGGGTTCAAAGATCCGTTCGACGATTTCCTCGGGGATGCCGGTGCCGGTGTCGGACACCGTGATCACCACGTGGTCGCCCGGGGCGGCTTCCAGACCGCGCATGGCCAGCGCCTGTTCGAGGGTCACACGCCCCGCGCGAATACTGATCTGGCCACCCTCAGGCATGGCGTCGCGAGCGTTAACGCAGAGGTTCAGCAGAGCCTGGTGGACCTGAGTGGCATCGGCTTTGACAGGCGGCAATTGGGTCTCGAGGTGGGTGACGACTCGGATCGACTTGGGCAAGGTCTCACGCAAGAACTTGTCCATCTCCTTGATCAAGTGCGTCAGTTGCACCACGCTCTGCTCGCCATCGCGGCCGCGCGCGAAGGCGAGGATCTGTCGGACCATGTCCGCTCCCCGCTTGGCGCTGGCCTCGATGATCTCGAGCATGCGTTGGCTGTCGGGCGGCAGGGGGTTGAGTTGGAGCAATTGGGCGGTCATCAGCACCGGGGTCAGGACGTTGTTGAGGTCGTGGGCCACACCGCCTGCGAGCGTCCCGATGCTCTCCATGCGCTGGGCGCGCAAGAATTGCGCTTCGAGCTTCTTGACCTGGGTGGCATCGGTGTTGATCACAAACACGCTCTTGGGCTCCTGAGCCGCGTCCCGAACCAGGGTCCACCGACTGGCCACCGTCAGCGGCTGCCCCGCCCGAGTCTTCTGCCGGAGTTCTCCCACCCACGCCCCGGTCGCCAGCAGGTCGCGCCGCAGTTGGGCCCGCCGCGGGAGATCGGCCTCCAGCAAGCCTTCCGGCACCGGTTGGCCCAGCACCTCCTGACTCGCCCATCCATAGAGCCGCTCCGCGCTCCGGTTCCAGTACTGCACCCGCCCGGTGAGGTCGTGCACCAGAATCGCGTCTTGAGCCTCATCCAACAAGGCCGCTTGCTCGCGGATCCGAGCTTCGTCAGCCCGCCTCGCAGCCTCGAGTTGGCGCCGCGCTCGGTACCACTCGACCGATTCACTGAGCACGCGCCACAGCAACCCGACGGGGATATGGACCGCCACAACGATCAGCCACGGAAACCAGAGCCGCAACATGGAGAAACCCACCACCGCGCCTCCCGCCACTCCCACCAGTCCCACCACGGCGATCCCCGCGGCTGCCCGCGGTCGAAAGACAAACAAACCGTAGCCGAACGCCGCCGCCGCCAAAGCCAGCACCCCATACTCGAGGACGGGCGGCACGCGGCGCAGCCAGTCGCCGCGAAGCAGGTTCAACAGAATGGTGGCGTGGATCTCGACGGCGGGAATGAATTGGGAAGGCGCGAATCCCCACGAGAATGGGCTGCGGAATTCGTCCTTCCGTTCGCCGGTATAGCCCGTCATGGGGCGCGCGCCGATCAGGACGATCTTATCGCGGAAGTGGCCGGGCTCAGCTTGTCCAGCCCATCGATAGCTGATGTTGGGGATCGGCTGGCCGTAATAACGTACCCAACGTTCCCCCCAGCGCGCGCTCGGGTCCTCGGGCGCTTCGGGCCGCGCCAACCGGTACGCCGCCCACGTCAGGCTCGCCCAGTCACGGTCGCGAGGCCCGTGATAGTGTTGCCGCACGATGAAATCGTCATCCGGTTGGAGTTGCGGCAACCCCCATCCCGAGGCGGCTTCGAGAAAAGGTTCGTAGGGTAGGGTGAGCGTGGTCAAGCGCGTCCGCAACATCGGCGTGGCCGCCGTTGGGTCGTCGGCCAGCTCGGCCGCGAGCAGGACGCGCCCGTTCTCCCGGATCGCCTGGGCCAAGGCCTGATCGGCGGTCGCGGCCACGCCCGGGTCGCTGAACACGATATCGAAAACGACCGCCCGGGCGCCGTCGGCGGTCAGGCGTTGGAGTAACTGGGCATGGAGCGCGCGGTCCCACGGTTGATCGAAGCGCAGGCCCAACTGCTGGTGTGAGTCCACGTCCAGAAACACGATCTCCACCTCGCTCAGATCCACGCGCTGCGGATAAGCCAGAGAGAGGTAAAAGGGCAGATCATAGCTGGCTCGTTTGAGCTGGTCACCCAACGGCCACCTGGGTACCAAGCACAGCAGACCCGCTAGCAGCACCCACAAGCCGCCCCACACCGCCGCCGCCTTGCGCGGCAGGAACTGACTCGGCCGAGCGAGGGCCTTCGGGCTCGGCGGGTCGGTGGCTGGGGCAGTGGTTTGGCTCAGAGGCAGGGCGAGGTTCAGAAGTTCAGTTTCAGCGCCAGCACCAATGCGCGGTCATGAGGCAGTTCGGCATACAGATTGAGCGGGTTGAGCCGGTAATCTTGGTCGGTGACATTCAATAACCCGAGGCGAACCTCCGCTTTGCGCTGGGCAAACCGGTAGCCGGCAAAACAGTGGACCTGCCAGAAATCGTCTCCGGGCCGGTCTGGTGAATAACCGCGGTTACTTTGGCTATGCCATTGGGACTGGACCTCGGCGAAGAACCCCGAGGGATGGTTATAGTGGGCGCTGAGCGTCAATTGGTGGAGGACCGCGGTCTCGTTCTGGTTGAGTTGGTCCGAGCCGGGGATGGCCGCCGTGACCTCGGCAAAGCCGGTTTCCAGGTCGGCCGCGCTCAAGCGGTAGCCCACGCCCAGCGACCACGCCCGGCCGAGCAGTTGGTGGGCGGTGAACCGCAGACCTTTCTCCTCGAATTGCAGCCCCTGCAGTGCGCTCGAGCCGCGGTCCGGAATCCGCACAAAGGTCGATGCGCCATCGGCCAAATTCCGGTAGAAGAACGGGATCCGACCCGCCTCCGCCTGCAAGGTGCGCTCGTCCTGCAAGCGGCCGGCGAGCAGCAGGGTGCGGGAGCCCGGCCCCCACTCGCGATGGAGGCCGAGAAAGAGGTTCGGTTCCTGCGTCTCCTCGAGACGGAGGCTGGGGCTGGCCCAGGCGGAGTCATAGTACTGCGCCAGGTCGCCACTCACCCGCCGGAGATACTCTGCTAGGAGATAAGCGTGCGTGTCGGGGCCAAGGCGCTGTTTGATTTGGGCGGCGAAGTCCCGGTGGTCGAGGTCGTGGTTGGGGCGGTAGCCGAGTTCGCTCCGGTACTGGGCGTCCAGCGAGTAACTTGTGCCTCCAAAGGTGCCGTACTGCGAGGCAGTCGTCACCCAATCCCCCTGACTGTTGTACTCCGTCTGGGAGCTAAACCCGAGTCGATCGCCCTCGAACAAGCGCCCGTAATCCTGCTGGGACACGTTGCGCGCGAGGCTGCCTGCGCCCACGGGGGCGAGCAGGTTGGCCATCAACCACTCGTTCACCGCCGGCGTTTCGTAACGCAGGTTCACCCGCCGCGGATCCCGCAGCGCCTCATAGCTGTTGGCCAAGAACCGGTGTGCCGCGGCGTTCGCGTAGTCGAAGTGGACGGCCTTGGCCGCCTCGCGCTGGGCCACCTCGAACCAGCCTGCGTCCCGGTACGCCGAGGCCAAATTGGCGCCGCGTACCGCCCGGTCTTGGTCCAAGAGCAAACGGGAACGAAACAACCGGCGTTGGTCGTTGCGGGCTTGCGATTCTTCGAAGTCGCGGATGGCCTCGTTGATGTGACGCTGTTGTTGTTCGTGGAGCGCAGAGTACAGCCACGGCGTCGGATCGTTCGGGTCCAGGTCTTTGGCCAAGCGCAGCTCCTTGCCTGGCTAGCGCCACGTCGCCGGCTTGACTGAAGGCCTTGCCCAAATAGCTGCGGAACAAGGACCGTTGCGGCTCCAGCGTCGACGCAATCTGCAGATCCTCGCGCCCACCCTCGAGTTGGCCTTGGCGAATCCGGCACAAACCCCGCCCCAGCCACGCCACACCCAAAGCGCCGTCGGTCGTCAACGCGCGCTCGAACCACTCGAGGGCCTCCGCCGTTTGCCCTCGCGCCGCCAGCAAGAGCCGCAATCTGGGCTACAGTAGCCTGGTGCCGGTGGCCTGCGACAACAACAGCGGCGGCGATGGGCTGACCAGCGCCCTCAACTTCACCGCTAGCTCGCGGACGACCTATTACATCATGGTCGATGGCGTCAACGGCGCCACCGGAACCATCTACCTCAACTACCGGCTCGACCGCAAACCCACCATCTCGGCCATCCTCAACCAGACCATCCCGGAAGATCAGGCCACCGCGCCCTTGGCCTTCACGGTCGCAGATCCAGAAACGCCCACCGACCGCTTGCTGGTGTTTGCCAGCTCGTCCAACATCCTGCTGGTCCCCAGTTCGGCCTTCTCGTTCAGTGGCACCGGCCCCAGCCGCACTCTGACGATCCGGCCCACCCGGTTCCGCTGCGGCAACGCCACCGTCACCCTGAGCTTCAGCGACGGAGCCAATGTCGTTCAGACCAGCTTCCTGCTCACCGTCACCCACGTGAACCACGCGCCGGTGGCTGCCCCGGACTACATTGCAGGCCTGGGAGCGCCAGTCTACATCTATATCCCGCTCCTCTTGGCCAATGACCGCGACGTGGACGGCGACCCCCTCACGCTCTCGAGCCACTCGAGCCGGACTTACTTCGGCGGGACCCTCTCCAAACGAGGCAGCTACCTCATGTACTGGCCGCCTGCTTACACCGGAGCGGCCGCGGGTATGGTCGGCTCCGACACCTTTACCTACGTCGTGAGCGACAGCCGGGGCGGCTCGGCCACCGGGACGGTCATCGTCCAGCTCGGCGGCGATACCTTATAGGCATTCGGCGCCGGCCGAGCACGGCCCGCGTCCCCTTGCGCTCGAATGCAAGCCGCAAGGCCGGGTCGGGCTCGGCCGGCTCACACCACCCGGCAGCGACCGCTGCCATGCTGCACCTCGCCAATCTGCCACTCGAGGGGGCCGCGGCGGCGCATGAACCTCAGGATGGCCTCGGCTTCCCCCGGCGCCACCAACGCCACCATCCCAATCCCCATGTTGAACACTTGGTAGAGCTCCGCCTCCGGCACCTCGCCGTGCTCGGCGAGCACCCTAAAGACAGGCAACACCTCCCAGGTGCCTTTGCGAACGATCGCGTCGCAGTCCCGCGGCAGTACCCGCGGCACATTGTCCACGAAACCGCCCCCCGTAATGTGCGCCAAGGCTCGAATCGTAGCCCGGGCGCGCGCCGGGCGCCGAGCGGTACGCCCTCCCGCAGACGCTCGGCTGGGGGCGGGGCCGTTGAACTTCCGCAGCAGGGCTTGCACCAGCGGCCCATAACTGAGGTGCACCTTCAGTAACTCGTCGCCGAGCGTCGTGCCCAACTCGGGCACCTGGCTGGTCGGTTCGAGGCCCATCTGCTCGAAGAAGATCTTGCGGGCCAGCGAATACCCGTTGGTGTGCAACCCGCTCGAGGCGAGTCCGAGCACAGCGTCCCCGGGCCGTACCGCCCTTGGCCCGTCCAACAACCGAGACCGCTCGGCTACACCCACGATCGTCCCGCTGACATCGTACTCCCCTGGCCGATAGAAGCCGGGCATCTGCGCCGTCTCGCCGCCAATGAGCGCGCATCGATTCTGCGCACAAGCCTGGGCGAACCCCCGGATAATCTGCGTGAACACGTGCGGCTCGAGCCGCCCCGTGCCTAAATAATCCAGGAAAAAGAGCGGTTCGGCCCCTAAAACGGCTATGTCGTTAACGCAATGGTTGACGAGGTCTTGGCCAATGGTGTCGTGCCGGTCCAGGGCAAAGGCGATCTTGAGCTTGGTGCCGACGCCATCGACACTCGAGACGAGAATCGGTTGCCGATACTTGCGCAGGTCGAGCGCAAACAAACCGCCAAAACCCCCTACCTTGCCCAATACCCCAGGGCGCCGCGTGGCGGCCAGAAGAGCGGGCAAACCGGCCTTGACCCGGTTGCCCAGGTCCACATCGACCCCCGCCGCCGCGTACGCCTTGGTGCGCGGGCTCCGTGCTTGCACCTTCACGGCGGCGACTGTTCGCGAACGGCGCCCCTTTGTCGAGCGTGGAAACAGGCCGGGCGCCTAACCTCGATAAACGACCTGAATGGCGTAGTCGGTGAGGATCTTCTGCGTGGCGATGTCGATGTGCGTATAGTTGACGGGGGTGATGCTGATGATGTTCTGCTCGCCGATCTTGTTCAGGAACGCCGTCACCATCTCCTCGTAACGATCGTGCCCCACCTCGATGCAGTCGGTGTGCCGGATCACCCGGAACTTCATCTTCTTGGGGGCGTCGGGGGCGACTTCCTCTTCTTGTTTCTCCGGTTTCTTGATCAGAATCTCGGCAGGCTTGTCGTGCACCGGCACCGTGAAATGGCGCTCGATCTTCGCCGCCGCCGAGGAGGCGATCGGGTTCAAATGGTGGATACTCGTGATGTCGGCCTGGGGCACGGTCACCTGTGCCGAGCACGTAGGACATTGGATCACGTGCCCCGCGGCGGAGATGTCCACCGCCAATTCCTGTCGACATTGCGTGCAATGAAACGTCAGATCCATAAACACCTCTTGCTGCTACGTGTGTGAGAACTGAACTGCGCGCAGCGTAAAAGCCCAACTCGCCCTCGGCCAAGCAAAAAACAACCGTTCACCACACGCCCTGGCCCCGAGACCGCCGGGATCCTCGCCAGCCCACCGGCCCACCCCGAACCGCAAAACCGCCGTCGACCAGCTTCAGGCAACCGGGCCGTAGCGCGGGCCGAGCGTGGCGGCGAGTTCCTGGCCGTAACGCAGCAGGTCAGCGCGCTCCGCCTCGGTCAAGGGCCGGTATTGGCGAGCCAGCCCAACGTTCTGCACCGCCTGCTCGAAGGTAAACGGACCCACCACCGCCGCGCTGACTCCCTCGAGGTCCAAGGCGTACGCCAGGGCTTGCGGCAAGCGCTCCGGGGGGGTATTGCAGCCCACCTGCGCCTTCCGGTGATTCGGAAACCCTCCCTTGATCCCGGCGTAGACCTTCATGGCCACCACGCCCACGTTGCGCTTCCGGCACTCCGGCAAGACCGTCCCCTCGAAGTCGTAGATGTTGCGGTCGGCGTAGTTCATCACCGCCATCACCACATCGATCTGATCGGTCTCGAGCATCTTCACAAACCGCGGCGGCCGGGCGTGACCCGACAGCCCGATGAACCGCAGCTTGCCAGCCTGCCTCTGTTTCACCAAGTACTCGAGGACCCCGTCGGCCGCCAGCACCCGGTCGAGGTTCTTGCCGCCGATGTGGTGGATATGCACCAGGTCAACCGCGTCCACCTTCAGCCGGCGCAGCGATTCGGTCAGCGACTTCTCCGCTTCCGTGGCCGTCTCGACCCAAACCTTGGTCACCAAAAACAACCGGTCGCGTCGACTCGGCACCAACCCGCCCAACACCTCCTCCGCGTTGCCGTACCCGCGCGCCGTGTCGATGTAGTTCACCCCGCGATCCATCGCTTCCCCAAAGATCCGCGCCGCCTCCTTCGGCTCCGTCATCGCCTCCCCGATAGGCGCCGTGCCCAAACCCAAGATCGTAACCCGCGCCCCCGTCCGACCCAGCACGCGCGTCGGTAGGGGCCCGTCCGCAGCAGCGACCGCGCCCGGCAGCCAGGCCAGCCCAGCCCCCGTCAGGGCGGACCGCTTAAGGAAGTCGCGGCGGGACCATCCGCTCCCCGTTCGCCGCTGCAGGTTGAGCGCGCTAGCGGTTGGGGCGGGGTAGACCGAGTGGATGGTGTGATCGAGTGGGTTCATGACAAGTCGGTTCAAACGTTCGGTGGCTGCCGGCCCCGGGATTGGGATGTGCTGGCCTTGATCTTCGCGTGCTGGGATCGTCCTTTCAAGCCCCTTTTCCGCCACCGCCAGTCCAACCACCGGCACCGGGTGAAAGCGGCCTTTGGCCCCTGGCTCAACTCGGCCGCGGCAACACGCGCTGCATCAGGCTCAGATAGCTCCAAAGCGGGCCCACCACCCCCTTCTGCCGCAACCGATCGGCCAACCGGTAGTAGGCTGCGTTGGGCTCGTTCACAATCCAGTTCGGCGACTCGGCGGCGAACCGGTTCAGCTCCGCTTGCGTTTGGTCTGCCGTCAAATCGGGCGAGAAGAAAAAGTGCGGCTCCAGCAGGTCATCCCCGAACCCGCCCACGCGCCCAGCAGCCGCCGCATGAAAGAGCGGCGTCCCTGGATAAACCCGCATGCCGGGCAACGCCAGAATCACGGTGTCGATCAGCCGCGTCGAGTTCCGGTAGGTCTCCCGCAGCGTCCCCAGGGTCTCGCCCGGCCCGCCCGCGATCAGGAAATGGCAGTAGTCGATCTTCGCCGCGCGCGCCAACTCGCTCGCCTCGAGGATGTCGTCGAACGCGAACCGCTTGCCGTACGCCTCGAGCACCCGGTCGCAGAAGCTGTCCGAGCCGAACTCGATGTGGGTTAGCCCGGCTCGCGCCAACGCCCCCATCTGCTCCGCCGTAAGCCCCTGCGGCCGCAGAAAACAGCCCCACGCCAGCTTGACCTCGCGGCGAATCAGCGCCTCGGCGGTCTCCAGGACGTGCGTCGGCGAGGAGTTGAACACCGAGTCCACCACGAACACGTAGCGCGCCCCCAAACGTTGCAGCATCTCGAACTCCTCGGCCACCTCCTCCGGCGCCCGGCGGCGGTGGGCCCGACCCTCCAACAGCGGATAGGTGCAGTAACAGCACTCGAAGGCACAACCGCGTTGGGTCTGCACGTTGAGCATCGAGCTGGTCCGCAAGTAGTACTCGACCAACCGTGGCGGACGCTCCGGAAAACCCACTGCCTCCGATAGCGCCAGCGGCCGGCGCGGGTTGACTCGCAGGCGGCCCTGCTCGCGCCACATCAGGCCGGGAACCGTGTCCAGCGTCGCTTCCCTTTCGACGGCCGCCAGCAACTGCACCAGCCCCCCCTCCCCCTCCCCGGCAATGCCAAAGTCCGCCCCGCTCAACTCGAGAAGCCGCTCCGGGAAGATCGAGAACCCGCTGCCCCCAAGCACTAGCGGCGCACTCGAATGAGCGCGCGCCACCCGGCATAACTCGAGCAGCGCCCCAAAGTAAGTCTCGCGCCGCTTGAAAACCACATCGTCGATGTTCCGCAGCGAAAGCGCGATCCAGTCCGGCTCGTACTCGGCCAGGACATGGGCCAGGGGCGTGGCGTCGCATTGGCAATCCAGCCAGCGCGTCGTATGGTCCGCCCGCCGGAGCGCCGTATCCACCTGCGCCAGTCCAAGCGGAAAGACCGGGTAGGGGAAATCGCAGCGATTGGTGCTGATCAGTAGGATGCCGCTTGCCATGTGCCCCGTCTAGCGCGCCACCGCGTCAGTCCCCAGAAACCGGCTCGGCCACCCCGCCGCCCACCTGGCCCCAACCACAAACGCCCTACGCCCTTCTGAGAACGGGCCGGTGCCCCGCCACGTTCAACGCCCACACCTTACCCACAGCTCCTAGGGCGGGCGCAACGCATTTCGCGATGCCCAGCCCCCTCCCCCTCCCCTCCCCTCCCTCACCGCGTTCACCGCACTCGCGTTTCGGATTCTCTTTCCACCCACCACCGGTTACCTTGTGCCCGTGGATCGCCCGGATTGGCCGCGGCTCTGTGCTGCCGTGATCCCCTGCCTTAACGAAGCGGGGTCGATCGGGACCTTGGTCTCCGACGTGCGCCGACACCTCCCCACTGCGCTGGTCGTCAACGACGGCTCGACCGATGCCACCGCCACCGCGGCGCAGCAAGCCGGCGCCATCGTCCTGACCTCCCCCGCCAACACCGGCAAGGGCCGCGCCCTCGATCGCGGCCTGCGCTGCGCCTTGGCCTCCGGCCATCGCTGGGCACTCACTCTGGACGGCGATGGGCAGCATGCGCCGGCGGACATTCCCGCCTTCTTTGCCCGCGCGGAGGAAACGGCTGCCTCGTTGGTGGTAGGTAACCGCATGGGCCGGGCGGCCGCCATGCCGTGGCTGCGGCGCCAGGTCAACCGTTGGATGAGCCGGCGCATCTCGGTTCTCGTCGGTCAGAACTTGCCCGATTCCCAATGCGGCTTCCGCCTCATCGAGTTGGCCGCCTGGCAGCGCGTGCGCGTCGCTGCCGCGCATTTCGAGGTCGAGTCCGAGACCCTGGTGGCCTTCGCCCGGGCAGGCCTGCGGATCGAGTCCGTCCCGGTGCAACTCATTTACCACCCCGGCGCACCCAGCAAGATCCAGCCGGTCCGCGACACCTGGCGCTGGCTCCGTTGGTGGCTCCGCGCCCGGCGCTCGGCGCACGCCGCAGCCGACCACCCGCCGGCGGTCCGGAGCGGCGACGTCTGAGCTCGACAACGGCAAGGCCACAGTCTGCGGGATCCCCAACCCACAGAAGTACTTGCACCCGAGGCATGCACGGCCCCGATGCCGGCCCACCATCGAGACTCACCCCCGCCCCCCAGCGGCAACGTCGTGTGTCAACGATTGTCAACCACTACTATCCTGGCAGAGAGCACGCATTCGAGTGAGCGGTCACTTGACGGTCGAGCGGCTTTGCCAACAGACTCGACTCATGTTCAAGATGATCGGGGGTGACGGCCAGGAATACGGCCCGTATACCACGGAACAAATGCGGGAGCACCTGGCCGAGAATCGTGCCAACGGCCAGACCCTGCTCCAGCCCGAGCACAGCAACGAGCACAGCACGGAATGGCGGCCCCTGGCCACCTTCCCCGAGTTCGCCGAGGCGTTGGGGATTCCCTCGACCGCAGCGACTCCGCCGCCATTGACGCTCGAACGCGCCCCCGGCCCGGGGTGGATCGCGGAAGCCGGCGTGCGGTTGGAGACCTTGCGGGTCGGGGCCTGTTTGGGGCGGGGATGGGGGTTGTTGACGAGGCACTTCATTTTGCTGACGGGCGCCACGGCGCTGGTGTGGCTCATCTTGACGGCCTGCCAGTTTGTGGTGTGCGTGGGCGAGTTGGTGAACTTGGCGATTGGGGGTGCGCTCTACGGCGGGTTGAGTGTGCTGTATTTGCGGCTCATCCGCCAGCAAGCGGCCACGTTGGGCGACGCCTTCTCGTGCTGGGGCCCTTTGTTTGTACCGCTGATGTTGGTGTGGATTGTCAGCGGGCTGTTGAGCAGTCTAGGGTTGCTGTTCTGTCTGGCGCCGGGGCTGTACCTGATCGTGATTTGGGTCTTTAGCATCCCCTTGGTCGCAGATCGGCAGTTGGGTTTTTGGGAGGCGATGGAGGCGAGTCGGAAGGTCGTTTCACGAGGTTGGTTCAAGGTGGCGGCGTTGATTTTGGTGGCTTACCTGCCGGTGATTGTCTTCGAGGTATTCAGCCGGGGCCGGCTGACCCTTTTCTTGTTCGACCAACTCGGCGGGCCAGCCTCGTGGACGCCCGGCACTCTGCCGGAGAAACTCAAGCAATTGCTCGAGTTAAGCCAAGACGAGAGCTTCCGTCGGTTGGCTCTCCAGACCGTCGTCGAGCAACGCATCGTCCTGCTCCTGAATCTGCCCTTTGCGTTCGCCTCCCTGCTGCACGCCTATGAAGACCTCTTCGGCCAACGACACGCCGAAGGCGGTTGACAAGCCCACCGCCTGGGCCTGCACGCTCGCTAACCTCGCCACCGTTCCCGGGCTCGGCTCGATTGCGGCGGGGCGGAAGGTGGGCTTTGTGCAGGCGGCGCTGGCCCTGGTCGCCTTGGCCGCCAGCTTGGTCGGGACGGTGCAGTGTTATCGGCTCTGGCTCGGGGCCGAGCAGTGGCCTCCGGAAGACGGGTTCCCGCCGGGTTTTTGGGCGAGCCTGTTCACCGCACTCGGCGGCGTGATGTTGTACGCCGGGGCGTGGCTATGGGCCCTGCGCAGCAGCCTGAGCCTCCATCGAGAGGCTCGCCAAGCGGCGGCTGCCTATCCCAGGCATGAACCTTCCCCCACCCCACCTCGCCCGCCCCAGCTCTGAAACGCCGCGGCGCGGCTCCCGAGCAGCGCTGTGGACGTTCCTGGGTTGGTTGGGTGCCTTGCTTGCCGCGCGCCTGGTGAGCGTGTCTGGTTGGGCGCTGCCGCCCTGCGCGCTCCGCGCGATCACAGGTGTGCCGTGCCCGTTCTGTGGGAGCACCCGCGCGGCAGTAGCCGTCGCCCAGGGTGAACTGGGCACCGCCGTCCAGCTCAATCCGTTGTTCGGCGGGCTTGGCCTGTGGATTCTGGTCTGGTTCGGAAGTTGGCTGATCGATCGCGCCACCGGGAGCCAGCTCGAAGCTCGGTTGGTCCGCTGGTCCAAGCGCCGGACCGCGCTCTGGCTCCTGGGGACGGCGACGGCCGCGAACTGGGTGTACCTCTGCTTCTACCTACCCCCTTAGCACGATTCAGTGGCCTATTCGAGGGTGGCGGCAATCCGACGGTGCGCCCGCGCAAACGGCAACCCTTCCAACCGGTCGGTCCGACGCCATTGGCCTAGCGCTGCGGGCGCCTGAAAGCCAGGCGGCACCGTGTGATGAAACACGTGGAGCGTGATGCGGTAGCGAGTGATCTGGTGCCGCAGAGGCCGCAGCGAGATCAGATTCGATGGCTGGTACCCCAACAGACCGCGCGCGACCGCTTTAGGGTCGAACTCCGCGCCCGACACCTCGAGACTCGGGAACTCCCATAAGCCGCCGTTCACCGCACCCGCGGGCCGGCGCCGCACCAGCACCGTCTGCGCGCGGCGGATCACCAGCGCAACCACATGACGCACGAGTGGAGCGGGCCGAGGTGTGACCCGGGGAATCCGCTCGACCAAGCCCAACCGGCGTGCCTTGCACCAGCGACTCAGCGGGCAGCGGGCACAATCTGGCTGGCGCGGCACGCAGACTAGGGCGCCCAGTTCCATCAGCGCCTGATTCCATCGGCCGCAGGCGCCCGGCCCAACCCGGGCTGCGCGCGCGAGGTAATCCGCAGCCAGGGCTCGCAAGCGGCGAGCCACACGCGCCTGCCGCGGGTGCGCCCGGATCGCCTCGAGCCGAGTTAGGACCCGGCATACGTTGCCATCGAGCACGGGGACGGGTTGGTCGAACGCAATGCTGCAGAGGGCGCCGGCCGTGTATGCGCCGATGCCCGGCAAAGCCACGAGCTGGCGGTAGGTGGCCGGCAACCGCCCGTCATGCTGGGAGACGATCGCCTGGGCAGCCTGGTGCAACTGACGTGCCCGGCGGTAATAACCCAACCCCTCCCAGAGCTTGAGGACCCGGTCCAACCGTGCCCGGGCCAGGGCTCGCACCGTGGGCAAGGTCCTCATCCAACGTCTCCAGTACGGCAGCACGGTCTTAACCTGGGTTTGTTGCAGCATGACCTCCGAGATCCAAATGGCGTACGGATCCTGCGTGCGGCGCCAGGGGAGATCGCGAGCGCTTCGCTCGTACCACGCGAGCAACTGCGGCACGAGATCGGTTGCGTTAGTCACAAGCCGAGTTTCAGCCGTGGTTACGTCAACCCGCAAGCCGAACAGATCCCCCAAGCTCGTCCATCGGCAGTTCGCACCCCGACCCGATCCGCAAGCGCCGGAGGCGCTCACCGCCACTTCGGCAGACTCGAGTGGCCGTGCGAGCGGCGGCTCGACAGGTGGTTGGGGCCGGACTACTGTGGCCCGGTCTTGGCCGGGTCGAATGACCATGACGACACCGCTAACCTCGTACACGTGCAAACTGACCGAGCCTCAGGCGACCGAGTTGCGTCGGTGGCTCAAAGGCCAGGGCTTTCTCTTTCGCGACGTGCCTCACGCGCGGTTCGCCGGGGAAAAGCACAAGGTGAACGTGGTCTTCTACCAGAGCGGCAAACTGGTCGTGCAAGGCAAGGAAACGCAGGAATTCGTCGAGTTCGTGCTCGAACCGCTCATTCTTCAGCGCGCGCAACTGGGCTACGAAGCGATGCTTCAGCCGGAACTGTTCCTGCCTCGGCTAGGCGTGGATGAGAGCGGCAAAGGCGATTTCTTCGGGCCACTCTGCGTCGCGGGCGTGTACGTCAACGAGGCGGTGGTCAAGGCGTGGCAGTCGGCCGGCGTTCGCGATTCGAAGAATATCTCCAGTGACAAACGGGTGCAGGAGTTGGCCCGCCTGATCCGGGACACCCCAGGCTGCGTGTTCAATGTGGTCGCGATCGGCAACGAGGCCTACAACCGATTGCACCGCCGCCTCCGCTCCGTCAACCAGATCCTCGCTTGGGGCCACGCGCGCGTCATCGAGAACCTCATGCTCCAACAGCACCGCATGCGCCCCCCGCCCGTGCGCGCCATCAGCGATCAGTTCGCCGCGGACAAAGCCACCGTGGGCAAAGCCCTGATGAGTCTCGGCCGCGAGATCGAGTTGATCCAGCGCCACCAGGCCGAAGCCGACCAGGCCGTCGCCGCCGCCTCGATTCTGGCGCGCGACGAATTCGTGCGGCGCTTGGCCAAACTGGGCCAACCCTTCGGCCTCAGCTTGCCCAAAGGCGCCTCCGCCACCGTCGATGCCGTCGCCAAGGACTTCGTCGCCCAGCACGGCGCCGACAAGCTCGCGCAAGTGGCCAAGCTCCACTTCCGGACTGCGTTCCGCGCTCAGGGCCTGCCCGAGCCCCCAAAGACCGAGTGGCGCCGTGGTGCTGCCCGGACTCGTGCCACCGATCCGGAGGTCGGATGAACGAGCCGCGCGAGCCCGTGCCGATGGTGCCCAGGCTCATCCTAGGCGGGCTGATTCTGCTGTTGTTGAGTTGGGTGGCGTTTATGACCCACTACATCGTCGTCGGCCACAAGGCCCGACCGCAGCCCACCGGGCTGATCCTTGAAGGCACCCGGCCCGACCGCTGACCTCAAGCCGCCCACGCTCACCCGCCCGCCGTTTCGAGGCTACCCATGGCCGCGCTGCGGTAGGGCGAGGCTCCTGCCGAGCCGCGGCGTGCCCAGCGGTCGCGCCCTACCGCCGGCTTGTCATCCATTCCGGCGACTCATAAGTAATCCGCCCGCCCAAGACGGTCATATGCACCTTCGCCCGCTCGATTTCGGTCGGGTCAATCTCGAAGATGTTCCGGTCCAGCAACACCGCGTCCGCCAGCTTCCCTGGTGCGAGAGTCCCCTTCAGATGCTCCTGGAACTCGGCGTAGGCCGAGCCGACGGTGTACGCCCGCACGGCCTCGAGCACGCTGATCTTCTCTTCGGGCACCCAACCGTCCGGGTGGCGGCCATCCAAGGTCCGGCGCGTCACCGCCGCGGCGATCCCCAAAAGCGGATTGAGCGGCGCCACTGTCCAGTCCGATCCGAAGGCCAGCGTCGTCCCAGCGTCGAGCAAGGAGCGAAACGCGTAGGTGGTGCGGCAGCGGGCCGGTCCGATACGTTTGCCGGCCCAGCGGCCGTCGTCGGCGCAATGATAGGGCTGCATCGAGGCGATCACCCCGGCGGCCCCGAACCGCGCGAGGTCCTCGCGCCGCAGGTGTTGCGCATGCTCGATGCGAAAGCGCCGATCCCGCGCCCCCGCCGTGCGGGCAACCTCCTCAAACAGACTTAACACCTCGTGGTTGGCGCGGTCGCCAATGGCATGGATGACCACCTGCAGGCCCGCTCGATCCGCGCCTGCCACCCGCTCGAGCATGGCGCCATCGGGAAACATTTCGTCCGCCGGTAGCCCGCGCGTTTCCGGCGCGTCGCTGTACGGCTCGAAGAACCATGCGGTCGTCGATCCCAGGCTGCCGTCCGAGAAACCCTTGAGCCCGCCGATTCGCAGCCGCGAATTCCCAAAGGCCGCGCGCACCCCGACCGCGCCCAGTCGTTCCCACTGAGGCAGCGGCGCCATCGCATAGATGCGCGTGAGCAGTTCGCCTCGCTGCAACAACTCCTGGTAGACCCCAACGTCCGCCCCCGCGGACATGTCTTGCACGCTGGTCACACCCAGGCTGGCCGCGTACTGCGTCGCCGCCCTCGCCGCCGCCAATCGTTCCTGTCGCGTCGCCCGGGGAATGAAGCGGCTGACCAAGCTCATCGCGGCATCTTTGAGAATGCCGGTCGGCTCGCCGCTGGCCGGGTGGCGCACGATCAGGCCGCCCGGCGGGTCCTGGGTGTCGCGCGTGACGCCTGCGAGGGCGAGCGCGTGGCTGTTGGCCAAGGCCATGTGGCCGTCCAATCGGCTCACCAAGACCGGCGTCTGCGGCGTGGCGGCGTCGATGAGTTGTCGCGTGGGCAAGGGCGCACCCGGCCAGCGCTCGTGATCCCAGTCGCCTCCGGTGATCCAGTGAGCGGGCGTGCGTCGAGCGGCGAAGCGGGCAATGCGTTGGGCGAACTCAGCAGGGCTGGCTGCGTCCCGCAAATCGACATTCGCAAGCTGGAAGCCGCCGCTCAGAAAATGCACATGGGCATCGTTGAACCCCGGCAAGAGCAGTCCGCCGTTCGCCTCGACCACGCGGGTCTCCGGCCCGATGTACGCCCGGATCTGGGCGTCGGCGCCCACCGCGGCGATCTGCTCGCCCAGGATCGCGATCGCCTCCGCGGTCGGTTGGGCTGGGTCGAGCGTCTGCACGCGAGCGTTGCGGATCACCAGATCAGCGCTCAGCGAGGCTGCAGGTGCAGGCACGGGGACGGTGTTCATGGCGATCGCCAGGACGAGCCACGGCCCAGACAGTAGCGATACAGGCCAAGCACGGGCACTGGTATCCGCGCGCGTCATGGCATGATCTGATTGGAACGGTTTCGCTTACTGATCAGAGCTTGGGATAGACGACAGTTTACTGGTAGGGCCCGAGTCGGGCGCAGCGGGTCGCGGGCTCGGCGCCTGCGATCAGTTCGCCGCCAACGTACCGCTTTCCCCAAAACATAACACCTGCCCGCCCTCGAGCGTCACCAACACCCGCCCCTCACGATCCACCGCCAGACCCCAGGCCACCGGCGCGGCCGGGAGCGGCTGGGTCCACAGCGGTTGCCCGTTCTCGATACTCAGGGCCAGCAACTCGCGTCGCGTGGCCACGATCACCGCATTGCGGCACAACGCCAGGGCGAGACTGTCTTGGCAGGCCTTCTGCCACTGCGGCCGCATGCCGGCGATTTCGCCCTTCCGCCATAACGCCACCAGTTGCTCCTGTCGCCGCTCGCTCAGCCGTGGGTACGCGGCCACTTTAGCGTTGTTCACCCAGCAGATGTCCCGGTCTTCGGTCGACACCACCAACGCCCGGTTGAAGACCGATGCGTCGTACACCGGATAGTCGGGGTGGGCGTAGAAAGGCTTGCCGCTGACCAAGACCTGATTGCCGAGGGAGAAGAGCTCGGCGCCTCGCGGGCTGGTGGCCGCTGGCACGTTGTTGCCGGCAGTGCGGCGCAGAGGCTCCGCGTCGTTCAGGCAACGCCCCGTGATCGCGTCGTAAACGGCGGGCGAGACCGCATTGCCACCGGCCAGGAACAGCTTGCCCTCGCGCCAGAGCAGGTGACCCTGGACACTGACGCCGGTGCGCGCTTCCGGATCGAGGTGGCCTGAGCTATTGTTCTGCCACTTGAGTTGGCCCGTGGCTGCGTCGAGCGCATAGAGGTGCGTGCCGTCGTAGTTCACAATACCCGCCGCCACATAAGCCACGCCCTGCTCGACCAACACGCCGCTGGCTGCCGGCCAAGTCGACTGGAGCCGACCGTAAACCGGAATCCGCCGGTCGATCGGAGCGGCCCGGAACCGCCACAAGACCTCGCCGCTCTGGGCAGCAAGGCAATAGACGTACCCATCCCCCGATCCGACGTAGGCGCGCCCGTTCCAGATCGTAGGCGGATAGCGCACCGCCCCGCCGGTATAGGCCGTCCATGCCGTTTCACCCGTCTGCGCGTCCAACGACCGCACCACGCCGTCCAGGCCCGCCACATAGACGCGCTGACCCGCCACGGTTGGGGCTGTCGGTGTCGTGCGGCTGCCCCAGTTGAACGTCCACCGCGCGCGCGCCGCTTTCGGGACCGTCGCCGCCGAAGTGACGGTGGCCAGGTTGTCCGCGCGGAAGGTGGGCCAATCCGCGGCGGTCACCGGCTCGGCCACCACCGGCGCGGCGGCGCGCGCGGTCTCGAGCCGCTCGGCCTCGAGCGCGGCTTGGCCAAACTGGAACTCGCCCGCCGAGCCAAGGCTCGTGATGCCGTACAGCGTGAGGTTGCAGTCGCACACGGACGGCCACCAGTACAGCAAGCCGTTGGCGATCGTCACTCCGTCGTGGCATTGGGCCCGCATGGGCGAGACCAGACCCGGCCGGTCCTTGGCCACATCCAACCGCACCGACCCCTCGTCGGCCCGGAAGAAGATGGCGTCATCGCAACCAGTCGGTCGCGAACAGGCGCGCCGGCCCAGCTTGATTTCAGCCAGGATCTTGCCGGTCAAGGGATCGAACTTGCGGCTGACATCCTGGTCGATCTGGCCGCTGATGCCGTACACGCCGTCGCCATGAATCACCAACTGGTAGTTGCTGTACGGATGCTCCCACAACACCCGACCGTCCTGCGCCGATACCGCCAACAACTTGCTCACCGACGGACCGGCAAAGTAGAGCGCTTGTTCCGTGCACTTGGCGTACGCGGTAGTCCGCCAGTTCGTGCGCCAGTCCTGCCGGTCCAGATACGGCCCCAGCGCCGCGAACAACTCGGGAGCCCCTTCCTTGGTCTTGCGCCACAGGACCTGGCCCGTCTTGGCCTCGATACACGTCAGGTACGCGCCAAAACGGAGGAGGAACAGGCGCCCACCCGCCATGCACAAAGCCCGGCTGTCCACCGGCTCGACCTCCGCGTGTTGCCACCGGATCTTGCGCGTCGCCAGGTCGATGGCCACCAATGTCCGGCCGAAACCCCAGGTATGCTCCGGCTGGTTGAATCCGGGCGAGAGCGGGTTCCACGGCCAACCATGCCGATCGGACCGGAGCCGAATGATCGGATCGCGTTGTTCTTGCTCGCCAATCAGGGCGTACAAGACTCCGTCCTCGAGCGCCATCCATTTCCAGAAAGTCCCACCCACCTGCTCGGCCGGCGGCGCAATCTCCTCGATCAGCTCCCCTGTGCCGGCCGCATACACCTTGCACGATCGATCGTCGCCAAAGTATAAACGGTCCGGCGTGGCGATGAGGGTGTTCCGATGCACCATCAACGCCGGCGCCGTCGGCCGTTGCCACAGCAGCGTGCCATTGTACCCGTTGAACGCCGCCAACGTGTCGAGCCACGGTTCCTCGCGCTCCTTGAAGGCAATATGGCCAAACACCTTGAAGATCCGTCCGCCTGCCGCCGCCGCCACCTGCGGCAAGGGACCATACCGCGGATCGGCCAGGAACTGCGTCAGGTACGGCCCTCGGATCGCCCGGTCCTCCGACAGTGGGTTGTTGTCCGGCCCATGATACGGATGCGACCAGTCGTCCGCGCCGGCCAGCGCTGGCTTGGTCAAGCGCCGGTTCCCGAGCCAGGCCGTTCCGTGCGGCCTGAGCACGCGCAGCACCTCCGCCTCCGGCGCCTCCGCAGCGCGCCCCACCGCCACCACCGCGTCCGCCAGGTTGTCGGCCAAGTGCAGCCGCGCCAGGGCACCTCGCGCAACGAACACTCGCGTGCCGTAAACCCCGGCTTGATCGGCTGCGCGCTGAACGGCGTCCACCGCCGGCTGCCCCGGCAATTGCGAGTAGACCAGCACCTCGGTTCGCCGAACCAGGTCGAGCGCCAGTTGCCCGCTGCGATCGCCCAACACCACCACCAACCCGCGCGGCACACCCAACGCCGCCTGCAGGTCGGCCTCGTGCGCGGCGAGCCAGCCGGCCCCCGGGCGCCCCCCCGGTTCAGCCGCCAACCCCGTCAGCGCCGCCACCGCGCCGATCGCCCACCCAACCCAACCGTGACGTGTGCGCGGAGGTTGAATCATATACCGATACCGGCCCGCGATGAGAGGATTGTCGTGGTGCATGTGCGGTTCTCCTTTGTTGGCGGCCATTCGCCTCTGGGTGCGCATGAGACTAACTGGACTTGCTTGGACTTGCTCGTCGCTGAACGGTTCGATCCTAGAGGGCCGCCCGCGACTTACAAGCCGGATCGGCCAGGTCATGGGCTAAAGTTCATCCGGCATGGATTGCCCCTTAAGAACGCGGAAGGGCGAGCCGATAGCAGTCCCAGACGGTTCGTGGGGGACATCCCCACGGCGGTAACAATGACCCGGCGGTGAGGGCTACACATCGAGCGCTCGGAACGCGGAGCCCCAGGCCGCCCACCGCGAATCGGTGGGTGGCGTGGCAGCTCAAGTACAAGTCGCTCCGGGCCGACTTCTTCAAATTCAAGGTCGAGTTCACGGGACTGGTGTTGGTGTTCGGATTGTGCGCGGCCCTGGCCACCGGCCTGAGCTTCTTGGGTCGGGCCGGCTGGTTGTTCGAGTTGACCACGCATTTCCGGCCTCATTACGCCCTCGTCTTGTTGGCCATCGCCATCTGGTGTTGGGTCCGGCGCGAGCGCGCGACAGCTTCGGTCTTCGCCCTGCCTGGCCTGGTGAACTTGGCCATTCTCCTGCCCTTCTTTGTCCAAAGCCCAGAGGCGGCGCCCGCGGGTGAGTCCCGGCTGCGCCTGCTGCTGATCAACGTCGGCGCCAGCAACCCGCGCGCGGACTTGGTCCGCGCCGTGCTGCGCGAGACCAAGCCGGACGTGGTCATCTTGCAGGAGATCACCGCCCGTTGGCTCAACAAGCTCGCCGATCTCAAGTACACGTTCCCCCACCAACTCCTCGCCGATCGCGAGGACGATTTCGGGATGGCCCTCCTGAGCCGTGTCCCCTTGACCGATCCCCAGATCGTCTACCTGGGCGTGGCCGAACTTCCCACCCTGCAGGCCCGCGTACCGCTGGGAGACGAAACCGTGCTGGTGACCGGCACGCATCCGCTACCCCCCACCTCGCCCAAGTCTGCCCGACGCCGCAACGAACAACTACAGGCGCTGGCCGACACACTCGCCGGCGAGCCGGGTCTGAAGATCGTCCTAGGGGATCTCAACATGACGCCCTGGTCGCCCTACTACAAGCGGTTCCTCGAACAAACCGGACTTGCGGACACCGCGCTCGGCCAGGGCCTGCACGCAACTTGGCCGGCGCACCTGGGCGCCTTAGGCATCCCGCTCGACCACTGCCTGGCTTCACCCGAGCTGCCCGTGATCGAGCGACACGTTGGCCCCCCCGTAGGCTCGGATCACCTCCCCTTACTCGTCGAGCTCGCGCGAGATCGTTCAGTCTCGACCATTGCCTCTCCCCCCGTCCCTAACCGGCGCAACCAGTCGAAGTGACTCCGCGTTCGGACCGCACCGCGACCGCCTCATTCGGCTAGACCCCGCACCATTCGGCAGCCGAACAGACCCCCAGCCCAGTGGCCCGGATGCGCCTGGAACCGCACCGTGACCTTCGACCGGCCACGCGTCAGCTCCAGGGGGATGGCATACACCACATCGAAGAACTGGCCGGGCCGATCTTGGAGGAGTTTCTGCGTCGCTATCTTCTGTCCGTCCACCGACAAGTCGAACTGGCGCGAGCCGGTTTCACCCCCCCAGTAGGTGCACTGCAATTGGTTGGGCCCGGCCGGGTCCACGGCCAACTCGAACGCGAACCAACCGCCGTCAATGGCATGCCGCCACTTGCGCCCCAGATGTTCTCCCGCACTGGTGTTTTCCCCCTGCAATTTATGGTCGCGCTCCGGTTGCATCTCGCCGATACGCAGCACGTCGACCGTTCGCGCCGCCAACGCCGCCTCGCGCGCTTGGGCAGCCCGGATCTCCGCCTCGAGCGCGGACCAAGCCGCCGGAGTCGATCGGTCCAGGAAAACCGTGTATCGCCAGTCGTGCAGGTCGAAGAACGGCACCAACGCGACGTCGCGTGGCCGGCCAACGCCCTCCGTCTTGAACTCGAGCGCGGCGAGCGAGACCGGCTTCACCCAATCGCTCACCGGCCGCTCCCCCGACACCACCACGGGCACATAAAGGGCGTCCTGCGCGGCGGGGTCGTCCACGGGACCGAGCTTGGCCGCCAGCAACGTCGGACCATAAAAGATCGCCACGCGATTCGGATTGTCCGGCATCGCCTCGGTGCGCAGCCGCATCGGAAAGCGCACATCGACCGTGTCGCCGGTCTTCCAGGTGCGACGGATCGAAACGTAGCTCGAGGGGGAGCTGTCGGTCGTCAACGCCTCCCCGTTGACTCGCACCTCGAGTCCCGCGCTGGCCCAGTGCGGGTGGCGGAGACGCAGCGTGAACTCCTGCGGGCGCTCGCACGTGAAGACCAGCTTCGTCGAGTCGCCCAACGGCCATTGGGTCTCCTGCCGAACCGCCAGGGCGCGCTTCCGCCACTGCAATTCCGAGGCGATGAACAAGTTCACCCATAGAGCGTCGGCGTTGTGGAAGTAGATCCCCTCGCCGTAGCGCACGTGGTTCTCCATCCCGGTGCCCATGCAGCAGGTGAACCAGTCGAAGTGCCGCTGGTAGCTCTTCGTGCCGCCAGGCCGCAGCGTCAGATTGTAGATCACCCGACCGTCCGGGTGTTGCGAGGCGCGGATATGGTTCAGCAACGCCCGCTCGTAGAAGTCCGCCACCTCCGCCTCGGGCCGCCAACCGAAGATGTGACCGCTCAGCCGGAGCATGTTGTACACGTTGCACGTCTCCGTCGTGTCGTCGCTCAAGCGGTCGTTGAGCTGGTCGGGCGGACCAAAGTGTTCCCGGTCGCAATGGCCGCCCGTCACGTAACTGTGATGATGCGCCACGCGCTCCCAAAAAAAGTCCGCCGCGGCGCGGTCCGCGCGATCGCCCGTCAGTTCGTAGCGAACGGCCAACCCGGTCAGCTTGGGAATCTGTGTGTTGGCGTGTTTGCCCGGCAGGATGTCTTCGCCCCGCGCCAACGGTTCCAGGATGGCCCGATGATGGAACTGGCGCGCCAGGGCCAAGTAGCGAGGCTCGCCCGTGTCGGCGTACAGTTGCGCGAAGGTCTCGTTGATGCCGCCATGTTCGCAGGCCAAGACCCGCTGCATCTGCACGTCGGTGAGCGACGCGTGGATGCGCTCGAACCAGTCGGCCAACCTCCGGGCGACTTCCAAGGCCTGCCGGTTCCCACACAGCCGGTACGCGTCGCGCAAGCCGGCCAGGAGCTTGTGCAGCGTGTAGTTCGGCACCCAACACCCGTTGAGGTCGAAGCCGGCGGAACGGATGTTGCCCGCCGCGACCTCGGCATAGACGCGCTTGCCGTCGGGAATGGCCGCCACATAGCCGTTGCCGTGGGCCTGTTGGCATGCGGCCAACTCGCCCACCATGTAGTCCAACCGCCGCCGGAACTCCTCGTTGCCCGTGGCCGCCCAGGCTAGCGCACAGGCACTCAGGTAGTGGCCGGCCGAGTGCCCACTGACCCCTTGCCGTTCCCACCCCGGATAATGCTCCGCCTTCGGCTCCAGACCGGCCTCGGTCCGGAACCGGGCCAAAAACCGGTCCGGCTCGAGGCTCAGCAACCATCGCACCCCGCGGTCCTGGCCTTCCTTGAAAATCCCATCCAGCAGCCGCACGTCGTGGAGGCTGAACGGCGCGGCTTTCGGGAGGGCAACCGGCGAAATCTCGACTCCAGCCCCCAGCGCGCACGGCAAGGCCAAGAGCAAGAACCACAGCTCAGCCGCGCTCTGCACCCGGAGATCGTGCGCGGAGGCCCGCAACGCTTGATCGAGTTTCATGCCGCCATTCTCACGGCGCCAACACCCAGATGGCAAGCAGGATGAAGGCGCCCCCCCGAGTCCTCCCTGCCCTCGCTTCCTATCGGTTCTTCTCTGCCACCCGCCTCCAGGCAAACCATGATCTGAGGATGGGCGACCAAAAGTACCACGGCGGGGTGGCGCGGGCTTGGGCCAACGCTGGGCGGTCTGCGGGAGGCCACGGTGCGCCACAACTCCCGGCAGCCTGCGGCCGACCGCAACCGAGGTCACGGGACGTCACGGCGCGCCGGGCAGCAACTGAACCTGATAAAAGCGGCGCGGAGCTGCGTCGGTGGCGCCTTCAGTCCAATGAGCATTCGATCCCTCGGCTATGATCGGTGGCGAAGCCGGTTCCCACGCGCCACTCGAGAGGTCCGCATGAGTCCATACTCGGTAGCCGCGGCCCGGCAAGCTCGACCAGGCCAAGGCAAACCGGCCGGTAGCTTGCTGCGTCAGTTCGACGATGCGCACGGGCGGCATAGCGGGCGGTGGGCCGGGGTTGGCCGTGCCGGGGGTAGGCGGCGCCAAACGAAAGAACGGTTCGGGCGCCCCGTCGGGCCAACGGCCCTCACTTAGGTCGTCTGGCATCGGTCCGAATCGGACCATGTCGACAAGCTCGCCAGACGAATCGAACAACGCGATGAGTTCGCCGGCGCGGTCGAGCTGGAAGTTGACGTGGAGGTCGCCGCCGCTTTGGGTCTGCTCGGGTTGACCATCGGCCCAGACCATCAGGTAACCGCGCGGCGGCACCACGACTCCGGCCGGGACCACGAACCGAGCCGGATCCGCCAGCGAATCGGTCAGCCGCCACCCGGCGAGCGCGACAGGGTCCGAGCTCGGATTGAACAGCTCGAACCAGTCGTCGAAGGCGTTATCGCGCGGATCCGCGATCGCGCTGCGGTTGGCGGCCATCCACTCGTTGATGCGGACGGGGGTAGGAGTCGGAGTTGGACCAGTGAAGACCACGGTGCGCTGGGCGGTGGCAGAGGTCACGAGTCGATCCTTCGAGTCGTAGCCGCGGATGGCGAGGGTGTTCGTGCCGGCTGCCAGAGGGAGGCGCAACTCCCAATGGCTAACCGAGGTCCAGGAGACCGGGTATTCGACACCATTGACCTGCAGGGTCCGCACGCCTACGGGCGCAGTGCCCCGGAGGGTCAAGGGGGTTTGACCGGTGGTGACTAAGGCGGCCGGGTGGGTCACGGCGAACTCTGCCCGCACGGTGTCGAGTTGCGCCAGCAGGTAGGCGCGGCGTTGGCTGATCCAGGACTTGATGGCCGCGGGGCTGGCCAGCCCGAGGTTGTCGGCGCGGAAGGATGCGTATCGGGCGTCGAGCAGGGTCTCGAGGCGAGTGTTCTGACCGACTTGGAACCAATCCCCCAGCGCCTCTTCGAGGGCGGCCCAGTAGCGCCGCACGAAGGCAGGGGTACGATACAGCCGGGTGAGGGTGGGATCGTTCACGTCGAAGAGGGGCGCGGTTGGCGGATCGTTGAACACGCCCAGGCCGACGTCGAAATCCCAGCACATGAGTTTCCAGCCGTCGCGTTGCGGCTTGTAGAGGAAGGTGTTTTTGGCGTTGGGATTACCGAAGGCATCCCAGAACGAAGCCAAGTCGTTCATGGCGAAGGTCCGCATCCAATGGTCCACGTCCACCAGCGCCTCGACGCGTGGGAGGAAATCCGCGCCGGCATTCATGGCCTCGACCAGCGCGAACAGGTCGCTGAAGTCGTTCGCGGATCCGCTCACAGCACGGGGCCGCCAATTCCACCGGTACCGCCCCACCTTCTTGGCGCCACCGGTCGTTGTGAAATTCTCGAGTGTGTTCAGGATGCAGGGGTCGATGCGGTTGCCGAAGTTGTCGAATTCATTCCAGCAATCGGTCTTCCAGAGCGTGCCGGCGTCGTCGTTCGGGAACCATTCCGCGACCGTGTCGGCGCCGGGTTGTTGGGTGTCATCGTAGATCGTGCCGCGGCGCAGGCCGTTGACATACAGGTGAACGTAGCGCCGGTGCATATTCGGCAGGCCGTATTGTTCCAGGAACCAGTACATGAGCCCCTCACGCTGGTCGGTGCTGTCGCGGATGGGCCAATCCAGGGTGAGCCGAGTCTCACCCAGGAAACGTGTCGGTTTCGCGAAGCTCAGGTCGTAACCGCAAAGGTTACCGGTGGGCGAGTTGTAGATGGGGGCGGTATAGGAGCTGCCGCTGTAACGAGCGCCGGCGTCGTAGCTCACGCGGTGGGCGCCGTAAACGAACGTTACCGGAACATCTTCGTTGCTCATCTTCTCGCGCCCGGCCCAGACGTCGTGGCCGGCCTGCGTGAGCCACACCCGGTAGGTGCCAAAGGCGCTGACCGAGGCGGGTTCGCCCCAGCGAACCAGCGCCTCATGCTCGGGCGATCGAGAGGGAAATACGCTGGGCGCAGCGGGGCTGGCGGCGTCATCGGCAGTCAAATGAAACGCGACAAGGGCACCGGCGTTTTGTCCGGGGATGACGCCCGTGTAGATCCCATCCCCCGGCAGTTC
>VHCO01000041.1 GCA_016871715.1 Verrucomicrobiota bacterium
TGTGGCTTCCGTCGAGACGCCCGCTCTCCGTCCCGTGTGGGAGCGCGGGCATCTTGCCCGCGTGTGGCTTCCGTCGAGACGCCCGCTCTCCGTCCCATGTGGGAGCGCGGGCATCTTGCCCGCGTGTGGCTTCCGTCGAGACGCCCGCTCTCCGTCCCATGTGGGGGCGCGGGCATCTTGCCCGCGTGTGGCTTCCGTCGAGACGCCCGCTCTCCGTCCCGTGTGGGAGCGCGGGCATCTTGCCCGCGTGTGGCTTCCGTCGAGACGCCCGCTCTCCGTCCCATGTGGGGGCGCGGGCATCTTGCCCGCGTGTGCCTTCCGTCGAGACGCCCGCTCTCCGTCCCATGTGGGGGCGCGGGCATCTTGCCCGCGTCCAGTTCGCAACCGCCACCTCGCCAAGAAATGTTGCGAGAAAGTCAAGATCCGCCGAGCCGGCGGCGGCAACTACGCCCTAAATCCCCGCCGAGCCCATGCCCACCTCTGTGGATGAACGCCGGCGCTCGGCCGTGGCCAAGACGTTGCGGCGCTGCCGGCTCTTCGCCGGTATCTCCCCGGCGGACATCCACCGGGCCGCAACCTTCACCGTGGTCAAGACCCTCGCTAAAGGCGATTACCTCTTCCACGAAGGCTCGCCCGTGCACGGCTTCTACATCGTCCGGCACGGCGCCGTCAAAGTCCACCGAGTCAACATCCTCGGCAAAGAACAAGTCCTCCATATCTTCCGCCCGACCGAATCCTTCGCCGAGGAATCGCTCCTGGCGGAAGCCGGACATCCAGCCCACGCCTGCGCCACCGAACTCTCCGAAGTCTTGCTCGTCCAAAAGGCCGGTTTCCTGGCCTTACTGCGGCGGCAGCCTGATTTGGCCTTGTCTCTGCTCCGGGCGATGAACCGGCACCTGCAGATCCTGGTCCGCCTCCTTGACGACCTGACGCTCAAAGACGTCAAAACACGCCTCGCTCACTGGTTGCTCCAGCGTTGTCCCAACCCCGAAAGCCGCCGCCCCGTTAGCATCCACCTCGCCACCACCAAGCGCGTCCTCGCTGCCGAGTTGGGCACCGTCAGCGAAACCCTCTCCCGCACCGTCGCCAAATTCCGCGATCTCAACCTCCTCACAGTCGAGGGTAACCGCGTCACCCTGCTCTGCCCCGTCCGCCTCGCTCGCCTCGTTGCCCCCGGCCCCACGCCTTTGCCCCCCACGACCGCCACGCTCGTGGCCAAAGGCTCACCGGGGCAAGCTACCAGCGAATCTCCGCCGCAGACCGTTGGGAACCGCCGCGCCGAAGTCTTGAACTAGCGACAACCAGGGTCGGGGTTCCCGCGTGGCCACTTCGCGCGCGAGCCCGGCTGGTTGAGGCGGTTGCGCCTGGCCCACGCCAGGAGGCTTCCTCGCGTCTCGACACTGGCTCGGCCCTTTGTTATGCACTCCGGATGCAGCGCGCGTCGCTTCAGGCGGTCACCCGCATGGTCGTGAAGCTCGGCACAGGGATCCTAACCGATCACCGGAAGCAGCCGGATTTGGGGCAGTGGGAGCAGTTGGTGGCGCAGGTGGTGACCGAACGGCAAGCGGGGCGAGAGACGGTCCTAGTCAGTTCGGGCGCAGTGGGAGCGGGAATGGGCGTGCTGGGGTATGATCGGCGTCCGACGCAGTTGGCGCAGTTGCAGGCCTGCGCCGCCGTCGGGCAGTGCCGCCTGATGGCCATCTACGAGGAGTTGTTTGGGAAGTTCGGCGTCCACGTGGCACAGGTCTTGTTGACGCACGACGACCTCGAACACCACGACCGTCATCTCAATGCGCGCAACACCTTGGTCACCCTCCTCGAACGCGGCGTCGTGCCGATCATCAATGAAAACGATGCCGTTTCAGTCACCGAGTTGAAGTTTGGCGACAACGACCGGCTCTCGGCGCTGGTCGCCTGCCTGTTACCGGCGGATCTATTGGTGATCCTGACTTCGGTCGAGGGGGTCATCGAGAACTACGGCCGACCCGACGCGCGCCTGATCCCGCTCGTGGAACGGATCGAACCGGCGCTCGAGCGCATGGCTGGGGGAACGTTAAGCGCCACGGCAGTGGGCGGGATGGTCACGAAGATCCAAGCCGCCAAGATCGCGGTTCGCGCGGGCATCCCGATGGCCATCGCCAGCGGCCGCAAGCGCGACGTCTTGGCGCGATTGCTCGCAGGGGCGGAGGAAGGCACGCTCTTCACCCCCCTCGAACGCAAACTCAAGGGGCGCAAGCGTTGGATCGCCTTCTTCCATCACCCGCGCGGCGCGCTGATCGTGGATGCCGGCGCCAAACGCGCGCTCCGCGAGCAAGGCAAGAGCCTGCTGCCCCCCGGCGTCGTCCGTTGCGAAGGCGACTTTGCCGCCGGCGAAGTGGTGAGTATCTGCGACACGGACGGCACCGAGTTCGCCCGGGGCCGCGTGCTCTTTGGGGCTCGGCAGATTCGGGATGGCGCGGTGCCCCGGACCGAATGGGTGCATCGGGACAACTTGGTCGTGCTGTAACATGAAAAGAGGGCGGAGAATGGCACTGGCGCACTTGCTCGAGATCATGGCGCGCTTGCGCGCCCCGGACGGCTGTCCCTGGGATCGCGTGCAAAACCATCGAACCCTGCGCTGGCACGCAGTCGAGGAGGTCTACGAGTTGCTCGATGCCATCGAGGCCGGCGACGATCTCGAGCTCGAGGAGGAGTTGGGCGATCTCCTGTTGCAGATTGTCTTCCACTGCCAACTCGCCCGCGAGCGTGGAGCGTTCGACTTCGAGCGCGTGACCCAACGCCTAATCGACAAACTCATCCACCGGCACCCGCATGTCTTTGGCCAAGCCCAGGCCAAAAACGCGGCCGCCGTTTGGGCGCAATGGGACCGGCTCAAACAGGCCGAGAAACGCGGCACCCGACACGAACGCAGCTCCGCTTTGGACGGCATCCCGAAGCGCCTGCCCGCGCTGTTGCGGGCCCAAAAACTGTGGAAGAAGGCGACGCAGGCCAAGCTGGCCAGCGCGCGCGACCCGCAGCGGTGGCGCGCGTCGCGGCGCGTTGCGGCGGGTCAGCGGCCAGCCAAGCGCCCCGGCAAGATGTGGGTCGCGGGTGTCTTGTTCTCCCTGGCCCAACACTGCCAAGAGCGAGGCTGGTCGGCAGAGGAGTTGCTCCGAGCCGAGACCCAGCGGCGCGAGCGGGCCTGGCGGCGCTTGGAACGGCGCGAGCGCTGAGGCTACTCTAGGCTCCAGGGTCTTGGCCCGGCCAGGTCTGCTTGCCCCAGCCGATCCACAGCCGAGACGAGCCTCGGTGAAACCAAGGTTGCGGCTGGGCACGCCGGCGTCGTGCGCGCGTCCATAGCCGGGCGTGCAGTCCTGGGAGCGGTTCTGGGTCTTGCACTTTAGCGTCCGAGGCGTACGTTCTGGCCGTACACAGGAGGAAGGAATCATGAAACAGGTGCGAGCCTTTACGCTCGTCGAGCTGTTGGTGGTCATCGCAACAGTGGGACTACTGGCCAGCCTAGCGCTGCCGGCCTTGGCTCGGGCGAAGCACAAGGCCGGGGCCCTTTGGTGCCTCAACAACCTCAAGCAATGGTGCCTGGCCACGCACCTCTACGCCGCCGACCACGACGATCTGCTGCCGCCTGAGGGAACCCCCAATCCGGGCGAGTCCTCGACCAATCAAGGGTGGTACATCCAACTGCCCCGACAACTCGACTTGCCGCGCTACCACGACCAGCCTTGGCGCACCAACTCCGACGCGACGGCCGGCCGCTCGCTCTGGTTGTGTCCGACCAACCCGCGGCGCAGCAACGGTCGCAACCTGTTCCACTACTGCCTTAACGAGAAGGTCAACGGGACCGGCGAAGACAACCAACCCGTGCGCCTGGCGACTCTCCATCAACCCGCCACCTTGGTTTGGCTCTTCGACTCGAAGAACCTCCCGGCCGTCGGCGCCTGGTCCTACGTCCACACCAACCTGCACCAGGCCGGCGCGCAATTCGGCTTTCTCGATGGCCATGCCGCCCGGTTCGCGAATCGCGCCTACTGGGACTTCAGCGTGGATCGCGGGCGGTGGGACAATCCGGACCTACGCTGGTTTCCGTGACTGGCATCCGGCGCTGGATCCAGACGCCACGGCTGCAGACCGCGGCGTAGGGCAGCCGACGCGCGCCCGCCCCGCGCGGATCATGGGCCTGGCGCGGGAGCCTGGCCCAGGGTCCACCGCACCCTTGCGTGGTGTAGAAGACCCGGCCACCGGCCCGGGTGTTCGTCCAAGCCACGGGTTCCTCCGGCCCCGCCGCGGTCCACCGTCCACGCATCAGCACGGTCGCGGTGCTCGCCAGAGGCCGATGATAGTAGATCCACGCGGGGCTGTGAAACCGCGCTTCCTCGAGTCCGCGCAACATGGCATGTCCGCGCGCCTCCGGCACGACCCAAATGTCCGAGCCGGTCTCGCGCGCCTTGGAGTCGTAACCGCGGTAGTGGCAGCCGAGGACTTCCTGGTCGAAGTCACGCCAACGGACGTGGCCGGGCGGGCAATCCTTGGGTTCGACCTGGAAGGCGGCGGCGCTAACGCGCAGTGCGATCAGGGGTTTGCCGGCCCGGAGATAACGCTCGAGGTGGTCCATCTGGGGCACGGGCAAGGCACGCCGGCGCATGCTCAACACCAACAGGTCGGCGTCATAGAGCGCCTCGAGTCCAGGCACATCCGCCCGACGCGAGCTCTCGTCGAGCTGGGCCACGCAAAACGTCGAGCGATACGCCTCGCCCAACTCGCGCCGAGCGAACTCGGGTAGGGTCTGCTCGGTCTTATACTCGTCGTCAGCCAGGACGTACACGACATGCGGGCGACGATCGTGGGCGGCGGGACCGTGCCCAGCCGCGGCCAAGAGCTGCCGGCTCGCGAAGGACGGAGCCACGTGTTGTTCGAGGAACTGCTGAACGAGGGCCGTGCCCTTGGCAGGAGTGAAATTCGGGTCGGATGTCCGCGCCACAGGGTTCACGCCATTGGCCATAATGGCTTCGACCAAGTCCGACACGAACAAGACGCGCAGGCCGTGCCGGCGCAAGTTGATCATGCCGCAACTGCGGTAGCAGACGCACATATTGCTGGCCACCCCCATGTAGATCAGCGTTTCGATCCCGCGTTCGGCACAGAGGTTCAGCAACTCTTGACCCTCGTTGCAGTCGGCGATCAGATCGCCCGCGACGATCTCGAGCCCCGCCTGCTGGCGAGTCCATACCGACGCATTCGGACACGGCCGATCGGGGCCGCACTCGCAGTTGTCCCCCTTGGGCGCCGGCGGTGGGGCAAAGGGGCCGGGGGCCGGGGCCGGGTGCGGCGGGATGGCCAGCATGGCCCGGCGAGCCGGATGATCGCGGTAGAAGGCGACCACGTCCGAAGGCGCCCAAACGACCTGCACCCCCAGCGAACGGGCGGCGCCCAGAGTCCGGTTCATGCGCGGCACCAAGTTCGCCACGCGCGCGGTGTAGGTCTTGCACCAGTGCCGGTCCCACATGTCGACCACCACAATAGCTGTCTGGCTCGCCTCGAGCTGGATGCGATCGCGGACCAACTGGGCGTCGGCGTCGCGTCGCTGGACTTCGAGCTCGAACGGGCGCGCGTCGATCGTGGCGGGGGCAACCAGCATCAGAAGCCACACGATGGTGGACCACGCGCGTCCCGACCGAGGGCCCACCGCCCCGACAGGCGCTCGACCTCGAAGCCCACATCGAGGACCTGCGACCGGCCAACTCAGGGCATGCGCCAAGGCGGTCATAGGCAGTAAGGATAACGTTGCGGATGACTCAGCAACCGCTGGGCCGCGGGGTCACCGAGGACCTGCTCACGGACACCATCCCAGGCGAGCTTGCGGCCGAGCAGATAGGACAAGTTGCCCAAAATGCACATCGTCGAGGCACGGTGGCCCCATTCGATGTCCATGCAGGGGCGCCGTCCCGTCTTGATCGCCTGGAACCAATCTTCCTTGTGGTTCATGTTGTAATCGACGTGCCGGTCGATCTGCGGGACGTGCACGCCGCCGGGCGGCACTTGGAACTCGTGTGCCTTCTTCATGGGATCGACTTGGGTACCATCCCGGCTAACGATCAGGTGGTCTTTGTCCCCGTGGAACACGATGCCGAAGTCCTCGCGGCCGCGTTTGTCGCCGGGCTGCTCCCAGACGACCTGCCAATCGGGGTTCCGGAATGTGTAAACGACCTTCATCTCGGGCGGACAATCCCACAACCCCTTGGGTACGGGCGAACCGGTCGCCTCGATGCTGACCGGGTGTTGGTCGTCGGCCTCGAGGCACCACCGAATCACACTGAACACATGCGCGCCCCGATCCCGAATCACACCGCCGCCAGATTCCATCAGCCAGCGGAAGGTGCCCGGAGCGTAGCCTCGATTGTAGGGACGCCAGGGTAACGGCCCCAGCCAA
The DNA here is from genome assembly GCA_016871715.1 of Verrucomicrobiota bacterium. Taxonomy (GTDB): domain Bacteria; phylum Verrucomicrobiota; class Verrucomicrobiia; order Limisphaerales; family J093; genus VHCO01. The sequence continues at coordinate 6,425 of VHCO01000041.1, forward strand.
AGGTCCCAGTCCAACTCGGGCGGCGGAGCCGAGTCTGGCTCGAAGCCGCCCACCGGGTTGAGGCTGTGCCAACAGGTGACCGTGTGGACTTTGCCCAGCATGCCGTTGCGGATATAAGTGCAGGCGGCGTGCGCGGGCTTGGCCGAGCGCCCCTGGGAACCGACTTGCACAACCCGGCGATAGCGGCGGCCGGCCTCGACCATCGCCCGGCCATCGCTGAGCGCGACTGAGGCCGGCTTTTCAACGAACACATGTTTGCCGCTCTCGCACGCCTGCACGCACTGGACCGGATGCCAGTGATCCGGCGTCGCGATGATGACCGCGTCGAGATCGTTGCGCTCGAGCAAGGCGCGGTAGTCGCGATACGGGGTCACCCCGGCGCCTGCCTCGGCCACCGCTTGCGCCAAGCGCCGCTCGTCCACATCGCACACGGCGCCGATGTTCGCCACGCCCTCCTCGCGAAACAGCTTCAGATTCTTCAAATGGGCGGTCCCCATCCCGCCCACGCCGATGTGACCCACGGTGAGCCGGTCGCTGGCGCCGGGCCGACCCGCGGCGGCCAGCACTCGCGCCGGGATCACACTCGGCACCGCCACCACGACAGCGGTGTGGACCAAAAACTTGCGCCGGTTCGTCCGCGGCAGCCCACCCCCACCCCGCCCCACGCCATGCAAGGCGCCGGCGTTCGAGCTTCGAGCGGGTGAACGACTCAGGGGCAACCGACCCGGTGGGGCGGCGGGAGAGAAGGCGGCGCCGGACATAACGCGAGTGTAGCCAGTCCGACCTCGGCGACAATGCTCAAGTTCACGGGATCCGGCCCATGCCATCCCGGTAACCCTCACTTTGGGCGCATGTTGGCGTACGTCGACCTCTGCGGTTGGGTCGTACGATGCGCCAGCCTGCCATCCTGCGTGAGATGAGTCAGGCGCCTTGCGGGGCGCGGATCGCCGGACCCGCCTAGCGGACCCGGCGGCCCGTGCTCCTTCCCCGGTAAGGAATCGGGCGCAATCGCCCGGCGTTCTTGTTATGCGGTTCTTTTTGTGCTCGCTCCGTGCGAGATGGCCCGGCATGCTGGCACGCCATGAGAACTTCGCTGAGATCCACGAGCCTTTCGCGTCGACAATTCCTGACCGCCACCGGTGCTGCGCTTGCGGTGCCCACCCTGGTCGCAGCGCGTGCCCTCGGCGCCGAGGGTCGCCCCGCCGCCTCCAACCGGATCACGATGGGCGTGGTGGGCTGGGGCATGCAAGGACCCGGTAACACCGACGCGTTCATGAACGTGCCGGACTGCCAGGTGGTCGCCGCCTGCGACGTCCACAAGGGCCGCTTGGCCGCGGCCGTGAACCGCATCAACCGCAAGTACGGCAACCAAGACTGCAAGGCGTACCACGACTACCGTGAACTGCTCGCCCGGCCGGACATCGACGCGGTCATGTTGGCCTTGCCCGACACTTGGCACGCCCTCATGTCGGTCGAGGCCGCGCGCAACGGGAAAGACATTTACGGCGAGAAACCGTTGGCGCGGACGATTGCCGAACAGCAGGCGATCGTGAAGGCGGTGCAACAACACCGGCGCATTTGGCAGACCGGCTCCTGGCAACGGTCGGTCGAAAACTTCCACAAAGCCTGTGAGATCGTGCGCAACGGTCTCATCGGCAAGGTCCGGCACGTCGAGGTGGGCCTGCCCAGTGGCCACCACGATTTCGCCGGAACCTCGAAAGCCCTCATCGAAAAACTCGCTTCGCTCCCAGACAAACCCAGAAACCTCGCGGCGGTGGTGCCGGGCACACCGGCCTGGGACCTCGCGGTCACACCGCCACCCGCCGAACTGGACTTCGACACCTGGCTCGGCCCCTCGCAAGTGGCCCCCTACATCGAGGCGCGCGTGCACATGAACTGGCGCTGGGATTATAACCTCGGCGGTGGCCAGTTGCTGGACTGGATCGGACACCACTGCGACATCGCCCACTGGGGATTGGACTTCGATAACACCGGGCCGACGGAAGTCGAGGGGGAGGGCGAGTTCCCACCCGCCGACGCCATCTGGAACACGTGCACCAAGTATCGCCTCAACCTGAAGTACCCCAACGGCGTCACCATGACGCTGGCCGGCGGGCATGGCGACATCCGCGGCGGCACCAAGTGGATTGGCGATCAGGGCTGGGTCTGGGTCGACCGCGGCCGCTTCGATTGCTCGAACCCGGATTTCAAGGAGTTCTCGCGACTGCCAGACGACCTGCGCAAGGTTCGCCTCTACAACTCTCGCAATCACCAAAAGAACTTCATCGACAGCGTCAAGTCCCGGCAGCCGACCATCACGCCCGCCGAAACCGCCCATCGATCCGCCGTGCCCGGTCACCTCGGGCTCATCGCCCTGCGCGTCCGCCGCAAGATCCAGTGGGATCCGAAACAAGAGGTGATCGTGGGCGACGACGAGGCCAGCAAGCTGTTGAGCCGCCCCTATCGGGCCCCTTGGAAGTTGAGCTAGCCAGATAGCACCTCCGAGCGGGGCTCGGGCAGCTCGCCCGACGCCCCGAAGGCCGGCTCTCGCCTCACTCGAGGCCGGCAGCGACTTTGGAACGGTAGGGTGCCCCGGCTCGGCTGACCGCGCTTGGCCTTAGGCCGACTGCTCGCGGAACTCGCCCGCGACGCGTACGAAAACCCAAAACACCGCAATGGCCACGGCCACGTGGGCGGCGAGGATGTACCAGACCAACTCGGGTCGCCCGGCCTCGTTGCATCGCCCGTAGATCGTCGTGTAGACCAACCCGCTGGTGAACCCGCCGATCATCACCGCGAGGAAGTTCGAGCCCATGTACAGGCCCGCCTTCTCTTTCGGCGCAATCCACGTGATGTACTCCTGTATCCGCGGCGATGTGATCATCTCCCCAACCGCAAACAGGAAGATGCCCAAAAACACCCACCCCGGCGACATCACCCGCGCCGCCCCCAAAATCCCCAACCCCACCGCCGCCACCGCCAATCCAATCATGAACGAGGGCAGCGGGCGCATCCTCTCGAACGTACGCGATACCCCCAACTGCAGAATCATGATGATGTAGCCCGTGTGCGAAATCGTTTCCCCCAAAATGCGCCGCGTGCCGTCCTCGCCCGCATGGGAAAAGAAACCCGCAAAGCCCGCGCCGAACACCGCACGCACATCCTGGTAAAGTCGAGCCGTGTCCAGGTTGCTGTCCACATACAACGCGCAAAGGTTGAAGAAGGCCCAGAAGGGCAACCAGAAAAACACCCCCAATAAAACCAAGAAGACCGTGAACTTCACATCCGATAGCGCCGCGCCAAGGTCGCGAAACTTCTGGCCCAGGCTCTCCCCACCCAACTGCCGCGGCGGTTCTTCATAGAACAGCAGCGTGATCAACAGCATCAGGCCAATCGCCACCGCGGCGGCCAAGAAGGCGTAGTCCCAGGAGATCGCCCGCAGCTTGCCGGCGACGATCGGCCCAAACGAGCCCCCCACATTCACCATGGCATAGAAGATCCCAAACCCGACCGTCTTGTTCGTCGGATCGGTCGTCACCCGCACCGTGCCGGCAATCAACGGTTTGAAGATCCCTGCCGCCAGGCCAATGCTCAGCATCGTCAGCGCAATGCCCGAGAACGACTTCGTCAGCATCAACAACAAAATCGAGGGCAAATACGCCAAGTACGAAACGATCAAGACCTTCTTGAAACCGAACCGATCGGCAAACGTGCCCGAGATCACTGGCACTGCGTACGACAGCAACAAGAATACGCTCTGCACCATCCCCAACTGATCCCGCGAATACCCGAGGTCGGTCATGTAAATGCCGAACCCGAAGTAGATCCCGTAGTACGCGAAGCGCTCCAACACCTCGACCGCGTTCGCCACCCAAAACACGCGCGGAAACGGCGTGCGCGGTGCCTGAACACTCGGCGTGGTCTGGGTCGGATCGGCGTGCAAAGTGCGCGCAGCATGAATTCGACCCGGTCCAGAGACAAGGCCGAAATGCCACGCCAACCCGGACCCGAACCCTCAACGAGGCAAGCCCACCCCAGGAAATCCGCGCCGCCGTTTCTCGCCCGACCGACCCACCTCATTCGCGCGCTCCGGCACGGCCCTGGCCCGAATCCTTGGCGAGGTACCTGAGCGCTGCCATCGCGGGTGAAGCCCGGCAGGTTCCCTGTGGGGCGCGGATCGTCAGATCCGCTTGGCGCACGTGACCGTCCGCGCTCCTCCTCGCTAAGGATTCGGGCCCTGGGGTCGTTGCCGCTTGAGGCGGGGTCTCCTGCCTGGCACAGTTCGCCCGCGATGACGCAGGCGACCCAGACCCTCACTTGGGCGGCAGCAGCGGTGGCCTTAAGCCTTTGGCTGGCGGCGCAACCGCCCGCCGGCGGGCCGGCCTCGCCCCAACCCACCCCCGCCCCCCCACCCTTCGGCCTCAAGCCCAGCCGCGTGCCCGGCGGGGAGATCTTCGACGCGCCGACGGTCCTCGATTTCCACGTGCAACTGGGCAAGACGAACCTCGAGGCCTTGCGGCATCAACCTCGGGAATACACCCCGGCCACGGTAGTCGTGAATGGTCAGGCCTTTACCAACGTCGCCGTCAAACTCAAGGGCGCCGCCGGAAGCTTTCGTTACGTGGACGACCAACCCGCCCTGACCGTGCACTTCAGCAAGTGGGTCGACGGCCGCAGGGTGTTCGGCCTGCGCCGACTGCACCTGAACAACTCCGTCCAAGATCCGTCGTTCATGAACGAGTACATCGGCAGCGAACTCTACCGCGCCGCCGGCGTCCCCACACCGCGCGTCGCCTGGGCCACTGTCCGGCTCAACGAGCGCCCCCTCGGGCTGTATGTCCTCAAGGAGGCCTTCGAAAAGGAGTTCCTGCGCACCTTCTTCGGCGGCGCCGACGGGAACCTCTACGACGGCGGGTTCGTTCGTGACATCGACCAAGACCTCGAACGAGAGTCCGGCGAGGGCCCCACCGATGGCAGCGACCTCAAAACGTTGGTGGACGCAGCGCGTGAGCCCGACCTACCCCGCCGCTGGGAACGCCTCCAAGAGGTCCTGGACGTCGACCGGTTCATCGCTTACGCAGCCCTCTCCGCCCTGCTCGTGGACTGGGACGGTTACCCGCTCAACCGGAACAATTATCGAGTCTATTTCCAACCAGAAGACGGCCGGGCGGTCTTCCTCCCTCATGGGATGGACCAACTCTTCCAGCGGTCCTACCTCGAGCTGGATCCGGGCTGGGGCAGCCTGCTCGGGTGGTCCCTGTTCACCATCCCCGCCGCCCAACAACGCTACGAAGACCGCTGCCGAGAGCTGTACACGAATGTCTTCCGCCTCGACACCATCACCAACCTCATCGCCCGCCTCGCCCACACCCTCCGCCCCGTTCAGCCCGACATCGAGCCCCGCGCCGAGACTCTCGAATACCAAGTCAAGGCGCGCTTCCGCAACCTCCGCTGCGAGGAAATCCTAAAACCCCTCCAGCCTGTCAAGCCGCCCAACCCGACCTCCGCCGCTACCCCCAACCCGGTGGCAGCCGGTCCCCTTATGGCCACAACTTGGTGAGCATGGCGTAAACGCCGTGCGCCCGGTAATCGTTGGCTCCAAGCGCCGTCGGCTCAGCGTAGCGATACCAGCCATACTGCAGGCTCCCCGTCAGGTTCCGCTTGAACCGTCGCGTCACACCCACCGTCAACCCGTGGCGCTCGTACACGATCCCCAGCGGCAAGTCCACCTGCGCCTCGGTCTGCCCAAAGTCCGCGCGCGAAAAAGCGTAACTGGCTTGCAGGTCCGTCGACGCGCTCGCGGCGAACGTGGCGCTGCCCAACACCGTGTAGATGTCCCCCGCCCATGGCACCACCGAGCTCCCGTTCGACACCGCCGTCCGCAGCCGGGAATCGGCCACCGAGAACGTCCCGCTCACATAGAGGCGCCGCCACGGAGTCAACGTCGTCGACAAGCTGTACACCTGAGCTTCGGCATCCCCGGCGTGCCACGTACCGCCCGCGAAGGCCGCACCGCTGAAGACCTCGACACCCTCGGCCGTGCGCGTCTCATAGTCCGTCGCTTGCACCTGATACTTCAGCGTGGTCTTCAACCAGCGGGCCGGATGCACGACCACCTTGGCCTCCGCCTCGTCCGTTACCACCTCGCGTCCCAACAAAAACGCCGGGTAACCGTTACCAGGCAAACCCGAGGCGTCCGTGTCGGTCAACAGACGATACTCGAGCTCGCGGTCCCGTCGCCGCACGCTGCCCGCCAAGGCCAGTCGTTGCCAAGGCGAATGGGTGAATCCAACGCGGTAATCCGCTAACTCGCCCGTGGCGTCGGTGTCCCGCAGAAAATCGCGGTCGTCGTCGAACCCGTCGTCCACGAGCTTCCGCTCGAACTGCCCCACGGCCTCCTGCTGGAAGCGCGCCTCACCATACAGCACCGTGTAGGGTATCCGCGTGAATCGCAGCGCCAACAACTCGTCGCTCGCGAACTTGTCCAAATCCGCCGAGTACGGGCTCGGAAAGCCAAACACGTCCGCCTCGCCGAAACCCCGCTGCCGCGTCCAATCCGCTTGCACACCCGCCGTCAGACCCAGTCCCTGCCAGGGACCCAGGTGCGCGTTGGCATTGAACACATGCGCCTCGCGCCGCAACACAATCTGCTGGCTTAACCCACCCACAAAAGGCCCCAAGGTCGGGTCCCAAGGAAAGGAGGTCTCGACCCGGACCTGGCCTTCCCCGTCCAGGTTCGAGTACAAATAGCCGCCCGAGAGGAATAACCAGTCGCGCACCGGCTTCTCCAACCGCAGGGTGTTCGCCCCTTGAAAATGACGGTAGCCTTCCACCGCCCGCGTCAGGCTGTCCGCCACCGAACTGCCCAGGGTAAAGCGGTCCACTGTCTCTCGCGCCAGGCGGGTCTCGTAAAACTCGCCCCGAAAGCTGTCCGCCACCTGCACCCCGAACACCTCGTGGCTGGCGTCGAGGCTCACCACATGCACCCGTTCGTCCACCTCCTTGAACGCCGGATAGACCGCCTTCCCACTCAGACTCACCGGTTCATAGACCGCCCCCCAATGCAGTGTCGACTTTAGCCCGTCCCGGTATCGATACTCGTACTCGACGCTCATCCGCGGGAAATCCGGTGCCGTGAACCCGGCCCCGATCCAGGCCCGCCCATAATCCAAATCGAGCTCGCCCCCAAGACGAAACGGCTCCAACTCCCACGGCCCATAGGCCCCCCCCGTGTCCCCGCTCCATGGCCGGAATTGCTCGAAACCGGCTCGCACAAAACCGATGTCCTCGTGCGCGTAGCTGAGCTGGAGCCGATAGTCCTCGTCGCCCCCCACCAACCGTCCCTCGGCGCGAAACCGCCGCCCGCCCCCCAACCCTTCCTCCCACATGAACTCCTGAACCCCACCCGCGAAACCTTCGCTCTGCCACTCCTGCGCCCGGAACCGTGATGCGTTCCCACTCACACTCATCCACCGCAGCGCCGTGCTCGCTCGCAGCGTCGTGAACCGACCCGTGCCGGCATCGGCGCCGTACGAAGCCCCCTGGTCGATCCACGCCCGCAGCACCCCCACCTGCTCCCGTGTCAGCGGAACGCCCCGACCCACCGGCGGCATCTCGAGGTCCGGCACCAACCCCGCCACGTAGTGGATCAGCGGACTGCGCCCACTCTGCCCGGGGATCATCGCAACGCCCAGTTCGCCCCCCGCCAGCGCCGCCTCTCGCTCGAGCAACCGAAAGCGACTCTTGGGCCGCTCCGCCCCGTGACAGCGGAAGCACCCCTCGGCCAAGATCGGCCGCACATCCCGTTCATACTCCACCACCCGCTCGACCGCCGGCGGCAACCGCGACTCGTCCACCGCCGCCGCACCGCTCCACAAACCAACCACACAACCGCTTAAACCGAGCGCAAAACACGGTCCCCACACCGCCGGGCGCTGGGTTCGGGCCCTGAAGCTTCGGTGCTTGGATGAGGAAACCGCCCCGCGCCCCGCTCGCCCGACTGAAGAACCGCGACCGACCTCGCGCCTGCGTCTAATTGTGCTCAAGGCGTTCAATAGAGCATCTTCGGATGAAGGTTCGAACCGTGCACAGCCGTGTGACACCCTGCCGTCCAGCACGTGCCCAACCGCACAAAGTCGGTGTGGAAACCCATCTTACCCACATTCACCAGGCCAACGCCGGCCTGCGGCTGCGCGTGACACTTCAGACACAGATTCACGTCCCGCTGAACTAACAAGGCCGGATGCACCGATCCATGCGCCTGATGGCACACCGTGCATCCCTCCCGCAGCGCCTCATGCTCGAACACAAACGGCCGCGCCTGCTCCCGGTGGCAACTCGCACACCCCTCGTTCACTCGCGCCATCGCCAGTCCACCATGCGCTTTAAAGAGATCTTGCCCATGCGGATCGTGGCACTCCACGCAGCTCAGCTTCCCCTCCAACACCGGGTGCCGATGCGGCAACCGCAGCTCCGCGTGCGTCTCGACATGGCATTCCAAACAAGCCCCCGCGTCCTTGCCCGGATTCAAAATGAGCCTCTCTCGCCCCCCGCCAGCCTGGGCATGCAGACTGCCCGGCCCATGACAGGATTCGCACCCCGTTTGCCCTGCCATCCGCAACCCCTCCTCGCGATGGTATCGGCCGTGCGGACTGGCGCCAAACACCTGCGTGAGGTTCCGGTGACACTCGGCGCACGCCTGGTTGCCCACGTAACTGGCCCCGGGGATCGTCAGCGGCACCGACACCGTCCGCGCGACCGTTCCACAGGAGGTCAACGCCCACACCCCCACCGCCAGCAGAGACACGGCGAACCACCCCGCCAAGGCTTGTCGTGAGCGAGCGTGATGCAGCATATTAAACAGTCAGCCGGCCTGCGAGCATCTTGACAAGTCGGGCGCGGTTCAAGCCTGAATCCGTCCCGCAGCCGTCTGCCTCGCATCCGCGCCCCATGATACTCCACTGCCCCCATCGCGCTTTCCCAGGCTCCCGCGACGCTGCGATATGTCATCGACAAATCCTAACGCCCGCCTTATGACAATGCGCGTCGGCTTTCGGATGCAGGGCTCGGGGTTAGGGTGCGCCCGTCCATCGCACCCGCAAAGCCGCCGCCAGAAGCATGGAACCTAAAACGCGGATCCTCTTCGTGGACGATGAGTCGTCCATGCTCGAACTGCTGCGGTTGATGATGCGGACGATGGCCGACGAATGGGAGAGTTCGTTTGTCCAGTCGGGCGCCGCAGCCCTCGAGTCGATGGAACAGCAACCCTTCGACGTCATCGTCACCGACATGCGCATGCCGCAAATGACCGGCGCACAACTTCTCAACCAGGTCATGCGGCGCTACCCCCAAACGGTGCGCATCGTGTTGTCCGCGTACGCCGACGAGCGAACCGCGCTCGAAAGCATCGGCGCCACCCATCAATGGCTGCAGAAACCTTGTCCCCTGCCCGTCCTCAAGTCTGCCGTCAGCCGTATCCACGGCCTGAACCGGCGGCTGCAGCGCCCCGAGGTGCGCCTGCTCGCTGCTCGGCTCAGCTCCCTGCCCAGCATCCCCTCCGTCTACTTTCGCATGCTCGAAGCCCTCGAATCCTGCGACGTCTCCGTCGAGACCATCGGCGCCATCTTGGCCGAGGACCCGGGCCTGACCGCCAAAGTGCTCCAACTCGTCAACTCCGCCTTCTTCGGCTTCGCTCGCCCCGTCGCCAACGGCGCCGAAGCCGTCCAGTTGCTCGGCGTCGGTCGCATCCTCTCGCTGGCCCTGGCTGTCAACCTGTTCGCGGGCCTCGAAGCGGCCATCTTCAAGAATCTCCCGCTTCAACCCCTGCTCGACCACAGCCTGCTCACTGGGCTCTGGGCCGGTCGGATCGTCCAGCTCGAAGGAGGCGACCGGAACCTCTACAACCTGGCGTTCACCGGCGGCCTGCTCCATGACGTGGGCAAACTCGTCCTGGCCACCAACCTCCCCGATCCCTACCGGCAAACCCTCGCCCATGCCGAACGTACCCACGTCCCGCTGGCGGAGCACGAACAGAACGCCTTCGGCGCCACCCACGCCGATGTCGGCGGTTACCTGCTTGGGATCTGGGGATTGCCCGTCCCACTGGTGGAGGCCGTCGCCCTCCATCACGAACCCAGCAAAGGCATCGACACCAATTTCAGCCCCTTAACCGCTATTCATGTGGCCAACGCGCTGGCGGTCGATCAGACCGGAGCTAAGGGCTGGGTCGGAGCCTGCCCGTTGGACCATTCGTATCTGACTGCGCTCGGCCTCCAAGCCCGCGTCCCGGTCTGGCATCGCAACTTGACCTCGCCAGAACACCTCCGCACCGAAGGCCAAGAAGCCGAGGTCCACGCCACCGCCTGATCCTGATCGGTCCCTCCCAGTCCCCAGTCCGCCTGCTGAGCCAGGCTCGTCCAGGCCTACAGATCTATATCCAATTGGACTGGTTTATAGAAGTTGACACGGCTTGATCTGGCTTTGCTTCCCACCCGCTCGTCTTTGGCCCTGGTCGACGCACCCTCGGCTCTCGACCCATGAGGCGCAGGACCCAGGCGCTGAGAGCCGCTGACAGCCACTAGCACGCTACCGCCCCGGGCCGACTGATCCGAGACGCGCAACGTCCACAGACTGGTTGCTTGCTACCGGTTGAAGGCGAGATCGCCCCGGACAGCCCCCTGAATACGGAGGATCACCATAGAAAACAATGGAAGAGACCGGGAGCAACAGGTCGGGCGAGCCAGACCGCTCACGGCGATGGGGATGGTGCGCGATAGAGGACTTGAACCTCTGACCCCTTCCGTGTCAAGGAAGTGCTCTACCTCTGAGCTAACCGCGCAGCAACCACTTACGCAAGCCATAGAGGCCCATAGACCTCCATAAACCTGACGCTTGTGACCGTACTGCAACACTTTTTCGCAGCGCAGCGCCAAGCCTCCCGCTTAAACGCAGCACAAAGTGCAGCTCCGGACCGTCACGGCGCGGAGAATACGTGGACTCATCCGGCGAGGCAACTCCTTTTGGTCCTTCTGGTCCTCCTAATCTCAATCCGCTTCGCTCGCTCACACGGTCGGCAAACCACCCAACCGCAACCTGACTCCGTGGCTGGCATCCCTCATGGCCTCATCTGAAGCACCAAGCACTCACGGGGAGCGTGAGGCTCCGCCGGGCAAGCCGGCGGCATTCATGCATGCGGCAGTCGAGGGAACGAACCGAAGTCACGGCCGTTCGATGACCGGGGCTGTGGCGACTCGGGGGCGAATGGGGAGCCGTTCGATACCGGGGAACTCCGGGTCGTCCAAGGCGCGGATTTCCTCTTCACCGCGGAAAGGGCAGCAGGCGTCAATCCAGGCGATCAATCGGTGCAGGCTCTCGGGGTCGGCCTTCACGCCGTAGTGTTGGCCGCTGGCGGCCAGGTCGATCAGCCGGCTCTTGCACGACAGGTATGTCATCGGGGGCAGCGTGGTCAGTGCGTTCGGATCGTTCTGTCCATAAGCGCTTTCGACCGGGATCGCGTTGGCGATGCCGTAACCGGGCCGGCCTGCCGGGACCGGGTTGCCCCAACCGGCGGGCCCGACCAGGGTCAGGTAAGGTTCCTTAAACAGGCTGTGGCCGGGCCGCAGGACCAGGTTAGGTTCGGCTGGAGCCTCCGCCGTGCCTGCGTGACACTTCACGCAATAGCGGTCGAGCACAGGTTGGGCAAATCGCTCGTAACTGATGCTCTGCGTGCCCCAGGGCGGCGGGCTCAGCCGCGTGGGCGGCCGCTGCAGGGCCAAGGCGCTGCTCGGAGCGGGGGTCGTGGTGTGCATTTCGTGGCACCCCACGCAGCCCCGTCGTTCCCCGGGCATCAAGCCCGTGAAGCTCCGCATCGTTTGTAGACAACGGCGGTCCGCATCTAGCAGTTGGAAGTACAACGCGAGCCCCGCCGGGGCCTCGAAGTACATCGACCCATCCCTTTCGACGGGAACCTCCGACAGGATGCGTTTGACGCCCTCTTCCTGGACGATCGAGACGGATGGCCCGGAGTGGCGATAGGTCTTGTTCCAGGTCGAGTAGGTCTTGTAGTCCAGTTGGAAGACCCGCAGGTACTTGACGGCCCCACGGGGCAATTCGGGCACGCCCTGGTACACGTCGGAACTGAAGAACACGCCCGGCTCGACCGGCTTGCGGTCTTTCCCCGTGCCGGGCCAAGCCACCTGGTCCGGTTGCTGCGGCGGCGCAATCCGCGGCCGCACAGGGAGGGCGTGCCAGACGTTATGCACCCCCTCGTAGATCAGATCGCGGTTCCCGTAGATGTCCATCAGGTACAGGCGGAACTTGTCGCCCCAGCCGCGAGCCGAAACCAGGAAGTCCTCATCGGAGAGCGGATAGGCCGTCTTGTAGCCGGTAAAGTGGCCCGAGGCGTGGTAGTTGGCCGCTTCCGGCGTGTCTTGCGGCGGCGGACTGACTTCCGGCCACGGCAAGTCGACCGTGACCTTCGTCAGGCCGTGGGGGTAATCGCGGCCCTGGCTGGGGTCGATAATCCCGATCGAACCGGACCACCAGTCGTGATGTCCCACTCCGGAGAACATGACTCGGCGACTGCCCGGAATCGCCCGCGGTTCCGACAGATGATCGGGCCAGACGGACTGGTTCCCCCAGAAGTGAGCTGTGCCCGTGCCGTCCTGGTTGGTGGTCCACAGTTTCTGCAGCCTCCACAGCGGTTTGTCGGTGTACTCCCACCGCGAATAGATCACGCGGCCGTCGTTCAGCAGGGCGGGGACGAAATCCGGTTCGCCGTTGTAGCTGACCAAGTAGACGTTGCTGCCGTCGGCGTCGCAGCGGGCGAGGATGTAAGAGTAGATGAAGGGTCCGCAGCGAACGTACGAGTTCCCGCGGGTGGTCGTGAAGAGGATGTGACCGTCAGGCAGGTAGATGGGGTCGATGTCGTCGTACGGGCTGTCGGTGAGCTGCCGCCCGCCACTGCCGTCCAGGTTCATCTCGTACAGGTGAAAGCTCGGTTCGTCGTGGGGTTTGAAGCAGAACAAGGCCTTTCTTGCATCGAACGACAAGTCGGGCCGCCAGAAGCTGCCGGGCCTTCCTTGCGGCGCCAATTGGCGCGGGGTACCGCCTGGATGCAGTCCGTCGAGCACGAGCAGTCGCCCTCCCGGCGAGGCCATGATGCCCATCCGGTGGATGGCTTCATGCCGGGATTCCGGTCCCTGGGGCAGCGGCTGATCGATAAACATCAGTTGCGTGAAATCGAGCAACGGATTGGCGAAGAAAATCTCGCGCTTGATGCGGCGGACCGCGAAATACAGTTCCTTCGCGGCCGGGTCCGCGGCGGCATACGCGGCGACCGGATCTTCCCGTAAGTCGGCCGGACCCAGACCGGCGATGTTTCCCCAAGGCCCGCCGCCCAACGGCGCGGCGATGAGGGCAGGCGGCCAGCCGGAATCGTCGAACGCCGCTTGCTCCCAACCGGGTTGCAGGGTCTTCTCCGCCCGCCACACCCCGTCGGATACAACGATCCGCAGCGTGCCGTCGGGGAGGGTCACGGCCAGTCGTGCGAGAAGTCCGGCCGGGTTCTTCGTCGGCGCTGGGCGGTTCTCGGCTCGCACCGCCAACAGGTTGGTGCCGACCTTGAGCCATGTCCCCACGTCGAACGCTGCCGTCCGTTGCCACGTCTCGTTGCCGCCCACGCGGCTGCCGTTGACGAAGACTTCGCAGGCATCGTCGGCCGCCACACGCAACACAGCCGACTGAGCGGCAGCCGGCAGTTCAAAGCGACGGCGAAACCACCGCAATTGGGCCGGCGCATCCTCCACCGGCCGCCCTTCGGGATACCAGATCCAACTCGGCACGGTTGCGGAGGTCTCAGGAGAGGTGGTCGACGCTGCCGTCAGCGGCCGGTCACGCAATTCTCCCAGCCGCGATTCCAATTCCTCCAGGTCCCTCATCTCCCGCGTCAGGTCCGGAGCCCGCCCGGACCGCGACAAACGGTCCGCCAATTCCCGCGTCCAGCCGATTTCCGCAGCCGTCCGATCCAGGAGCGGTTGGCCCATCGCCTGGAACAGCCAGTCTCGCTGCAGCACGGCGACTGCTTCGACCGGGGTCAGGGTTCGGGTTTCGGGAGTTTCTGCTTTGCCGGGCGGCAACGGCAGGTTGTCTCCTGCTGCAAGGGGCAAGTTCGCCAGCGCGACCACAATAACCGCCGCACGACTCATGGGCATTTGCTTCTTGGACTGGGCTGAAGTGTGGCTGGCCCAATGTGACCATTCAAGGCGAAACGGGTCAGAATTGTCCCTGCACCACGGTAACTTCATTTAGATTCTTGGGTTTTTGGGGTTGTTGGGGTTGGAGAAAGTGCTCTCCATTCGACCAGGTTTGAGCCGTAGTAGGTGCGAGATGAACTCGACAGACACCAACCTAACCCAGAGGTCTTTACCGCCGAGCCTCCGTGCCATAGGCAATGCGTGAGATTGTCCGCGCCCAGGAACTCGCGGCAATGACGGAGGAGCGCGCTCGCCAGATCGTTCATTCCCTTCATTCCCTTGGCGCCGTCCAGAGCTGGCGCGAGCGTCCCGACTGGTCAGGCCTTGTCGAGCAGCAGGCGCTTTTCCACGGACTTTCCCGCGCATGATCCAACTTCCAGGCGTACTCGCCGCAGCCGCTGAATTGCAGGATTTCTACAAGCAACGCGGCTGGAAGTTTTGCTTCATCGGCGGTGTTGCCGTTCAGCGTTGGGGCAACCCCCGTCTCACGCAAGACGTGGACCTCACGATTCTCACCGGCTTCGGCGAAGAATGGACACCGGCCCCGGCGCCCCGGCCGGGCCTTTACGGCTTGGGCGCGGGCAGTGCCTGCAGGGAGATGACCTTCAGTTCCTTCACCCGAAACAGCGGTTTGCCGGGCTTCTCAGTGGTGTAGAACTCTTCCACGCCCTGCCGGATGGCGGCCGCCACTTGCAGCGCATCGGCGCCTGCCAGACCGTAGCATGCGGCCAGCTTTTCGGCTTCCTGGCCCAAGGTTTCGCTCAGCGGCTCGCAGGCCGCCACCTCCCCAAAATGGTGTTCGTAGAAGGCGACTTCGGCCCGGCACTTTTCAAAGCGCGGCTTGGGCAGCAATTCCAGACGCACCATCTGCGAACTGTAAAACACGCGGGCATCGTCGGCCAGAAGGGACAACGCCGCGGCAGCCCGTGATTCACTGCGCCACGCCGCCAGCAACACGCCGGAGTCGAGAGAGGTTTTCAGGCAAACCTCCCGCGGCGCGCCCGCAATTCGCGCTCAAAGTCCCCGTCGTCGAGCAACGGGAGCCGCTCCGATTCGCCGCGTTTGAGCAGGGCGGCCAGGCGGCGTCCGCGCTGGGTGCTCGGTTTCCATTCGGGGGCCTTCTGCCCAGCGAGCTTCTCCTCCAGCGCCTGGACGATAAACCGGCTCCGGCCGTTGCCCGCCTTTGGGATGCGGGCGAGAATCCGCGCCGGGATTTTGACACTGACAGTTGTGGCGGTCTGCGTCATACCCGAAGGTAATACCTCACGCGGACCTCGCTGTCAATTCCCGGTCGAGCTTGGCCGGGCGCCAGGCGAAACCGGCCAGAATCGTGCCCTTCCAAGCGCCTGGTCGGCGGCCGCCCGCGAGCGCCGAACGGCGGTCGCAACCTCAAGCAGTGCCGGTCAGAGGGCCACAACGGTATGTGAGGTCCTGGGAGACCTCCGGCGACACGCGCAGGAGTTCCTGGGCCGCCTGAGCCAACGTCGTTTGGCCCGTAACGCCGCGCACGCGGTTGATCTCCTGGTTCAGGAGCCAGAACTACTCGTAGTCCTCGATGCCGCCGCGCAGAATCACCCACCGACTCGAGTTGATCGACGCGTCCAGGCACGGAGCGGTGGCCTTGTTGGGATCGCGCCGGGGCGGGTAGAGGAGGCAGCCATCACCATTGCCCAGGGCCGCCGTTGGCCGACGGAGGTGTCGCAACCGGAGACCCAACTCATGGGATCTTGCCACCGATCTTGGCGCGTGGGGGTGGGATAAGCGCAGGAACTGACCCGGGGCTCGATCGCCTCCGGGACCTCTCTTCCAGCAACGCTCCACCCCGAAAGGCCGAGCGACTGGAAATGGTCGCCCCGTGGCCGGGGTGGCAATGCGGTTGCAGGGCATCGAAGCCGACCCGGGGCAGACGGCGGTGGAAGCGGTTTTCTTCTCTCCACACTCACCACGTCTCTGCCCCTCCCCCATGTTTCTGCCCCCTGCCCATGTTTCTGCCCCTCCCCATGTTTCTCTCCCCATGTTTCTGCCCCCCTCCTCTCATGTTTCTCCCGCTTCCCACGGGCTTGCGCCCAGTGGACAATCCTCGCCTGGCTGGTCAATCCATTCGGAGGCCTAAGACCCGGCTGCGGCAGCGCTGGCCTTGAGCGGTGCCGACATCGATCAACCCGCCCCGGAGTGAGCAGCAGCAGTCCGCGTTCATGACGAACTCAGCGCGGAGCACTTTAGCTCGCCAATGTCAATCGCTCGATGCGCCGTCTTGGGGCAATCGGGAAGTCAAGCGAGCCAGTTCACGCTTGAAACAAGCCCGCCGAGGCCCTAAGTGTACCCTGCGATCGGTAAACCGCTCTAGAGATCGTCAACCCCCTCGAACGTCAGTCCTTCGGCCTGCCTTTCATCGGCAAACACTACCTGGAACATGGCAGCTTCGCCTTCTCGGGCAGTGAACACTCCGGCCGACTGAATGTCCTTTTGCTCAAAACCGCCCTAACCTCAGACGGCACGGGCCATCTCCTCCCCGAGCCCGCCAGAACAGACACCGACGGCGACCGACTCTCCCATGCCGAAGAGCGGGACCTGGGCCAGGACCCCGAACTACCAGACTCGAACGGGAACCAGATTCTCGACGGCATCGAACTGGCCCACGCGTTGGCGAGCCAGATCGACGCCCTCCCAGCCGGCCCATCGAAGATCCAGACCTACCGGCTCGACTTCCAGCTCAAGGGACTTGAACACAGCGCGGTCTGCGGAACCACGGTCAATATGGGACACCTGGTGGTGGGCAATCCGTTGGCCCAGCTCTACGTCGAAGTCCCGTACATCGCCCTGCATTACCTCGAACAAGGCAGCTTCTCGTTCGCCGGAGACGTCCACGGCCAACACCGGCTCGACGTCCACCTACTCGCCGCTACCCTCCGCTCTCCCGGCCCGCGCCATATCCCCAAAGGCCCCAACGACACCGACGACGACGGCCTCACCGATGACCAGGAGAAACACTTCCACTCGGACCCGGCTGTGCCGGACAGCAACCAAGACGGCGTGCCCGACGGCTTCGCCCTGGCACGTGCCCTGTGGCAACAGATCGACGCCCTGCCGCGAACGGCCACCGCCGGCATCCATGCCCTGGATCATCTGCTCCGCGGGCTCGTCACTTGCCCGGTTTGTGGCGAGCAGGTCAACATGGGCCATCTCGAGATCGTCAATCCGCCCGCCCGGCTGACGCTCGACATGCCTTACCTCGCCCTCCACGCCCTCCGCCACGGGAGCTTCGCCGTCAGCGAGGAACAGCGCCTGGACCCGCAGTCGATCGAGGCCGCCCTGCGCATGCCCGTCGCCCTAGCGCTCGAGGCCTCCGGCCCCACCCTGCGCTGGCACGGCTCGAGCCTCCGAAGCTATCAGGTCCTCAGCGCCCCGAGCCTAACAGGACCTTGGACTCTGGGTCCCGTCTTCAGAGGCAGCGGAAAAGAGCTGACCTACACCGATAGCCCTCAGCCAAACGCGCCTCGGAATTTCTACCGGATCGTGGCGTGGTGAGCCGACGCGAAGTCCCGCGCCATCCGCTCGAGCGTGGCCAACCACAGCGGATGTTCGTTCAGGCAGGGAATCCGCACGAGCTCTTGCCCACCCGCCGCTTGGAACGTCTCGGAACCGCGCATCCCGATTTCCTCGATGGTCTCGAGGCAATCCGACACGAAGGCGGGACACAAAACCAACAGCCGCCGCACGCCGGCTTGGGCCAGTCGCGTCAACTCGACGTCGGTGTACGGACTCAGCCACGGGTCCCGGCCCAGCCGCGACTGAAACGCGACCGAGTACTTCCCCTGGGGCACCCCAGCCCGAGCCACAAAGGCGGCCACAGTCTTGAAGCATTGAGCGCGGTAGCAGGTCGCATGCGCTGGACTGTCGACCTCGCAGCAGCGAGCCACCTCGAGGCAATGTCGCCCCGTCGGATCGGACTTCCGCAGATGCCGCTCCGGCAACCCGTGAAAACTGAACAAGAGATGGTCGTAGTCGGTCGCAAGCTCCGCTGCCGCACTCGCCACCAGGGCGGCGATGTAGTCCCGGTCCGCATAGTACGGCGGTTGCACCTCGAGCCGCATCCGCGGCGCTCGCCGGGCGAGCACGGCCCGCACCCGTTCGACCGCCGTTTCGTAGCTGGACATCGCGTAATGCGGGAAGAGCGGGATGAGCAACAGATGCTCGACCCCCTGCGCGGCTAACCGATCGATCGCCCAAGGGATCGCAGGATTCTGGTAGCGCATGGCCAACTCGATCGGCATCGGCACACGCTGCCGCAGGGCAGCCAGCACGTTCCGACTCGTCACCACCAGCGGCGAGCCTTCCGCCGTCCAGATCTGATGATAGGCCTCCGCCGATTGCCGCGGCCGACGCGGCAGAATGGCCAGATTCACGACCGCCCAACGAATCGGCCAGGGCGCGTCCAGCACCCGCGGGTCCATCAGGAACTCGCGCAAGTAACGCCGCACATCCGACACGGACGGCGAGTCGGGCGACCCCAGGTTGACTAACAAAACGCCTTGCTTACTCATGCATTTCGCCTGCGGCGAGGGCGCACAGTAGTGCACCACAGCCCGCCGGTCAAAGGGCGCCCAACACGCGCGGAATCCAGAGGGAAAGGCCGGGCAAATACGTGATCAGCAACAACGCCACGAGCAGGGCCAGGAAGAACGGTAGCGCAGCGGGCGTGACGCGCGAGATCGAGGTCCGACCCACGCCGCATCCCACGAACAGACAAGTCCCCACCGGCGGCGTGCAGAGGCCGATGCAGAGGTTCGCGATGAGCATGATGCCGAAGTGCACCGGGTCTATCCCCAGCTTCTGCACCACCGGCCACAAGATCGGGGTGAAGATCAGCACCGCGGGCGTCATGTCCATAAACGTGCCGGCCGCCAGCAACAACAGATTGATCAACAACAGCAGCGCCACGCGGTTTTCCGTCACGCCCAGCAACGCCGCGCTCAGGGTCTGCGGGATCTCCTCGATCGTTAGGATCCAGGACATCGCCATCGAGGTGGCAATGAGCAGGAACACCACGGCCGTGGTCACCCCGGCCTGCAGCAGCAGCCGAGGCACCTCCCGCAACCCGATTTCTCGATACACCACGACCGCCAGCACAAACGCGTACGCCACCGCAATCGCCGCCGCTTCCGTCGCGGTGAAGATCCCCTTCAGAATCCCGCCCAACACCACCACGATCAGGAGCAGACTCAGAAACGCCCGTCGAAACGCCCGGCCGACCGCCCCGCGAGCAACCGCCACCCGCTCGCCGTAGCCGCGCCGGTGGCAAAGGACGCCGGCGGCGACCATTAAGGCCAGGCCGAAGATCATGCCGGGTAAGATGCCCGCGGCGAACAGCGCGGCGATCGAGACCGCGCCCCCCGACACCAGTGCGTAAACGATCATGATGTTGCTGGGCGGAATCAGCAGGCCGGTGGTGGCGCCCGTGACGGTGAGCGCGACGCTGAACTCGCGTTGGTAACGCTGGCGCTGCATCTCCGGCACTAGAAACCCGCCGATCGACGACACCGCCGCCGCCGCCGAACCGCTGACCGCCCCGAATAGCATGCACGACAGGACATTCACATACGCGAGCCCCCCCGGAAATCTCCCCACCAACGCCCGCGCCAGATCCATCAAGCGCCCGGCAATGCCGCCCTGCCCCATGAGCAGGCCCGACAAGATAAAGAACGGGATCGCCAATAGCGAGAAACTGCTCACCCCCGTGGCCATGCGCTGGGCCAGCGTTGCCGCCGCAATCTCGAACGATCCCATCGCCAGCACCGCCGTCGCGAGCGTGGACAGGCCAATCGCGACGGCCACCGGCACGTTCAGCGCCAGCAACAGTAGAAACGTCAGCACCAAGATCAACACCGCGGAGTCCATCAGCGCACGTCTTCAGGTTCGTACCGAACCACTCCGGACCGGGCGGCTGGGGCGGCGCCGTTCATGACTTCGCCTCGGGCTTGGCCTCGGCCTCGCTCGCCGGCCGCCTCTCGCCCGCTTGCGAGCGGAACGCCAAGGCCCGTTCCATCGCCGACTCGATGGCGAAGAAAAGGATGAAGGCGCCGCTGATAGGCAGCGCCAGATACACGTGGCCCATCTTCACACCGAGCGCGGGCGAGACCTGCCCCGTGAGCCACGTCAACGCCACCAGCTTGCTGCCACCCAGAACCAGGACCGACGCCGCGAACAAGCCGATCGCCGCGTAAACCACCAACTCCGCCACCGCTCGAGCCCGCACGGGTAGTTTCTCCACGAAGAAATCGACGCCCAGATGGCTGTGTCGCACGAACGCCACGCACGACCCGAGCAAGGCCACCCAAATCAGCAGTAAGGTGGCCAGTTCGTCGGTCCAAGAACTGGGACTCCGCAGCACATACCGGGAGGTCACTTGCCATAGCACATCCACGACGAGGCCCCCCATGAGCAGAACAACCACGGCCTCGAGGAGCCGGGTCAAACCGTGGCGCAGACGAATGACGAGGTGCAGCGTGGTACGGGGGTTAAGGGTTACGGGTGCTCGAGAATGGCCTGCATCCAACGCCCGGTCTCGGTGCCCCGGAATGCGGCCTGCAGGTCCCGCACCGCCGCTTGGAACGGGCGCTGGTCCGCCTCGATGATCTGCACGCCGGCTTGGGCGAGTTGCGCTAGCGTCTCCTGGGTCTTGTGCCCCCACAATTCGCGCTGGAACCGGCTCGAGCTGTCAGCCGCCTCCTGCAACCATTGGCGCTGCTGCGGCGTCAACCGCTCCCAGGTCGCCGTGCCGATCAACACCATGTCCGGCACCCGCGAGTGCTCGTCGAGCGTGTAAAACTTGCAGACTTCATAGTGGCGCGAGGTCAGCAAGCTGGGCGGATTGTTCTCCGCGCCGTCCACCACGCCCTGATCCAGGGCGGTGTACAGTTCGCCAAAGGGAATCGGCGTGGCCGCGCCCCCCATCGCCTCGATCAACCGAATGGCCGTCCGGCTGTTCTGCACGCGGATCTTCATGCCCCGCAAATCGGCCGGGGTGCGAATAGGCTTGTTCTTGGTGTAGAAGCTGCGGCTGCCGGCGTCGTAGTAGCACAGCCCCTTGAGCCGCTGCCCCAGACCCAAATCCAGGAGCTGCCGCCCCAACGGCCCGTCCAGGACGCGCCAGTAGTGCGCCGCGTCCCGAAAGACATACGGCACGCCAAACACTGCCATGCCCGGCACAAAACCCTCGAGCGGCGAGGTCGAGGTCTTCACCAGGTCGATCGCACCCAGTTGCAGCAACTCGATCGTCTCGCGTTCCGAGCCCAGTTGGCTGCTGGCGTAAATCTTGATCCGCAGGGCGCCCCGCGACCGTTCCTCGACCTGCACCGCCAGGTGCTCCATCGCCGCATGCACCGGATGACTCGGCTCCAACGAGTGCGCTAAACGCAACACCGTCCCGCGCTCGGGATCCGAGCAACCTACCGCGCCAGCCAGGGCAAGCACCGCCAAAACCCCCAAGACCGACACCGGCGCTGGGCGTGTCGTCACGCCTGCGCCCGGGCCGTTGCACACCCGGGCGATCCCGGGTGCCAACCGCCGATGAGCTCCCGCGCTGGACTTCATGGCACGGCGCTTTACTGCCGGGATTGCCGAGCGGGATCAACCAGAAAAGGCGTGGCTGGTCACCCACCCGATCCATCGGCGGTGCACCAAGTCGTTTCTGCGGAGGCGTGGACGCCGAGCTGGCGGGTACGCATCGGGGCCTTGAATCGGTAGGGCGCGACCGCTGGGCGTGCCGAACCAGGCAGGTCACCGGACCCGATCGGCCGGCCCTCCCTGGCGGTTCATCGAGACCTCAACAATTTCGGTATCGCCGAATCGGTCAACCTGGCGTAAACGCTTCTCCATGCATGCCAACACCGTTCCGTCCCGGAAACACTTCCTGCCAACGACCCTCCTCCTGGCCGGCCTCAGCGCGGGACTCGGCGCGCCTCAACTTGCCGCTCAGACCCCTAGCAAACCGGGGGCGCCGGCTGCGACATCTCGTGCCGAACTCGAGGCCACTGGACGGGCGCCTGCCCGCGTCGTGCGCCTGACCGGCCGGGTGCTCGACGCGGAAACGGGCCAAGCCTTGGCTGCGCGTGTCTATCTCGAGGCCGCAGATGGCCGCTGGGAGTATGTCGAGTCCCTCGCACCGGGCGGCGCCGCGGTGCGATACGACAAAGCGGCGCGGGCGAACCCGAACTCGATCGAGCGGCATACCTCGGTCTCGGCGCATCCCTTCACGGCCGAGCTGCCGCCGGGCCGTTACCGCCTGCTGGTCGAGCGCGGCAAGGAATACTTCCCCGCCACCAACTCCGTGGTCCTGGACGCGGAACCGGTCGAGGTGCGCGTGCCGCTCCGCCGCTGGATCGACCTGGCAGCGCGCGGTTGGTACTCCGGCGACACTCACGTGCACCGCACCTTCGAGGAACTGCCCACCGTGATGCTCGCCGAGGACTTGAACGTGGCCTTCCCGCTCTCCTACTGGGTCACCCGCGCGTTCACAGCCCCGTCCGCCGGCGACAAGAACCTCGGGGGCGTCGTGCCGTCGGCCTTGGTCGAGGTCGATCGCACACACGTGTTCTGGCCGCGCAACACCGAATACGAGATCTTCTCGACCGGCGGACGCTCGCACACGCTCGGCGCGGTCTTTGTCCTGGGGCACACCAGCGTCTTCACCCAGGGCGTGCCCCCGCTGCGGACCGTGGCGGAGCGCGCGCAGGCCGAGGGCGCTTTGCTCGACTTGGACAAGCACAACTGGCCATGGACGATGGCCCTGCCACCGGTCATGGGCGTTCAGCTCTACGAGTTGGCGAACAACCACCTCTGGCGCACTGAATTCGCCTTCACCAACTGGGGCACACCGGCACCCCCGCACCTCAACCCGCCCTACGGCGGTCAGTCGGCCGACGAACGCGGCTGGATCCACTACACCCTCGGCAACTACTACGCCCTGCTCAACGCCGGCTTTCCCCTCCGCCCAACCGCCGGCACGGCCAACGGCGTGCACCCGGTGCCGCTAGGGTTCGGGCGCGTCTATGTCCACCTGCCGGACGGCTTCGACTACGAGGCCTGGAAGCGCGGACTCGACGCCGGCCGCAGCTTCGTCACGACCGGCCCGATGCTCTTCGCCCAAGTGAACGGGCGCGATCCCGGCGCTCGGTTCCAGGCCCAGACTGGCGCCACCTTCCAACTCACCGGTACCGTGGTCAGCGAGCAGCCCCTCACCTTCGCCGAACTCGTACACAACGGTGTGCCCGTCCAACTCCTGCGCACTCAGAATCGCCGCACACCGGCCGGGGCCTGTGAGAACACACTCAGCGCCGAGTTGACCTTGGCCGAATCCGGCTGGCTGGCTGTGCGCTGCTGGGAAGATCGCCCCGACGACCGCGTGCGCTATGCCCACACCGCCCCGTGGCACGTCGAGATCCCCGGTAAACCGTTGCTCGCGCCGGCCGAAGACCGCGCGTTCCTGGTCGGCCGAATGCGCGACGAGATCCAACGCAGCCGCGCGCTCCTGCCCCCCGAGGCCCTGGCAGAATACGAACAAGCCCTCGCAGCCTATGATCAGGTGCCCGTCCGCGACGACTCGGCTGTCCTCCGGGCAAACCACCGCGCCCCGACCAACGACGCCGACCTGCGCTATTGGCTCGAGAACATGGTCTGGCACCACCGCTACACCCCCGCCGAAGTCCGCGCGGCCACCGGCCTGACGTTGGCCGAGGTGGACGCCGCATTGGAGCGCTTCCACATCGGCCCCGCGACTCGCCCCTCGTTCACCGGCGCCACCGTGCGCGTGCTGCCTTATCCGGGCGGGCGTCATCCGCGCAGCGGGTTCCTGGACGGCGCCCTCGAACCGCAGCGCGAAACCAAGCTCAGCGTGTTCACTCCCTGGGACGACGCCAGCTACGTGGTCGTCGACGTGCCCGAGGCGGTCTGGTCGAACCTCGGCCTGACTTACCTGGCGCACACCCATGTCCCCACCGTGTGGACCGCCCAGCAAGTGACACTCCCGCGCCTGGAATGGAACCGGCGCACCGATGGCGCCCTCGATTTCGAGCGCCTCTTGCCCAACGGCATTGCCTTCGGCGCGCAGGCCGTACCCGGTCGCGAGGGAGTGCGCTTCGAGTTGTGGCTGCGCAACGGCACGGCACAGACCCTCACCGGATTGCGCATCCAAAACTGTGTCATGCTCAAGGGCGCCGCCGGTTTCAACGCCCAAACTAGCCAGAACAAGCTGCTCAACACCCCCTTCGCCGCCGTGCGGTCGGAGGATGGCCGCCGTTGGATCATCACCGCCTGGGAACAGTGCGATCACACCTGGGCTAATCCACCCGTGCCCTGCCTCCATTCCGACCCGAAGTTCCCGGACTGCGCCCCAGGCCAGACCCAGCGGTTGAGAGGCTGGCTGTGGTTCTACCAAGGGGTCGAGATCGAAGCGGAACTGCGCCGGCTGGCCGCCCTGGCCGGTCTGACGGTCTGAGAGATAAAGGCACCATGAGTTGCCCGTCCCCGACCCCAAGTCCGACGCGTGCCCGAAACAGGTCCGGCTGAACAGGCGTCTCAGCCGGACACCCACCCAGTCCCCCTTCCCTTCCTTCCGCCTTCCCCCATCCGCCCCGGCTGATAAGCCTCAACGTAGCCAGGGGTGTCAACTACTATAACCCTGTCAGATAGCACGACACCCGGCTGAACAGTGAACAGGGGTGTCAAGCGGCCAACCAACCGGTCTCCCTTCCGCCATTCCATTCCATTCCGCCTTCCTTCCACCATCCGCGCCGGCTGAAAGGCTCCAGCGGAACCAGGGTGTCAACTATTAAAACCCTATTAAAACCCTGGCAGACAGCACGACACCCCTTGCTCGACCCAGACGCCGACCATCGCAACTGACCCGGCGAAACCCGTACCTGTACCGCCGTACCGCCGGTTGTCTAACCGGCCCGGTTACTTGCTCGACGTTCGAGCTGAGCCGGGCACCGCTTCCAGTCGCACGCCAGATCCGCCCGCAGCCCTCTGGACCCGAACGCGAACCCGGTCAGGGCAAACGAAGACAACAGATACAATGCATACCCTTCGGCTGTGGCCTCGCGCCGTGATGATCGGGCTGGCCCTGTGCGGAGCCAGCACTTGCCTTAGTCACACCCGTCCATGTCAAGGTCCAGTCGTCCGCCGCAGCCCGTGCCTATTCCCCTGCGCCCGAGTCGCAGGGCGGCTGGCGTAAGCTCGAGTCCCCCGAAGCCATCCGGCGGCAGGGCGGGCTGGACCCGCAGGAGCTGGACGAATTGGGCGCCATCGATCGCCCGGGTGTAGCCCGGTCCACCTCCACCTGCCCCAGCGCGCCGTCTTGGAGCCAAGTGACGAGGTTCGCCGCACCGCGTGCGTTGCCCGGCCCGGTCATCGTCCCTGCGCGTCCTCCTTGAGCATGTTTCGCAAATAGAAGTGCAGGTTGCCTCGCCAGGGCTTGCTCGCAATGTCAATGTCCCCGTCGCCGTCGACATCCGCGGCCTTGGCTTCGTGGCAGCGTTTGCCCTGCAAAATGACCTGTTCCCGCCACTGGCGGGCTTGGCCGAGGTTCTCCCAGATGAAACAGGTGTGCGTGGTCTGCGACAGCGGCCCACCGCCGGAAAACACGTCCGGATCGCCGTCGTTATCGAAATCCGCCACCGCAAGTGAGTGGAAATCCTGCTGAGTGCTATTCGCCGAGACCAGGTGGCAAACCCACTGCCTGCCAGCGCCCAAATTCTCGAACCAAAAGACCCGCCCATCGGCGCAATCCGCCTCCGCCTCGACAATGTCCAGGTCGCCGTCCTGGTCCAAGTCTGTCACCCACGCTTTGAGGGCCAGCCCGAACCGGTCCGGTCGGCTCCCGCCAGGGGGTGTCAGCTCTTTCCGCTCCCGCCAGCGCGTTCCTTTGCCGTCCAGGTTTTCGAACCATACATCCCCACGGACGACGTCGGTATCGCCGTCGCCGTCGAGATCGCCTGTGCCTTTGGGATCCACACCCCCGTGAATGCCCTCGCCGATGCGATGTTCGGTCCACCGCTGAGTCGGGTCGGGCGGGATCTTGTACCAGACCAGTCGGACCTGATCCTTGGCGTTGCTGCACGCCACCACATCCGGGCTGCCGTCGCCATCGATATCTGCCGCGACGTTGTCGTGGCAACCGATCGCGCCGTTGTCGAACTTGGTGAACGGCTCGCTGCGCGGTTGACGCGGGTTACGATACCAGGCCGTGCCGGCCACCACATCGATCCAGCCATCCCCATCGATGTCCAACGCGCAGCCGCCCACGTCGGTCCGCGCGCCCCGGCCAAGGTCATGCTGAATCCAGCGGTCGGGCGCAACGTATTCGAACCACCACATCGTCCCCGATTGGCCGACTACCCAGTCCAGGTCGCCGTCCTTGTCGATGTCCACCAGCGACGTCTGGCCCATGCTTTGGCCGACCTCGGCGATCCGATGATACTCGAAGCAGGGCAACGCTGCCGTGACCGATTGGGTCAGGCAAACGCCGGTGAGCCCCACCAAAGGCATTATCCATGCTTTCATGAGAAGGAATCCCGGCCCACCAACGCCCGCAGGATGGTCAAGTTCTCGAGGTCTTCGTGGAGATCGGCCGACTTGGGCGTCTCGAGGCAACCGGGACAATCGCGGAAGCGCGGGTCACGCACAATGTGCCTGAAGCCCGCGCGCCCGATCTGGCCTTGGCCGATCCCGGCGTGCCGATCCACGCGCGAGCCTAGGGCGCCCCGGGAATCGTTGAGGTGGACCGCCAGGACCTGATCCAGACCCACAGCCGCGTCGACCTCAGCCACGACTCGGTCCCAACCCCGCCGCGTGCGGATGTCATATCCCGCTGCGAACAGGTGGGCCGTATCCAGGCACACTCCCAACCGCTCGGGGCGCTGCACGCGCTCGTAAAGCGCCTTCAAGTGCGCCAACTCGCCGCCCAGGTAACTCCCCTGCCCCACCGTGTTCTCGAGCGCCAGGCGCACCGACAGACTTCGCGTGGCCCGACAAACCTCATTCAGCCCCGCGGCAATGCTCCGCAACCCGACCGCTTCGCCGCGGCCCAGATGAGCCCCCGGATGCAACACCAGAAACGGCAGCCCCAGTTCACCCGCCAACTCGAGTTCCTGAATCAAGGACTGAAGCGAGCGGTCGCGATTGGGCGAAGGGGGCGCCCCGAGATTAATCAGGTAACCCGCATGGCCGAACACAGCGTTGAACTGCGTCACCGCCACCTGGCTCACGTAGGCCGCCAATTCCCGCTCGGTCAAGGCCCGACCGAACCATTGCATGTTGTTCTTCACGAACAACTGCACCACCTCGCAGCCAATCTCCGCGCCGCGCGCCAGGGCGCGCCAGACGCCACCCGCCGTGGGCATGTGAGCTCCGAATCTCATGGCGATCCACCCCGACGCCCAACGCGGCCACTCGAGCCGCTTCCCTGACCTCCCCAGGACACGAGGCCAAGCGGAGCCGGGGCACCGGCAAGCATTAGGGTATGCCACTGAGAAGTCAACGCTTGCCAATGCCGAAAGCGGGTGCGAAGCTGGCACCGTGAAAATCGATCCGCGATTCACGAAAGCTTCTGGCGGGGAAGTCTTTACGGGTAACGAACTCCTCGCCAAAGGCTGCCTTGAAACCGCGGGCGGTACCCACCTCTGGACCGGCTATCCGGGCTCGCCGGTCGCGGGTTTCTTCGATACCGCCAACGAACTGCAAGAACTGCTCCGCAGCCACGGCATTCGCGCCACCATCGCGAACAACGAAGCCCTCGGCGTCGCCATGGTCAACGGCTCACAAATGCACGGCCTGCGCGCTATCGCCGTCCAGAAAAGCGTTGGCGTACACGTGGCCGCCGACGCGCTCGCCCTAGGCAACCTGGTCGGCGCCCATCCCGAAGGCGGGGCGGTCATTGTCTTGGGCGACGATCCCTGGAGCGACTCGACCCAAGTCCCGGCCGACTCGCGATTCCTCGCCAAGCATCTCATGATGCCCTTGCTCGAACCGAGCGACCCGCAGGAACTCAAGGACTGGATCGACCTCGCCTTCCAGTTGTCGCGCGAGAGCGAGCTTTACGTAGGTTACCTGGTCACCACCAACCAAGCCGACGGCGGCGGCTCGGTCACTGTCCGACCCAACCAGTTCCCCACCCTCCACACCGGCCAGCCAACCCAACTGGACACCGCCGCGATCGACCTCGAACGCAACGTCCTGCTTCCGCCGCGCACTTGGCGCAAGGAACAACAAATCGGCGAACGTATCGGCCGGCTCTGGAACAGCGCGCGGCGGTTGGGCGTCAACCGCGTCTTCCGATCCGCCCAATCCAGCCTGGCTGACGCAGGCTTGGGCTTCGTCACTTGTGCCGCAGCCTACACCTACCTGCGCCACGCGTTGGCCGAACTGGGCTTGGACGGGCAGTTCCCGTTGCTCAAAGTGGGGGTGACCTATCCGCTGGATCCAGCGTTGGTCGCCGAATTCGCCGCCGGACTAAGCGACCTGATCGTGGTCGAAGAACGACGTCCGTTTCTCGAGGAACAAGTGCTCCAAATCCTTCAACGCGCTCGGCAGGCGCCCACTGACGACCGCCAGGCGCTGCCCAGCCGCGTCTGGGGCAAGCAATTCCCTCACGACCTGGCGCCCATCCCCGAGACGCGCGGCTTAAACCCGAGCAAACTGATCGATCGGCTCGGGCCGCTGTTCCTGAGTTGGCCCCAACTCGAGGGGCGCATCGACCGAGCCCGTATCCAGCGCGAGCTGGACCTGATCCGCGAGGTCAAATCTTCCCGCATCGAGGTCGTGCCGCGCACCCCGACCTTTTGCCCAGGTTGCCCACACCGCGACTCCGCCAGCGTGTTGATCGAGATCAAGAAGCAGTTCCGCGACTCGCTCTACATGCAACGCGTGCACGGCACGGGCCCGGTCGATCTGCTCTTTCATGGCGACACCGGCTGCTACACGATGTTGATGTTCGAGCCGACCAAAGACCTGATGCACAACTACAGCGGCATGGGCCTTGGAGGTGGCACCGGCGCGGGCATCGACCCGTTCATCCGCAACAAGCAGGTCGTGTTCATGGGCGACTCGACCTTCTTCCATAGCGGCCAGCTCGCCATCTCGAATTCGCTCAAACAAGGCCAGGACATCACCTACATCCTGCTGGATAACAAAACCACGGCCATGACCGGGCACCAAACCACGCCCGCCCTCGCCGAAGGTTTGCTCGGGGAGAAGACCTTCGCCCAAAATATCGACGCCGTCGTGGCGGGCATCACAGACCAAGTCCGCAGCGGCGCCACCCTGGTTCGGGTCAATCCCGCCGAGACCGAGGCGTATCGGCACCTGCTCGAGAAGGCCATCCTGCAGCCGGGAGTCAAAGTCGTGGTGGCCGACAAGGAATGCGGCATCACCTTCCACCGTCGAGCCGCCCACGAGGAACGCCGCTTGTTGCGCCAGCGGGGTTTTCTGCCCGCCAAACGCTACATCAACATCACGCCCGAAGTCTGCGAGAACTGCCTCGAATGCACCAAGGCCACCGGTTGTCCCGGCCTCACCCTCGAACCCACCCCCTACGGACCGAAAGTCCAGATCGACCTCTCCTGGTGCGTCACCGATGGGGCGTGCACCCGGTTCCTCGTCTCGACGGACCACGACGGCCCGCGCGTGAAGGCCTGCCCGTCGTTCGAGGAAGTCATCGTCCACCGCACCCAACCGCCGCGTTCCCCACTCGAGACCTTGGATCTCAGCCGACTGTCCGAACCGCCCCCCCTGAAGCCGGACCGCGTCTGGCATGGTTACTTGGCCGGCGTGGGCGGCATGGGAATCGGCACCGCCACGGCCGTGCTCGTGCGCGCCGGCCACTACGAGGGGTACCAAGTCCAGTTCTGCGACAAGAAAGGCCTCGCCATTCGCAATGGCGGCGTGTACTCGATGGTCTCCTTCGCCACGCCCGAGGCACCCTACAGCTCGAACCTGATTCCTTATGGCAAAGCCGATTTGCTGCTGGGCGTTGACCTGCTCGAAGCTGCGCGGGCGCTGGATCCATCGACCAATCAACGCGTCGGCAGTCCCCATTACACCAGCGCCGTCGTCAACCACCACAAGACCCCGACCATCCTCGCCTTGCTCGGCAAGTCCGACTTCGACGTGCCGCAACTCGAAGACGCCATCCGCAAACATCTCCGGCCGGGCCATTACTTCAGCGTCAATTTCTCGGATCTGAGCGTGCGGTTCTTTGGCACCCAGCTCTACGCCAACATCATGCTGCTCGGAACCGCCTTTCAACGAGGCTACCTCCCCCTCAGCCTCGCCAGCCTCGAACAGGCCATCCAGATCGGCCTGGGCGCCGCCGCCCCGGCCAATCTCCAAGCCTTCCAAGTGGGTCGACTCATCGCCCACGACCGGCCCAGCGTCCACGCCGCCGCCCGCACCTTCCGCGAGCCCGACACCTTCGCCGAAGTCGTGGCGGACAAAGTCGCACTCCTCTCGCGCCACCGGGCGCGCGGCGCCGAACGGGCGGCGGCCTACCGACAGATGGTCGAGCCGGCCCAAGCCCAACTGGCCATCGGTCCCGAGTCCCTGCGCGACTTCGCCCTGCGCGTGTACGATCTGATTCAGTTCGAGGATCCCGATTACGCCAGGGCCTACGTGCGTTGGGTCCACCAGATCTACGAACGCGACCGCGCCGAACACCAGTTCGCCGCCACCCGCGCCGTCATCTGGAACCTGCACAAAGTGATGTTGATCAAGGACGAGATCTACGTCGCCCATCTCCTCACCAGCGAGGAAAAACACCGGCGCGACCGCGCCCGCTACGACATCGACCCAGCCCGCGGCGACCGGGTCGAGTACCGGCACCTCAACCGCCCCCAGTTCACCCTCTGGGGCCGCCACCTCGCCTGGAACCTCAAAACCCGAGACTGGATGCTCGACCTCGTGAAGCGCCAGAAATGGCTCCGCCGCGTCTTGCCGGACTGGCACCGCCCCGAACGCGAGTTCCGAGATTGGTACCTCGGGCTGTTGCCGCAATTCAACTCTGCCCTCGGCGCCGGCCCCTACGCCACCTTCGTGAAGGTGCTGCGCCTGCCGGAGGCGGTCACCGGGTATCGCGAAATCCGCTACCCCAAGATGACCGCCGCCCGGGCTCAGGCCGAACTGTGGCTGCGCCAACTCAACGGCGCCTCCCCGAACGAGGCCCGACTGGCCGCCGCCTGAGCGCCCCGACGCATCCTCACCAAGCCCCATGAAAGGCAACCGATGTCCGCCGAACCGACGCTGAAAGCGCCCCACGAAACCCAGCGCTTGGCTGCGCTCCGCGCCTATCAGATCCTGGATACGCCCCCAGAACCTGCCTTCGACGACTTGGCGCGCCTCACCGCCCAGATTTGCGGGACCCCCATTGCCGTGATTAGCTTCGTGGACGCCGAGCGCGTCTGGCTCAAGGCTCGCGTCGGCATCGAGGTCGCTGAACTGCCCCGGCACCAATCCCTCTGCTCGCTCGCCATCGAGCAAAAACACCTCTTCCTCGTCCCCGATCTGGCCGCCGATCCTCAGTATGCCCAGCACCCGCTCGTCACCGCCCCCGAGGGCTTCCGCTTCTTCGCCGCCATGCCCCTGGTTACCCCGCACGGGTGGGTCATCGGCGGGTTGTGCGTGACCGATCGGGTGCCGCGCCACCTCCAACCCGAGCAACTCGCCGCCCTCCAAGTCCTCGGCGGCCAAGTCGTCACCCAACTCGAACTGCGCCGCAACCTCCGCCGACTCGAGGAGTCCATCCAAGATCACCTCGCCGCCGAGGCCGCCCTGCGCGAGACGGAGGAGAAGTACCGCGGCATCTTCGAGAACGTGGGCGAAGGCATCTTCCAGACCACCCCCGAGGGCGTCTACCTATCCGCCAACCCCATGCTCGCCCGCATTTACGGGTACGATTCACCCGAGGAACTCACCGCCTGCGTCAGCGACATCAGCCACCAACTCTACGTCGATCCTCACCGCCGTTCGGAATTCGTCCGGCTTATTCAGGAACGAGGCGAAATCAGCGACTTCGAGTCCCAGGTCTACCGCAAAGACGGCCGGGTGATTTGGATTTCCGAAAACGCGCGCGTGGTCAAAGACGAAGGCGGCAACCCGCTCTTCTACGAGGGCCTGGTAGCGGACATCACCGACCGCAAGCAGGCCGAGCAAGCCCTCAAGGATTCCGAGGTCCTCTACCACTCGCTCGTCGAGGCCCTCCCGCAGAACATCTTCCGCAAAGACACCCAGGGCCGCTTCACCTTCGTCAACCGTCTCTTCTGCGAAACCATCGGCCGCCCACCCGAGGCCATTCTCGGCCACAACGACTTTGACTTCTTTCCTGCCGAACTGGCCCGCAAATACCAAGAAGACGACCGCCGCGTCCTCGAATCCGGGCAGCTCTTCGACACCGTCGAAAGACACGTGCGCCCGGACGGCGAAAGCCTCTACGTCCACGTCATCAAGGCCCCGCTCCGCGATGCCACCGGCCAAGTCATCGGCGTCCAAGGCATCTTCTGGGACGAGACCGCCCGCCAGCGCATGGAGGAAGCCCTCGCCCACGAACGCGACCTCTTGCGCGCCTTGCTGGATAACGTGCCCGACGCCATCTACTTCAAGGACTCCCAATCCCGCTTCCTCCGCTGCAGCGGCGCCTTGGCCGAGAAGTTCGGCGTCGCCCACCCCGAGGACCTGGTGGGCAAGACCGATTTCGATTTCTTCAGCGAAGAACATGCCCGGGCCGCCTTCGCGGACGAACAACACATCCTCCAAACCGGCCAACCCATCCTCGGCATCACCGAAAAAGAGACCTGGCCCGGCGGCAGCGTCACCTGGGTCCTGACCTCGAAGCTCCCGTTCCGAGACCGCACCGGCAGAATCCTGGGCACCTTGGGGGTCTCGAAAGACATCACCGACCTCATCACCGCCGAACAAGCGCTGGCCAAAGCCCGCGACGCCGCCCTCGAATCGACTCGGCTCAAGTCCGAGTTCCTGGCCAACATGAGCCACGAGATCCGCACCCCGATGAACGCCATCATCGGCATGAGCGGCCTGCTGCTCGACAGCGAGTTGACCCTCGAACAACGCGACTTCGCCGAGACCGTCCGCCGCAGCGCAGACGCCCTCCTCGAAATCATCAACGAAATCCTCGATTTCTCGAAAATCGAAGCCGGCCGCATGCGCCTCGAATGCATCCCGTTCGATCTGCGCGAAGCGGTGGAGACGACCGCCGAACTGCTCGCCGAACGCGCTCACGCCAAAGGCATCGAGCTGCTCGTCTCCTTCGACGAAACCACCCCGCACCACCTCCGCGGCGACCCCGGCCGCCTCCGCCAGGTCCTCACCAACCTCATCGGTAACGCCATCAAGTTCACCCAGCACGGCGAAGTCGAGCTCAGCGTCGCGCCCGCCGAGCAGACCGAGAGTCACGTGACCGTCCGTTTCGAGGTGCGTGACACGGGCATCGGCATCCGGCCCGAGGACCAAGGGCGCGTCTTCCAAGCCTTCGCCCAAGCCGATGGCTCGACCACCCGCAAGTACGGCGGGACCGGTCTAGGCCTGGCCATCTCCCGCCAAATCGTCGAGCTGATGGAGGGCCACCTGACGGTCCGCAGTGTGCCCGGCTCCGGCTCCACCTTCGCCTTCTCAGCTCGCTTCGAAAGCCAACCCTCCGCCACCGTTGCCGCCGAACCCCAGCGGGGCAGCCTGGCGGGCCTGCGCGTCTTGGTCGTAGACGAGAACGCCACCAACCGCCGCATCCTGGGTCACCAGCTCGGGGCCTGGAAGATGTCCGTGGCTGAGGCCGCCGGCGGCGTCGAGGCCGTCGCCACCCTCAAAAACGCCACGCGCGCCGGGCACCCCTACGACCTCGCCCTCCTCGACATGCAAATGCCGGAACTGGATGGCTTGATGGTGGCGGAAATCATCAAGAGCGATCCTGCCCTCGATCATACCCGCCTGGTGCTCCTCACCTCGCTGGGCAATCGCCTGGACGCCGAACTCATGCGATCCACCGGTATCGCCGCCTACCTCATCAAACCCACCAAACAATCTCGCCTCTTCGACACCCTGGCCACCGTCATGGCCGCGCCGCGCCCCGAACCACCCACCCCGCAAGCCGTTGCGGCCGACCTGGCCGCCGCCCCCCCACCCCACACCCCTGCCCGCCCCCTGCGCGTGCTCGTCGCCGAAGACAATACCATCAACCAACGCCTCGCCCTACGGCAGTTGGAACGACTGG